>NZ_LMOB01000002.1:0-315543 GCF_001423185.1 Plantibacter sp. Leaf314 | reverse complement strand
GCTGCTCACCAAGCCGGAGCACAACCCGCTGGTGACCCCCGTCGGCCGCATCCTCCGGAAGTACTCGCTCGACGAACTGCCGCAGCTGTTGAACGTGCTCGGCGGTTCGATGAGCCTGGTCGGGCCGCGACCGCACCGCGACTGGGAGGTCGAGCGGTACGACCTGCTCGCCCGTCGGCGTCTCCTCGTCAAACCCGGCATGAGCGGCCTCTGGCAGGTCAGCGGGCGGTCCAGCCTCTCCTGGGACGACTCGGTCGATCTCGACCTGTACTACGTCGAGAACTGGTCGGCGGCCACCGACATCGGGATCCTGGCCCGGACGGTCCGCGCGGTCGTCGCCCCGGGGGCGGACGCGCGGTGACGGCCGGCGGTCACCGCTCGGGCAGCTTGTGGCGCCAACTGAGCCCGCCGGCACCGAGGACCGCGCAGACCACGAGGAGGAGCCAACCGCCGCTCGTGAGGAGGCTGCTCTCAGCGGCCCCGGACGCGAGCAGGGTCACGACGATGAGCGCAGCCCACACGTGCACGACACTCCGACGGTTGGTGGCCACGAACCAGGTCCGGACGAGCGCCAGACCGCCGAGGAGGAGGAAGAGGACGAGCCCGATCAGTCCGAGTTGCAGGGAGACGTCCAGGTAGGCGTTCAGCGCCGAGTCGTTCACCCGGCCGAGACTCGCGTCGATGAGTCGGTAGGGGACCGCGTCCGCCACCCAGCCGCCGGTCCAACCCCACCCGTTGAGTTCACTCGCGGCCGGTCGCCGCATCGTCTCCTGCCACAGGGCGTACCGCTGCTCGATCTCGAGCCCCAGTCCGAAGAGCCGGAACACCTCGGCACGGTTGAAGTAGCCGACGACCGCCACCAGTGCCAGCACCGCGAGCAGGACGAACTGCCACATCCGACGGAGTTCCGGTCGAAGCTGCCGGAAGACGTAGAGGACGGCGGTGGCGATCCCGAGGGTACCGGCGAGCAGCGCGATACTCGGCGAGCGCGTCCCGAGGATCAGGCCGGCCGCGAGCGCGATCGATCCGATCGTCACCCCGTGACGCACCGACCTGGTCCGCCACTCGACGACGAAGGTGACGAGCCCGATCAGTGCCGCGATCCCGAGCGCGCTCCGCGAACCGAACACGCCCTCGAGCGGTCCGCCGAGGGCGAGGTTGCCGCTGATCCCGAGGAACGGGAGCGGCGTGTCGATGAGGACCCCGCTCAGCACTTCGAGCGCGAGCGAGGCACCGAGTAGCGCTCGGAACGCGGTCCCCGTCGCACGCACGATCTGGATCGTGTCCCGGGTGAGGGCGATCACGATCGCGACGAACGCCCAGGCGAGTTGCTCGCCGATCGCCGGCCAGGTCGCGAGTGGCGTGGCGCTCCAGGCGATCGAGAGCGCGCTCCACGCGAGGAAGAGCAGGACCGAGATGGGCAGCAGCCCACGCCACTCGATGATGGGCAGCCGCGCCAGCAGGATCCCGGTGCCGATGGCCGCGAGACCGGCGAGCATGGCACTGAAGCCGGCGCCGCCGATGAGGCTCGTGACGAGGTGTTCGCCGAAGGCGGTCCCGATGGCGATGGTCGCGAAGGCGGCGGCGACCGGCGCGGAGGACAGGACGCGCGCCGCGGCGGAGAACGTGTCGAAGTCGGCCGGTCTCACGCCGCGCTCACCGGCTGAGGTGGTCGCGTCGGGGCGTGGATGCTCGCTCGGCCGGGCCACCGGTGTCGGTCACGGGCCAGGCCGGCTCCTGCTTGGTCTTGACGACGAGGAGGACGAGGAGGACCCACCCGGACTCGATGAGCAGTCGGCTTTCGGCGACGGACTGGACGACGAGCGAGACCGCGATGAGGACGGGTGCCAGCGAGAGTGCCGTGTACGGTCGGTGCGCGTCCAGGTCCACTCGCGGCCGGTCGACGGCGAGGAACCAGGTGCGGGTCAACATCGACAGGACGACCGCGGCGAACAGGACGAGGCCGACGACCCCGAGCTGGAACCACACGTCGAGCCACGCGTTGTGGGCCTGCAGCTGCCGGACGCCGCGCCGGATGACGAGATCGGTGAAGAGCGGCTCCCACGGTGCCCAGGGGCTCGAGAACCCCCAACCGACGACCGGCCGTTGTTCGATGAGGCGCCAGACCGTGGCCCAGATGTCGAGACGACCGGTGAGGTCGGGGCTCTTCCCGAGGAGGCCGAGCAGCTGCGTGCGGAAGGCGACCGCCACCACGGCCCCGACGACGGCGACACCGGCGATGGCGAGGTACACGGGCGTGCGGGCTGCTGGGCCACTCGCGCGCCGGATGGCGAGGGCCGACGCCAGGACGACAGCGGTGACCACCGCCGCCAGCAGGATCGTGGTCGAGAAGCTCAGCAGGAACATGGCCACCGAGAGCGCCAGTCGGAGGATCAGTGTCCATCGCCGCTCCGGGCCGGCGATGCCCGCCGCCGCGTGCTGCTCGCGACGCGCCGCCAGCCGGACGCCGAACACGATGATCCCGAGGAGGGCGACGACGGCGAGCAGGTTGGCGTTCCCGGAGATGCCCTGGATGCGCCCACCGGAGAAGAGGAGCTCACGCGACCAGTAGTCGAGCAGCGGCGGGTCGGCCGAGTCACCCGCGTAGAAGTTCGGGAGCAGCGGGTGACGGAGGACCGCAGCCACGAACAGCTCGAAGAGGAGGGACAGGGCGAGCAGCCAGGTCACGGCGCGTCCGAGGACCCGGAGGACCTCCGGCCAGGCGAAGCAGGTGGCGAGGGTCAGCCCGAGGATCGTGCAGAGGGCCGCGCCGAGGAGCGTCGCCGCGGTGCCGCTCGGATAGGCGGACCAGGCGAGGGACACGACCGCCAACGCCCCGTAGCCGACGAGCGACCAGGGGATCCTGGTGCGCTGCCACCTGGGACGGACGACGACCATGCAGGCGAGCGCCGCCCCACCGGCCAGGAGGGCGACCGCCGTGTAGCCCCAGATCGTGAACAGGTTCGTCCAGAACGTTCCGGCGAGCACCGCGAACGTCGCGAACACGGCCACGTGTCGGACGACGATCGCACGCGTGGTCAGCGTCGCCGGCGGGCGGGGCGGGGCGGGTTCGGTCGGCAGCATCGTGCCCCCAGGGTAGCGGCTGCCGCCAGGACCGACGCCCTGCCCCGGACGGTCGATCAGACGAACGCCGCGGTGCCGGTGATGGCCCGTCCCACGATGAGGGCGTTCATCTCGCGCGTGCCCTCGTAGCTGTAGAGCGCTTCGGCGTCCGCGAAGAACCGGGCGGCGTGGTAGTCGAGCACGATGCCGTTCCCGCCCATGATCTCGCGAGCCCAGGCGACGGTCTCGCGCATGCGGGCCGTGCAGAAGGCCTTCGCGAGGGCCGAGTGCTCGTCGCGTTGCGTGCCCTCGTCGAGCATCTGCGAGACGCGGACGCACATCGCCATCGACGCGGTGATGTTGCCGAGGCACTTCGAGAGGAGGTCCTGGATCAGCTGGTGGCCGGCGATGGGCTTGCCGAACTGCACCCGCTCCTTCGCGTAGGCGACCGCCGCTTCGTAGGCACCGACGGCGACGCCGACGCTCGACCAGGCCACGCCGGCCCGCGTGAGGCGGAGGACCTTCGCGGTGTCGCGGAAGGAGTTCGCGTGTTGGAGCCGGAGGCGTTCCGGCACCCGCACCTCGTCGAGGGTGATGTCGGCGTTCTGCACCATGCGCAGACTGATCTTCCCCTCGATCTTCATCGCGGAGTATCCGGGGGAGTCGGTGGGGACGATGAACCCCTTCACCTGGCCGTCGGCCGTGTCCTTCGCCCAGATGATGGTGATGTCGCTGAAGGTCGCGTTGCCGATCCACCGCTTCGAGCCCGAGAGGATCCAGTCGTCGCCGTCACGGGTGGCCGTGGTCCGGAGCCCCTGCGCGCTGTCCGAGCCGGACTGGGGTTCCGTGAGCCCGAACGCGCCGAGCACCTCACCCGACGCGAGCTTGGGCAGCCACTCGTCCTGCTGCTCCTGCGAGCCGCATTCGCTGATCGATCCCATCGTGAGTCCGTCCTGCACCCCGACGAAGGTCGAGATGGACGCGTCGATCCTGGACAGTTCCATCGACGCGAGGCCGCGGAACACGGCGCTGTTCTCGAACGGGGTCGTCTGGGGCCAGGCCCATCGGGCGACGTCGAGCTCGAGCAGCGGGGCGATGAGGTGCTTCGGGAACTCCGCCCGCTCCCAGTACTCGTTCACGATCGGCTTCGCCTCGGTCTCGGCCCAGGCGCGGAGCCGGGCGATGGCCTCCTGCTCGGGGGCCGTCAGGAGGCTCTCGAAGCCGTAGAAGTCGCTGGCGAGGGGTTCGAAGATCATGGTCCGTTGCTCCATTGCGTCCGCTGGCGCCGGATCGGCGTCTCCGCAAGCCTAAGCAGGTGTGCTCGGCATCGACAGCGGCTTGGTAGTTTGGTCCATGGTGCCGGGCGACCGCGTCGCGCGGCTTGTAGGACGACGCCAAGCGGCCCCAGGGTCCGGCTGGCGCGTCATCTCGTCCGTCGAAAGGGCCCCACCATGTTCGTGCCGCTCCGTGCCACTCCTCGTGACTACGCGTGGGGGTCGCCGACCGCGATCGCGGAGCTGCTCGGGTCCGAGCCCTCAGGACGTCCGGAGGCGGAACTCTGGCTCGGTGCACACCCCGGGGCCCCGACGCCGATCGCGGATCCGTCGACGGTGGGAGGACACGCCGACCTCGAGCGCTGGCTCGCCGCGGATCCCACCGCGCTCGGCGGACGAGGCTCGCTGCCGTTCCTCCTCAAGGTCCTCGCGGCGGCCCATCCGCTCTCGTTGCAGGCCCACCCCGATCTCGGGAGGGCCGCCGCGGGGTTCGCCGCCGAGAACGCGCGAGGCGTGCCGATCGACGCCCCGCACCGCAACTACAAGGACGCCCTGCACAAGCCGGAGCTCATCGTCGCGCTCCGGGACGGCTTCGAGGCGCTCTGCGGGTTCCGCGAGCTGGCCGCGACCGACGCCCTGCTCATCGAGCTGGTGGCCTCGGCGCCCGATCCGGCTGCTGCGGCGCGCATCAACCTGCTCCGGGGGATGGTGGCCGCCCCCGACGGGCTCCGCGACACCGTCCGGGTCCTGCTCGAACAGCTCCCCGGCGGGCTGCTCGACGCCCTCGTCGTGTCCGCCGCGGCTCCCGGTTCTGGTGCGTTCGACGCGGAGCGTGCCCTGGTCGGACGACTCGCGGAGGAGTATCCCGGCGATCCCGGCGTCGCGGTCGCGCTGCTGCTCAACCTCGTCACGTTGCGAGCGGGGGAGGCGCTCTACCTCCCGGCGGGCAACATCCACGCCTACCTCCGCGGCATCGGTGTCGAGCTCATGGCCGCGAGCGACAACGTCCTACGGGGCGGGCTCACCCCCAAGCACGTGGACGTGCCCGAACTCCTCGAGGTCCTGGAGTTCGAGCCTCGGCCGGTGCCGTGGCTCACCCCGACGGACCTGGGCGGGGGGCTCAGCCTCTTCGTGCCGGACGTGCCGGATTTCGAGCTGCTGCGGGTGGACCTGAGCGATGGGCCGGCCGAGCAGGAGTCGTCGTTCCGACTCCCCGGGCCCGGGATCGCGATCGTCACCGACGGCTCGGTGACGATCGACGGAGCGACCTCGTCCATCGAGCTCGGTCGAGGTGGCTACGCCTTCATCACGCCCGACGAGGCGGAGCTGCGCTTCTCCGGGACGGGGACCCTCTTCCTGGCGACCACCCAGGGCTGACCGCCCGGCCGATTGGTCCGATCCACGCGGCTCAGGCGCTCTCCCGGACCCCGAACCTGCGCCGGTAGGCGGCGGGCGTGGTGCCGAGGACGCGGTCGAAGTGGTGACGGAGGACGGCCGCGGTGCCGAACCCGGTGTCCGCGGCGATCCGTTCGACACCGTGGTCGGTGCGTTCGAGCATCTCCTGGGCTCGGAACAGGCGTTGCCGGTTCAGCCAGGCGGCAGGCGTGCTGCCGAGCTCCGAGCGGAAGCGGCGAGCGAAGGTCCGCTCCGACATGTGTGCCTGCCGTGCGAGACGCCCGATGGGCAGGTCCTCGGCGAGGTGGTCGAGCATCCAGTCGACGACCGGTGCCAGGGACTCGCACTGCTGTGCCGCGACGGGGGAGAGGACGTACTGCGCCTGCCCGCCGTCGCGCTGCGGCGGGACGACCATCCGGCGGGCGATGACGTTCGCGCTCGCCGCGCCGTACTCCTGTCGTACGAGGTGCAGACACGCGTCGATGCCGGCAGCGGTTCCTGCGCCCGTGATGACCTTGCGGTCCTCGACGAACAGCACGTCGGGGTCGACGGTGGTGCCCGGGAACATCGTCTGCTGCTCGCTCGTGTACATCCAGTGGGTGGTGCTCCGGCGACCGTCGAGCAGTCCTGCGTGACCGAGGACGAATGATCCGCTGCACACGCTCAGCACCCAGGCACCGCGCGCCTCGGCCGCTCGCAAGACGTCGAGGTAGGCCTCGTCGACCGGTCCGCCGCGCGATCCACCACGACCGGTGATTACCACGAGGTCCGCCTCGGCCGCGAAGGACAGGTCGTCGTCGACGATCATGTCGAAGCCGCGCGCACCGTCGTCGCTCAGGTTCATCCGGACCGGACCGGGGTCCTTCGTGACGATGCGGAGGTCGAATGCAGGGCCGCCCTGGTCCGATCGGTCGATGCCGAAGACCTCGCAGACGACGCTGAACTCGAACGGCTGCAGCCCCGGGATGGCGAGGAGGGCGACCTTCGACAGCATGGGACCTCCGGGTGATCGATTTGGCAGAAATGTGCTGCTGTACGCCCATCCTGCCACTGGTGGCAGTTTTTCGCCATTCATAGAGTTCCAGACATGTCCATCATCGCACTCGTCGTCGGCCTCATCATCGTCCTCGTCGCGGTCGTCGCCTCCGCAGCGACCCTCCGTGCCGTCCTGACCGACGGCTATCGCCGTGTCCCCACTCGCCCCGCCGTCCGACGCACGCGCCTCCAGTAGTCTGGTCACTCCGTCTGCAGCACGGCAGATGGAGGACTCCCTGGAGGAAGCATCGTGACGTGGCTGGTGACGGGCGGGGCCGGGTACATCGGCGCCCATGTGGTTCGAGCGTTCCAGGCCGAGGGGATCGACGTGGTCGTCCTCGACGACCTCTCCAGCGGGCACGAGCGCTTCATCCCGGCGGACGTGCCGTTCGTCCGCGGCACCCTGCTCGACGGCTCGGTGCTGGAGCGGGCGTTCTCGGAGTTCGAGCTCAGCGGTGTGGTCCACGTCGCCGGATACAAGTACGCGGGCGTCTCCGTGCAGCGCCCGCTGCACACCTACGCCCAGAACGTCACGGCGACCGCGATGCTGCTCGGAGCCATGGAGGAGCACGGCGTGGAGCGCATCGTCTTCTCCTCGAGTGCTGCGGTGTACGGGACCACGGACGTCGACCTCGTCACGGAGGACACGCCCAAGGCCCCGGAGTCGCCCTACGGGGAGTCGAAGCTCATCGGCGAGTGGCTGCTCAGTGACCAGGGCGTCGCGACCGGGCTGCGTCACACCTCGCTGCGCTACTTCAACGTCGTCGGTTCCGGGACGGACGAGGTCTACGACACCAGTCCGCACAACCTGTTCCCCCTCGTGTTCGACGCGCTGCTCGCCGGTCGCACGCCGCGGATCAACGGGGATGACTACCCGACCCCCGACGGCACCTGCGTCCGCGACTACCTGCACGTCGCCGACCTCGCCGCCGCCCACGTCGCCGCGGCGAAGCGCCTCGACGCCGGCGAGCCCCTCGAGGCGGCCTACAACCTCGGCAGCGGCGACGGGTCGAGCGTCGGGGAGATCATGACCGCCATGGCCGAGGTCACGGGCATCGACTTCACGCCCGAGATCATGCCGCGGCGTGCCGGTGATCCCGCACGGATCGTCGCGTCGGGAGCGCTCGCCGCTCGCGATCTGGACTGGCGGATGCGTCATGACCTCCGGCAGATGGTGGAGAGCGCGTGGCGGGCGCGCCGCGCCGCCTCCTGACCTCGATCGGGGGCGCGATCGTTCCCGTCACCCAGTTCAGGTGACACGCGGCGCGTCGCGAACCCTCACCTCGTGATTGAGGCTTTACGATGTGCGACTTGACTCGACCATAACTACAAGGGTGTAATTATGTATCGCGCCGCGTGGCGCAGGGTACGAGCAGTTGGGGAGACGGTATGGCAATTCCTGAGTATCGTGCCGGGGTACCCGACGACTGGTTCGTCGATCCGGTCAATCTGGGAGTGCCCGGCGTCCGTCAGCCGGCTGCCGACGGCGAGGACGACACCCAGCTCTCCTGGCAGACGGACGCACTCTGCGCCCAGACCGACCCTGAGGCCTTCTTCCCGGAGAAGGGCGGCTCCACGCGCGACGCCAAGCGGATCTGCACGAGCTGCGACGTCAAGTCACAGTGCCTCGAGTACGCGCTGGCCAACGACGAGCGCTTCGGCATCTGGGGCGGCCTCTCCGAGCGCGAGCGTCGCAAGCTCCGCAAGCGCGCCGTCTGACCGGTCGACCGACCCACTTCACCCGCCCGTCCGCTACGCGCAGCCTGCCCGATCCGGGGCGCGCCCGTCCGGTTCCCGGCCTTCCGCGCTCGCCCGCTTAGTCTGATTCCGATGTCTCCCCGAGTAACGGCGATCCTCGTGGTGCGTGACGGCTCAGCGTCGCTCGCACGCACGCTCGACGCCCTCAGTGCCCAGACCCGTCCGGCGGACGGGATCATCGCCGTCGCCACCCGCAGTAGCGAAGCGACGATCGCCGAACTCAGCCGGGTCCCCGGAATGAAGCTCGTGACCTCGTCCGAGGACCTCAGCTTCGCGCAGGCCGTCGCGGCCGGCGTCCGGGTCACCGACCAGCCCGAGGACGCCGAGCAGATGCTCTGGCTGCTCTCCGAGGACACCGCGCCGGAACCCACCGCGCTCGCCGCACTGCTCGGCGCCCTCGAGGTCTCACCGTCGGTCGGCGTCGCCGGTCCGAAGATCCTCGACTGGGACGACGCCTCCTTCCTCCGTCGCTACGGCGAGACCATCACCTCGCTCGGTGCCGCGGTCCCGGTGGTCGAGGACGAGCTCGACCAGGCCCAGCACGACACGATGAACGACGTCATGGCCGTCGGCCCTGCCGGCATGCTCGTGCGCCATCAGCTGTGGGACCAGTTGGGCGGCTTCGACCAGGCGCTCGTCGCCGACGACGCGCTCGACTTCTGCATCAGGACCCGTCTCGCCGGATTCCTCGTCGCGGTCGTGCCGACGGCACGCGTCGCTTCGGCGGGGGAGGGCATCGCCGGACCCTCCTGGTCGAACCGACTGGGTGCTCGCCGTCGCCGACACCGCCAGGCCCGCGCAGCCCAGCTGCACCGCCGACTCGTCTACGCGCCGGGGATCATGGTCCCCGTGCACTGGCTCAGCCTGGTGCCGCTCGCCATCCTGCGGGTCATCGGCCACTTCGTGAAGAAGCAGCCCGAGCTCGTGCTCGGCGAGCTGTCCGCGGCCTTCGCGGTCGCCTTCTCCGGGACCAAGGTCCAGAACGCGCGTCGCCAGCTCGCGAAGAACCGGACGCTCGGGTGGTCCAGCATCGCCGGCCTGCGCATGCGACTCGACGAAGTGCGGCGGAAACGCGCCCTCGCGAGGGAGGCGACGCAGATCGGGTTCATCGGTGAGGAGCGCGACCTGCGCTTCTTCTCCGGCGGAGGCGCCTGGGTCGTCCTCGCCGCCGCCGTCCTCGGTGCCGCGATCCTCGCCCCGCTCCTCGGCGCCTCGTTCATCACCGGTGGTGGGCTCCTGCCCCTGTCGTCGACGGTGGGCGAGCTCTGGCAGCACATCGGGTTCGGCTGGCGTGACGTCGGACTCGGGTTCGTCGGAGCCGCCGACCCGTTCAACGCCGTCCTCGCGGTCCTCGGGTCCATCACGTTCTGGGAGCCGTCGTTCTCCCTCGTCCTGCTCTTCCTGCTCGCCCTCCCGCTCTCGGCGCTCGGCGCCTGGTTCGCGGCGACGCGTCTCACCGAGCGCGCAGGCCCCCGTGCCGTCGCCGCATTGCTGTGGACCCTCGCGCCGACGCTGCTGACCGCGCTGGCGGACGGACGTCCGGCGGCGGTCATCGTCCACGTGCTGCTGCCCTGGCTCTTCTACGCCGGCGTGGTGGCCGCGCGTTCCTGGGCCGCTGCGGGTACGAGCGCCTTCCTCTTCGCCGCGATCGTCGCGAGCGCCCCGTCCCTGGCTCCGGCCCTCCTCGTCATCTGGGTCGTCGCGATGGTCTTCGCGGGCCGGGGCATCGCGCGGGTGGCGCTCGTCCCGATCCCCGCCGCCGCGCTCTTCGCCCCCCTCGTCTGGCAGCAGGGTGTCCACCGCGGCAACTGGCTCGGGCTCCTCTCCGATCCGGGCGTGGTGACGCCGGCGACGGCAGCCTCCGGATGGCAGTTGTCCCTCGGGTTCCCCGGCGGCAGCCTGGGCGGCTGGAGTCAGGTCGCCGCATCGCTCGGCCTGCCCGGCATGACCCCGGTCATCGTGATCCCGGCGCTCTTCGCGCCGCTCGCGATCGTCGCCCTCCTCGCCCTGTTCCTGCCCGGCTCCCGGCGCGCGGTCCCGCTCCTCATCGCGGCCTTCCTCGGGCTCGTCTCGGCCGTGTTCGCTACGCACCTGTTCCTCACCTCCACGGCCGGGACCGCCGTCCCGGTCTGGGCCGGTGCCGCGATCAGCCTCTACTGGCTCGGCATCGTCGGCGCGGCCACGCTCGGACTCGACCGGATCCCGCGTTTCCGCGCGGTTCCGGGGCTCGTGATGGTGCTCGCAGCCGTGGTGGTGGCGGTCCCGCTCGCCCTCGCTCAGCCGCTCGGCACGTCCGTCGTCCGTGAGAGTTCGGGTCGCCAGCTGCCGGCGTACGTCACGGCGGCGACACAGACCGATCCGCGTCTCGGCACCCTCGTGATCACCCCGGGCGACGACGGGACGATCACCGCGGTCGTCATCCGCGGCCAGGGGGAGACGCTCGACGGGCGATCCACGATCGTCCAGAGCTCGCCCGGTGTGTCCACCGACGACCGGATCGTCGCAGAGCTGGCCGGCAACCTCGCGTCGCAGAGCGGGCTCGACCCGACGGAGACCCTCGTCGAACACGGCATCGCCTTCGTCCTCCTCGCTCCGACCGTCGAGGGCGCCGAGCAGACGGTGGCCGGACAGACCGCCGGACGGGCGGCGAGTGCGCTCGACGCCAATGCCGCGTTGGTCGCGGTCGGCGAGACCACGAGCGGGACGCTCTGGCGGACGGTCGCCGACGTCGGTTCCGGCCCCGAGGTGCCGGAGACGAACGTGCTCGGCATGCTCATCGGTGTCGGGTTGGGTGTGGTCTTCCTCATCACCCTGCTCCTCAGCATCCCGAACGGCGCGTCCCGCGACGGGTATCGCGCGGGTTCGCGGAAGCCGGCGAAGCTCAAGGGTCGCTCGGCTCGGAAGGCTGCGGCCGCCGGTTCCGCCGTCGCCGTCCTCGACGACGGCGCAGCCGGATCGTACGACGACGAGGAACCGACCGGCGACCTCGACGACGAGTCCTCCACGGACGCAGCGGCGAGCTCAGGACAGGGTTCCTCCGGTGTGGCGAAGCCACGCTGGTGGCGTCGCGGAGCCGCTCCCGTCGCGGCACCCGCTCCGACGCCGACCTCCGAGATCGACGCGGACCCCGACGTCCCGATCGACGACGCCCCGGTTGCGGTGACGAGCGCGGACGAGGCCGCTGCGGCACCGACGACTGACGCGCCCAGCAGCCACCCGGAGCCCGTCGACGGCGAGCCCGTCGACGGCGAGCCCGTCGACGGCGAGCCCGTCGACGGCGAGCCCGTCAAAGACGAGCCGGTCGAGGCCTCGGAGACCACCGACGGGCGAGACGACCCCGCGACGGAGCCGAATGGCCCGAGCGACGCGTCCCCCACCGCAGACACCACCCGCCGGGACGTCCCGGGAACGGAGCAGCCGCATGCCCAGTAAGCGCGGAGTCGCCATCACCTCAGGGCGCATCGTGACCGGGCTGGTCGGGATCGGGATCGCCGCGGTCACGATCGCCGCCGCCGGACAGCTGACGCTGCCGACCGTCGAGATCGCGCCTCGCGACATCCGGGTCACCCCCGTCGCCGGCGACCAGTCCCTCGTGTGCCCCGGACCGCTGCTCGCCCTCGCGCAGGACGCCACCGCGGCGACCGCCGCCGGATCCTTCGGGCCGGCGAGCGTCGACTTCGGCGCGAAGGGGGTCACCCCGACCACCCGTGACCTCGCCGCCCCCGACAACACGAGCGGCGCGGCCGACGGCGGACCGGCCGTCATCACCGTGCCCGGCGCGACCGACGGGAGCGCCACCCCCGTCAGCGGAGCGCAGTCCCAGATCGCGGCCGAGGCGGACGTGGCCGGCCTCGCCGCAGCCACGTGCACGCCGGCGTCGGCGGAGAGCTGGCTCGTCGGCGGTTCGAGCGACATCGGCCGCACCACCCTCATCCTCCTCGGCAATCCCTCCGCCGTCGACGCGAACGTCACCCTCGAGGTCTTCGGGGCCGCCGGACGCATCGACGCCCCAGGGGCCGCCGGGATCGTCGTGGCCTCGGGCACACAGCGGGTCGTCGCGCTCACCGGGCTCGCACCGAACGAACCGACGCCGGTCGTCCGCGTGACCAGCGAGGGTGGCCAGGTCGCCGCAGCGCTGCAGCAGAGCACCGTCCGGGTCCTGACACCCGGTGGTGTCGAGGTCCAGGGACCGACCGCTGCGCCGGCCACCGACCTCGTCGTCCCGGGCCTCGTCGTCTCGGCTCCGGCAGCGCCCGGCGCGAGTTCCGACACCGCATCGGTGGACGACCGGGCCACGGCCCTCAGACTCTTCGCTCCGGGCGCCGAAGCGGCTGACGTCGTGATCACGGCCACGCGCGAGAACAGCAAGGACGAGCCGATCGTGGTCGACGCGACCATCCAGCCGGGTGTGCCGGGCGAGATCGCCCTGGCCGGGTTGCCCGCGGGCGAGTTCTCACTCGAGATCACCTCGACCGAGCCCGTCGTCGCGGCGGCCCGCTCCAACTCGCGGAGCGGCGCGCTCGAGGACTTCGCCTGGTTCGGGGCGACACCCGTCCTCGACGACGAAGCGGCCTTCACCGTCCCCACCGGCCCGGGGCAGAAACTGCACGTCTTCAACCCGACCGGGTCGGAGGCGGCGGTCACGCTGACGGACGCCGACGGCACCGAGACCTCGGCCAAGGTCGCCGCCGGCGCCGGTGCGACGATCGGGGTCGCCGCGGGCCAGAGCTACGTGCTCGCAGGCGCCGACGGACTCCACGCCTCGATCAGCCTCGCGGCACCGGGTCGGTTGACCTCGTCGCCCGTCGTGCCGCCGAACCCGCTGGCGGCCCCGATCAGCGTCTACCCGCGCTGAGCGGCGCACGCGCCTCAGAGGAAGCGGTAGCGGTCGGGACCGAGATCCCATGGGTCCTTGCCGAGCAGCTCGGCGACGGCCCGGAAGACGCAGCTCTCGACCATCATGCGCTGGTGCGGTTCGTCGTTCCGGTGGAGTTTGCTCATGCGCTGGATGGGGAGCCGGTAGAGGATGACCCGGCGGCGGGCGCGGTCCACGAACCAGCGGTCCACGCCGTCCGTGCCGGAGTTCTGCGCGGGCATCGCGCCGACCTCGAAGCGCACGTCGGCGAGTTCCGCAGGCCACGCGCCGCGCAGGTAGTCGGCGGTCGTCGCGACCGTCAGGTCGAACTGGTCGATCCGGGTGTCGATCGGCGGGACGTCAGGCCCGACGACGCTCGAACGTCCGTTGCGGCCGTGACGCGAGCGGCGCCGCGAGAGCGCACCTCGCGTCTCCTCGTCAGCGTCCGCCATGCGTCCAGTCTAGGCGTGGTCCAGCGGGGCGTCCCGACCCGGGAGGACGGCGAGCCGGAGCGTCCGATCCGCACCCGGGCGTTACGCTGGAGCAAATGGTAGACAGGATGTGTTCCAAGGTCGGGTGCTCACGCGAGCCCGTCGCGACGCTGACCTACGACTACCGGGACTCGATGGCGGTGCTCGGCCCGCTCAGCATCGAGAAGAGCCCGCACAGCTACGACCTGTGCTCCATCCACGCCGAACGGCTGAGCGTGCCGCAGGGCTGGCGCGTCGTGAAGCACAGCGTGCTCGGCGACGTCGGCTACGGTTCCTGACCGGTCGACGGCGTCGACATGAAGGGCCGCGAGTGCCGGCGGTCTGCGAGAATGGCTGCATGAGTTCTTCCGCACCGACCGCCCCCACGACCACCCTCCCGTACAAGGTGGCCGATCTGTCGCTCGCCGAGGCCGGCCGCCACCAGCTCCGCCTCGCCGAGAACGAGATGCCCGGCCTCATGGCCCTCCGCGAGGAGTTCGGCGCGAGCCAGCCCCTCGCCGGAGCCCGGATCGCCGGCTCGCTGCACATGACCGTGCAGACCGCCGTGCTCATCGAGACGCTCGTGGCGCTCGGCGCCCAGGTCCGTTGGGCGAGCTGCAACATCTTCTCCACCCAGGACGAGGCCGCAGCGGCCGTCGCGGTCGGACCGCACGGCACCGTCGACGCGCCGTCGGGCGTGCCGGTGTTCGCCTGGAAGGGCGAGACCCTCGAGGAGTACTGGTGGTGCACCGAGCAGATCTTCGACTGGTCGACGGAGGCCGCCGCGGCAGGAGCCGACTGGACCGGACCGAACCTCATCCTCGACGACGGTGGCGACGCGAGCATGCTCGTCCACCAGGGTCGTCGGTTCGAGCTCGCCGGTGCCGTGCCTGAGACGACGGCGACCGACAGCCACGAGTACAGCATCGTGCTCGACGTCCTGCGTCGCTCACTCGCCGGGAGCACCGATCGATGGACGAAGGTGGCCGCCGACATCCTCGGCGTGACCGAGGAGACCACCACCGGCGTGCACCGCTTGTACGAGCTGGCGAAGCAGGGGGAATTGCTCTTCCCCGCGATCAACGTCAACGACTCGGTCACGAAGAGCAAGTTCGACAACAAGTACGGCATCCGCCACTCCCTGCCCGACGGTCTGAACCGCGCGACCGACGTGCTCATCGGCGGCAAGGTCGTCTTCGTCGCCGGGTACGGCGACGTCGGCAAGGGTGCGGCCGAAGCCCTCCGCGGGCAGGGCGCGCGCGTCATCGTCTCCGAGGTCGACCCGATCTGCGCGTTGCAGGCCGCGATGGACGGCTACCAGGTCGCGACGCTCGAGAGCGTCGCCTCCGAGGTCGACATCATCGTCACCTGCACGGGCAACTTCAACGTCGTCACCCTCGACCACATCCTGGCGCTCAAGCACCTCGCGATCGTCTCGAACGTCGGACACTTCGACAACGAGATCGACATGGCCTCGCTCGAGGCGCTCGAGGGCGCCGAGAAGATCGAGATCAAGCCGCAGGTCCACGAGTGGCGTCTGCCGACGGGCCGCAGCGTCCTCGTGCTGAGCGAGGGTCGCCTGATGAACCTCGGCAACGCGACGGGTCACCCGTCCTTCGTCATGAGCAACTCCTTCACCAACCAGGTGCTCGCGCAGCTCGAGCTCTGGACCCGGATCGAGGAGTACCCGATCGGCGTGTACGTGCTCCCGAAGCACCTCGACGAGAAGGTGGCGCGACTGCACCTGGACGCACTCGGCGTCCAGCTGACGACGTTGACGGGTGAGCAGGCCGACTACATCGGCGTGTCCGTCGAGGGCCCCTACAAGGTCGACCACTACCGCTACTGAATGGCCTCGCCGGTTCCCCGCCTCAGCGGTCGGGGAACCGGTGCGGCTGTCCGCTCAGCACCGGCTGCAGCAGGGCCAGCCGCTGGCGGGCGGCGAGTTGGGCCTGGTACTCCCGCTCCCGACGCACGACCGAGACACCGACGAGGAACGCCTCGGGCGGCGCGATCGGGAGCGGCGAGACGTACCGCGACACCTCTGCGGCGAGTTCGGCCGCGAGTCGGGTCCGGGTCGCCGGGGTGAGGGCGCCCGCCTGCTTGAGGAACTGTGTCACCCGACGGGCGAGTGGATCCGGCAACCGGGCGACGTCCGCTCCCGCTGCCCACGGCGCGAGCTGAGCCGGGATCATCGCCACCGGCTCGACCACCCTCGGCATCCGTTCGCGTTGGCTGTACGTCCCGGCGAGGACGTCACCGAGCCGCTTCGAGCGGGCGCTGAGCAGGCCGGAGAGTGCGGCGATCCCGCCGGCGGTCAGGTAGATCTCGAAGTACCCGGTCAGGGCGCGGATGAACGCGTGCCGGAACCCGGGCGCTCCGCCGTCGTCACGGACGATGCGGGCGCCGACGGCGAGTTTGCCCAGGGAACGACCTCGGGTGGCGATCTCGACGGCGGCGGGCAGGACGACGAGGCAGAGGACCGTCAGCCCGAGCACGATCGCGGTGAACATCGCCGTGTCCATGGCGACGCCGGAGAGGAGCCACGAGAACATCGCCAGCATGAGGCCGACGAAGACGAGGATCGACACCGCGTAGTCGATGAGTGCGCCGGCGGCCCGCAGGATGAACCCGGTGGGCCGGACGTCCAGAGCGACCGCCTCACCGGTGATCAGCTCGGTGCCGTCGTCCACCGACGACTCGTGCAGGGGGACCCGGGCCGGTTCGGACATGTGGACCATTCAAGCAGATGCGTGGAGCACCGGTCACGGAGCGTCCCCACCGCGTAGCATGGCTCCGATGGACCTCGACGCCTACTCCGCAGCCCACCGCCAGGAATGGGACCGCCTCGACGCGCTCGGCAAGCAGCGCTTCTTCAGCGGACCGGAGGCGGACGAACTCATCGACCGCTACCAAGCCGGGGCGACGCAGCTCTCCGCTATCAAGACCACGGCCGGGTCGACGCTCGTCGGCGACCGCCTGTCCGTGTCGCTGTCGCGGGCACGACTGCGGTTCACCGGGGCGAGCGCCAACGTGCTGTCGAGCGTTCCGCGCTTCTTCGTCCTGGCGCTGCCCGCCGCGCTCTACCGGGTCCGCTGGGTGACCCTCGCCGTCGCCGTCGCGACCGTCGTCATCGCGACCCTCTACGCCGTGTGGATCGCGGGCAACCCGCAGGTCCTCGCGAACCTCGGCACGGACGCGCAGCTCAAGCAGTACGTCGAGGACGATTTCGTCGCCTACTACTCCAACAACCCGGCGGCCAGTTTCGCCGGTCAGGTGTGGACGAACAACGCCTGGATCGCCGCGCAGTGCGTGGCGTTCGGGATCAGCGGGGTGTGGGTGCCGTACATCATCGTCACCAACGCACAGGGTGTCGGCCAGGCCGCCGGGCTCATGTTCGCCTACGGCAAGGGCGACGTCTTCTTCGAGTACATCCTCCCGCACGGCATGCTGGAGCTCACCGCGGTGTTCGTCGCCGCAGCGGCCGGCTTGCGGATCTTCTGGGCGTGGGTCGCACCAGGACCGCGGACGCGGGGGCAGGCGCTCGCCGAGGAGGGCAGGTCCCTGTTCACGATCGCCATCGGGCTCGTGATCGTCCTGTTCGTCTCCGGGCTGGTCGAAGGGTTCGTGACCCCAGCTCCCTGGCCGTGGGCCGTGAAGATGCTCATCGGCGGGGGAGCGCTCGCGGCATTCCTGCTCTACATGTGCTGGTTGGGCGGGATCGCCTACCGCTCGGGTGAGCGCGGCGACCTGGCCGAGTTCGAAGCCGGCGCGAAGCGCATCGTCGCCGGCTGAGCCTTATTCGCCGGCTTCGGACCGTGCGCGACGCTCGGCGTTCCGGGCGTTGACCCGGGCGTTCTCGGCGTTGACCTCGGCGTGCACCGCACGCTCCTGCACGAGCCAGGCCGGCAGGGTGCGGAGGAGTTCTTGGATCTGCTCGGTCGTCAGTGCCTCGGTGATCTCAGCGCGAGCGAGACCCGAGGTCGACACGCCCAGCTTGCGAGCGACGACGTCCCGCGGGTGCGGGCCGTTCTTCCGGAGTTCGACCAACCAGTCGGCCGGGTTTGCCTGCAGCTCGAGGAAGGCGGACCGCGTGATGGGCTCCTCCTGGAACGACGCCGGCGTCGCCGGCAGGTAGACCCCGAGCTTCTTCGCCGCGGTTGCCGGTTTCATGATCTGTTCGCTCGCGCCCATCCGCTCAGCGTACCTCCCCGGAGCGCCGGCCCCCAACCGATCGCTCCGTCCCCCCGACCGCCCTGCAGTAGTGTGGCAAGCCGAGCAGTGGAGGCTTCGATGGACAGGCAGGACGACCAGGGCGACGATTCCCACGTCGACATCGATGCCGACGGTGTCGATCGGGACGCCGAAGCCGTGACGCCGGCGTTGACCGTCGCGTTCGCCCGGGGCGTCAATCCCGGGAAGTGGGCCCGCATCTGGAACGAGCGGCGGCCGGACGACGAACTCCGCCTGGTCCGCGTCGACCTCGACGAGCAGCGGGAGGTCCTCCGGTCGGGTGCGGCGGACGTCGCGCTCGTGCGTGTGCCCATCGACACCGAGGGCCTCAATACGATCGCGCTGTTCGAGGAGCTCCCCGTCGTCGTGTTCGCGAAGGGTGCAGCGCTCGGTGAGCATGACGAGGTCGAGACCGCCGCACTCGCCGAGGAGCAGCTGATCATGGCGCCCCTCGTGCTCGGGTGGGCGGACCAGGCGGACGCTCTCGGGTTCGCGGAACCGGCCACGCCGCTCACCTCGGATCCGGAAGCGGCGATCGAGCTCGCGGCCTCCGAGGTCGGCATCGTCGTCGTCCCGCAGTCGGTGGCCAGGCTCCACCAGCGGAAGGACGTGGAGTACCGCCCGATCGTCGACCTGCCGCCCGTGCCGGTGTTGCTCGCGTGGCGTCGGGACCGCGAGGACGAGGCGCTCGAGGAGTTCATCGGCATCGTCCGAGGTCGGACGGCGAACAGTTCACGCCGGAGCGCTCCGGCCGAGACGCCGGCCACGCCTCCTCCACCACCGAGCGGGAAGCGCCGGAAGGCGCCGAAGGCCGGCTCGACACCTGGCACCGCAGCCGGGACGAGCCGCGGCGCCCAACTCGCTGCGCGGAAGGCCAAACAGGAGGCACTCGCCCGCGAGCGCCGCAAGAAGCGCAAGGGCCGCTAGCTCGAGATGGTTCCGCGCCGACGACGCGTGATCCGTCGGGCGAGGTCGGCCTAGAGCCGACCCGACGCTTTCAGGGCGATGTAGGCGTCGGCCAGAGCGGGGGGCAAGGTCTCCGGTGATCCGGTGACCACATCCGCCCCGAGCTGCCTGATGGCCGCCGACACCCGCTCGATGTCGAGGAGGGCGCGTTCGGCGGAGGCCGCCCGGTAGACGCTTTCGCGGCTGCCACGGTCGCGTGTCGCCTCGATCGTCGCCGGGTCGACGACACTCGTCACGACGACGGTGTGGCGCTGCGTGAGCTGGGGGAGCACCGCGAGCAACCCTCGCGCCGCGCCTGGAGCGTCGATCGACGTCTGGAGGACGACGAGTGCACGCTGGTTCGTGATCTGCCTCACCTGGCCGGGAATCGCTTCCCAGTCGGTCTCGATGAGCTCCGGGTCGACGAGCGCCATCGCGTCGACCATCCGCGACAACAACTCGGGCCCGGTCGCACCCTGCACCCGACCCCGCACGCGGCGGTCGTAGGCGAGGTAGTCGATGCGGTCGCCGGCCCTCGTCGCCAACGCCGCCAGCAGCAACGCCGCCTCGAACGCGGTGTCGATGCGCGGCTCGTCGACGATGCGCGCCGCGGACGTCCGTCCGGTGTCGGTCACGATGACCACGCGGCGGTCGCGTTCGGGCCGCCACGTGCGGATCATGACGTCGCCACGCCTGGCGGTCGCCCGCCAGTCGATCGATCGCACGTCGTCGCCGCGCACGTACTCGCGCAGTGAGTCGAACTCGGTGCCCTGACCGCGCACCATGACACTCGTCGCACCGTCGAGTTCCCGCAGGCGCGCGATGCGGCTCGGGAGGTGCTTCCGAGACGCGAACGCCGGGAGCACACGGAGGTGTCCTGGGCTGTTGAGCGTCGCCTGCCGGGCGAGGAGACCGAGCGGCCCGAACGAGCGCACCGTCACCTGCGACACCCGGCGCTCGCCGCGGCGGAAGGGCGTGAGCACGAGGCTGACGCTCCGCCGCTCGCCGGGCGGGAGGTCGACACTGAGGCGGGCGGTCGGCGCCCCGGCGGACGGCTGCCAGGCGTCCCGGACGAGGGCGCGCACCCGACGGCCACCGCGGTTGGTCAGCAGGAGGGTGCTCGTCGCCGATTCGCCGAGGCGGATCCGCGACGGGAGTGCGCGTTGCAGGATGATCTCGCGCGGCGACCCGGCGAGGACGAGATCGAGGACGCCGAGGACGGCGACCAGACCGAGCCATCCGGCGAACGCCCAGGCCGCGTCGCCCGTGAGCACACCGACCGCCACGATCGGCACGATGCCGAACGCGACGAGCGCGACGAACCTCCCGGTGACGGCCATCTAGATGGGGACCTGGACCTGCTGCATGATCGACCGCAGGATGGCGTCCACCGAGACGCCTTCGAGCTCCGCCTCCGGTCGCAACTGCATCCGGTGGCGCCAGACGGGCAGGACCATGGTTTGCACGTGGTCCGGGGTGATCGACTGATACCCGCTCAACCAGGCCCAGGCCTTCGCGGACGCCAGCAGCGCCGTCGTCCCGCGGGGACTGACGCCGAGCCGGACGGAGGGGCTGCGTCGTGTCGCGCGGGCGAGGTCGACGACGTAGGCGAGGACGTCGGCGCTGGCACCGACCCGCCCGACCTCCACCTGTGCGGCACGGAGCTCGGCGGCTCCCATCACGGGGGTGACACCCGCGGCGGCCAGGTCCCGGGGACTGAACCCGGCGGCGTGGCGGAGGAGCACCTCGACTTCGACGTCCCGTTCCGGAACGTCGAGCACGAGCTTCAGGAGGAACCGGTCGAGCTGGGCCTCCGGGAGCGTGTAGGTGCCCTCGTATTCGATCGGGTTCTGCGTGGCGGCGACGATGAACGGGTCGGGGAGCGGCAGCGAGCGGCCGTCGACGCTGACCTGGCGTTCCTCCATGGCCTCGAGCAGCGCGGACTGGGTCTTCGGGGGCGTCCGGTTGATCTCGTCGGCCAAGAGGATGTTCGTGAAGACGGGGCCCTCGCGGAACTCGAACTCGCCGGTCTTCGCGTCGTAGACGAGCGATCCGGTGACATCGCCCGGCATCAGGTCGGGGGTGAACTGCACCCGCTTGGTGTCGAGGCTGAGGGCGTGACTGAGCGATCGGACGAGCAGCGTCTTTGCGACACCCGGCACACCTTCGAGGAGCGCGTGTCCCTTCGCGAGCAGCGCGATCACGAGGCCGGTGACGGCGGCGTCCTGTCCCACGACGGCCTTGCCGACCTCGACGCGCACCTGGGCGAGTGCTCGGCGGAGGTCGTCGGGGCTCGGGGTGGTGGTTCCGGGCGCTGGGGCGTCGGTCATGGATGGTTCCTTCCGGTGAGGTCCGTGGCGCGCGCGACGGCGGCTTCGAGATCGAGCAGGTGATCGGACAGGCTGACGAGGTCGGCGTCACTCATCGGTTCGGCGTCGAGGAGGACGGCGCGGACGTGTCTGGGGTCGAGGCCGGCGATGCCGGCGACCGTGTCGGCGACCTCGACGACCGAGGCGTGACGGGAGAGCCCCGTGGCGACGGCGAGTCGGGAGACGGTGCCGATGCGGAGCGCGTCGAGTGCACGCCGTCGGTTCGCGGAGCGCTGGTAGAGCCGCGCACGCCCCTCCATCGTCTCGCTCGCCCGGACCGCCACCGGCAGGTCCTCGATGACGAGTGGGCCGAACCGGCGTCCGCGCCAGATCATGGCGAGGATCGCGGTGATGACGACGGTGCCCGTGACCCCGGCGACCCAGCTCGGGGTCAGTTCGTCGAGGCTCGGCGGGCCCGTGACGGGCACGTCGGCGAGGCTCGGGAGGTACCAGACCAGCTGCTCGGTGCCGCCGAGCAGGCCGAGGGCCAGCGCCGCGTTCCCGGCTCGGTCGACGGCGTCGTTCGTGAGCGCGTCCGCGGAGCCGAGCAGCACCCGTTCGCCGTCGTCCTGCGTGATCACCGCGCTCCCGCCAGAATCCGCGGTGAAGCACCCCTCGGTGTCGGCGTCCGTCGACGTGTACAGGGTCCAACCGCCGGTGACCGACCCGGCGCGGTCGGCGGTGTCGTCTGCGCAATCCGCTCGGAGGACTTCGGAGGCGTCGACGCTGCCGGCGAACGACACCCCTGGGAAGAGGACGCGGAGCACCGACGCGCGCGGCGTGACCACCACGAGTCGAGCGTCGGCGTCGCTCAGCCGCCCGAGCTGCGCTGCGTCCAGCAGACCGGTCGGATCGAAGTACAGCACCGTGCTCTCCGAGTCCTCGACGGCTTGGAGCGTCGCGTCGAGGGTCGTCGTCTCACTCACGGTGACCCCCTCCTGGCGGAGGACCTGGGCGAGCGCCCGACCACCGTTCGGGGTCTGGTTGCCGGGGCTCAGCAGGGCGGCGTCGATGGAGGCGCCGCGCGTCGCGAACATGAGCACGAGCGCGACACCGATCGCGAACACCGCCGCGACGATCCAGAACCGGCTCCGTCGCAGTCTCGTGCGGAGCCGCGGCGTGGCGACGTCGGGTTCGGGCTGCTGCTCGGCAGCGGGCTTCGTCGTGAGGGTCACCGCAGGACGCCCTCCGGCTCGGCGAGGAAGGCGGGGGCCGCCGTGGCGAGTCGGGCGTCCAAGGCCTCGAGCTCGCGGTACTGCTCCTCGGTGCCGGTCGCAGCGAGGTACCGGACGGCGTCGAAGACGTCCGCCGCCCGCTCGAGCGCGCGTCCCTCGGCGGGGAACGCCGCCGCCGCCCGGGCCGCGAAGCCGTGTGCCGTGGTGCCGGGGGACACCACCACGATCGTCCGCTCGGAGAGCCCACGGGCGATGGCTCGGTAGAGCTCCTGGAGTGCGACGGTCCAGTCGCCGGCGCCGGCCGCCGTCCTCGCATCGCGGCGCAGCTGATCGGCGGTGCGGTCGTCGCGCTCGCCGAACAGGTCCAGCTGCCGGGTGCTCCGCCGGTTGATGCGCGGCACGCCCCACACGATGAACGCGATCACGATGCCGACGACGACCACCGTCATCGCGATGATCGGGAACAGCCCGGTGAACGGTCCGTCTCCTGGCACCCGGAGGGAGTTGACCCAATCCCAGAAGGCCTTCGAGATGATGTCCCACAGGGACGGTTGCGCCGTCTGGTACTCGGGTTTCGACAGCTCGCGTTGCAGGAGGTCACGTGCGCCTGGAGCGTCCGGGACGAGCGGGACGTCGAGTCGCGAGGTGAGGACCAACGGGTTCATCGGGGTGCTTTACCCCCGGCGGCTGCGAGGTCGAAGGGGTTGTCGACCGCCTCGCGGCCTCCGGACCGGGCCTCCACGAACCGGGCCAGATCGAGGTCGAGGCCCTCCTTCCGCATGCGGAGGTCGATGTAGATCACGGCGGAGGTGGCGCTGATGACGACGACGGTGATCGCGCCGATGATGACGGAGACGAGCAGGGACAGGCCCTGAGCGGCGATGGTGGCCACGATCATCGTCGCTTCGGAGTCGACACCGACGAGGATCACGGGCACGAAACTCGCGAGCAGACTGATGGGCGTCGCGACGACCTGCGAGGCGACGCTGACGACGGAGGAGACGAGGAACTGGACGCCGAACGTCCGCCAGAAGTACCCGTCGGTCAGGCGCCACGAGCGCGCCAGCGCGGGGAACACCCGACTGTTCTCCAGGACGATGATGCTCGGTGTGAGGGAGAACTTCGTCCCCAACCAGGCCGATGCGACGACCAGTACCAGGAGCGCCGCGATCGCCATGACCACGGTCAGGACCACGCCGGCTCTGCCGCCGAGTCCGGTGAGGACGAAGCCGAGGCCGACCGCGACGGCGATGAAGACGGTCACGACGCCGATGAGGAGGAAGGTGTAGCCGATGAGCGGGAGGAAGCGCTTCTTGGTGCGACGCCAGAGGACCCCGAGCGGCAGCTTCTCGCCGAGGGTGCCGCGGGCGACCTCCTGGGCGATGATGCCCTGCAGGATCGCGCTCCCGGCGATCGAGCCCGCGATCGGGATGAGCGAGGAGAGGATGATCGCCGTGATCCCGCCGGCACCGATGGTGTCCTCTTCGCCGGGGGCCGCCTGCGACAGCCGACTGAACGAGAGCCAGGCGACGAGGCCCACGATGACGAGGGAGAGGACCGCGGTGAGGCCCTGGAAGAGCAATGCGCTCCCGAACGTCGCCTTCGGGTTCCGGCGCAGGACGAGGAAGGGGGCGCCGAAGAGGTCGCTGAACGACAGCGGGCGGAGCGGGATGAGTCCCGGCTTGGGCGGGGGTGCCCAGCCCTGCTGGGGACCGGGGGCCCACTGCGCGGCGTTCGCGTAGGGGTTCGCGTCGTAGCCGGCGCTCGGGGCAGCCTGAGGCGCGCCGTAGCCGGGCTGGTGAGAGGGGGCGGACGGCTGCGTGTACGGAGCCTGACCGTGCGGAGGCTGTTGTCCGTACGGAGCCTGTTGTCCGTAACCCGCCTGTTGGCCATACCCCTGCAGCTGCCCATACCCCGGCTGCTGGCCGTATCCGGGCTGCTGCTGCGGGTATCCGGAGGGTTGCGGGTACCCGGGCTGCTGCGGTGGCTGTCGGGGTGGCGGCGGTGCCGACTCCTCCGGTCGCCGTGGTTCCTCGGGGTTCGTCCACGGGCGCTGACTCTGATCGCCCATCTCGCCCCCGGCTCGCTGTCCACCGTCCATCAGCAGCACCCCCTCGCCGTCTCGAACCCCTCCATGTTGTCACACCGGGCCGGTCCGCGACCGGACCTTCGGCGGTTCCGGGGGACAGTTCGACTACGCTGAGGCGAGACGTAAGGACACCGGTCAGGCAGCGCGGCCGGCCGGTCACACCCGAGACGGAGCTATGAACGCACGCATCCTCGTCGTCGACGACGACACCGCACTCGCCGAGATGATCGGCATCGTCCTGCGCACCGAGGGTTTCGAACCGTCGTTCTGCGCGGACGGCAGCGGCGCGCTCCAGGCGTTCCGCGACACGAAGCCCGACCTCGTCCTGCTCGACCTCATGCTGCCCGGTATCGACGGGATCGAGGTCTGTCGCCTCATCCGGCAGGAGTCCGGCGTCCCCGTGATCATGCTGACCGCGAAGTCCGACACCGCGGACGTGGTCAAAGGCCTCGAATCAGGAGCCGACGACTACATGGTCAAGCCCTTCAACCCGAAGGAGCTCGTGGCCAGGATCCGCACGCGGTTGCGCGCCCCGGCCGCCGACCTCGCCGAGACGCTCCGCATCGGCGACCTCACCGTCGACGTCGCCGGCCACGAGGTCCGTCGGGCCGACGGGGTCATCGGCCTCACCCCGTTGGAGTTCGACCTCCTGCTCGCCCTCGCGAGCAAGCCGCAGCAGGTCTTCACCCGCGAGATGCTGCTCGAGCAGGTGTGGGGGTACCACTACAAGGCCGACACCCGGCTGGTGAACGTGCACGTGCAACGGCTCCGCGCCAAGGTCGAGGAAGACCCGGACAACCCCAAGATCGTCATGACGGTCCGCGGCGTCGGGTACCGCGCCGGCGCCGTCACCGGCTGATCCGACATGGCCTCCCGACTCGCCGGCTGGGCGGCCGACTGGCGTCTCTGGCGGACGTGGCCGCAGCAACTGCGCTCGCAGTGGCGGCGCTCGCTGCAGTTCCGGACCGTCGCCATCACCGTCGGGCTGTCAGGACTCGCCATCCTCCTGACCGGCGCCTACCTCTCCTTCAGCATCGGGAACGACCTCTTCCAGTCCCGGCTGCAGCAGGCGCTCGCCGGTTCCAGTCGTGCCATCGCCTCGGCGCAGAGCATCCTCGACGCCTCGGACGCCAGCGAGCGGGTCGCCCTGCAGCAGCTGATGGGCACGGTGCGGACCGACCTCCAGACCACGTCCGGCAGCAGCCTGATCGCGGCCTACCGCGCTCCTGGCCAGGACTTCAGCCAGGTGACGCCGCCGGGCTTCGAGTCACCGGGGCTCGCCGGCGGTGTGATCTCGGACGAGCTCACGGAAGCGGTCCGAGCCGATCCGGACACGCTCCAGTGGCAGTCGGTCACCCTCACCACCGCGGACGGCTCGTCGACCGCCGGCATCGTCGTCGGGTCGGAGGTGTCGATGCCGACCGCGGGGTCGTACGAGATCTATCTCGGGTACGACCTGAACGAGTCGGAGCAGACGCTCGGATTCGTCCAACGCACCCTGTTCCTCGCCGGTGTCGGCCTGATGATCCTCGTCGGCGGCGCCGCGTGGTTCATCGTCCGGTTCGTCGCGACGCCCATCCGCTCCGCCGCCGAGACGAGCCAACGCCTCGCCGGTGGTGACCTCGACGTGCGTATGCCGGAGAAGGGCGAGGACGAGCTCGCCACGCTCGCCAGGTCCTTCAACGGCATGGCCGCGAGCATGCAGAAACAGATCAAGGAACTGGCCGAGCTCTCGCTCGTGCAGCAGCGCTTCGTCTCGGACGTCTCGCATGAGCTGCGCACGCCGCTCACGACGATCCGGCTCGCCGGTGACGTGCTCTACGACCAGCGGGACTCGTTCCCCCCGGCGACGGAGCGGACGGCGGAGCTCCTGCACGATCAGGTGGGCCGGTTCGAGATCCTGCTCGCCGACCTGCTCGAGATCAGCCGGTACGACGCGGGGAGCATCGAGCTCGACCTGGAACCGACGAGCCTCGTCCATCTCGCCGAGGAGGTCGTGGACGAGCTGCGACCCCTCGCGGAGCCGACCGGGTCGGATCTCCGCATCGTCGCGCCCGGCGGATACTCGGCGGTCCCGATGGACCCGCGCCGCATCCGTCGGATCGTGCGCAACCTCATCGGCAACGCCATCGAGCACGGTGAAGGGAAACCGATCGTGGTGTCGGTCGACAGCAACGAGTCCTCGGTCGCCATCGCCGTCCGGGACTACGGCCAGGGGATGACCCCTGAGGCGACGGAGCGGGTCTTCGACCGCTTCTGGCGCGCGGACCCGTCGCGCAAACGGACCATCGGTGGAACGGGCCTCGGGCTCGCCATCTCGCTCGAGGACGCGATCCTCCACGAGGGCTGGCTGGAGGTCTGGTCGGAACCGGCGGGCGGTTCGTCCTTCCGCCTCACGATCCCGCGCGAACCGGGGACGGACATCGTCCGATCGCCGATCAGCCTGCCCCCGGACGACGCGATCGAGTCCATCGTCGACGAGCTGACCGCCCCGACGACGCGCTCGCTCCAGACGGTGACCTCGCCCGACGACGATGAGGAGGATCCACGTGCCTGACCGCTCCGCACGACCTGGGCGCCGACGATCCGTCGCGCGCCGCTTCGCCGCCGCCGCCCTCCCGGTACTGCTCGTCGTCGTCCTCTCCGCCTGCGTCGGCATCCCGCGCGGCGGCTCGGTGCAGGACGGCGGCACCGTCGGGGGGAGCGATGGCGATGTGGACGTCAACTTCATCGCGCCAGGCCCGACGGAGGGCGCGACCCAGGAGCAGATCCTGCGCGGTTTCGTCGACGCGGCCGCGAGCCCCCAGAACAACTACGAGATCGCTCGCGAGTTCCTCGCGCCGGAGCTCAGGTCCGACTGGGATCCCGACGCGGGCGTGACGATCGACCAGGGTGGGCGGACCTTCGCGCCCGTCGCGGATGCGGTGCAGTTGACGGTCAGCCCCGTGGCCGCGGTGGACGACCGCGGCGAGTACCGCGAATCGGCGAACTCCTCGCCGCTCAGCTGGACGTACGGGTTCATCCAGGTGCGCGGGGAGTGGCGTATCGCGTCCGCTCCACCCGGCATCGTGCTCGAGGCTTCGACCTTCGCCGACGTCTTCGCGGCGTACTCGCTGAGCTACTTCGACCCGAGCTACAGCCGACTCGTGCCGGACCAGCGGTGGTTCCCGTCCAGAGCCTCCACAGCCACGAGGATCGTCGGGGCGTTGCTCGACGGGCCCGCGGAGTGGTTGAAGGGCGCGGTCGCGACGGCGTTCCCCGAGGGGACGTCACTCACGAGCGACGCGGTCCCGGTCGAGGCGGGTACCGCCCGCGTGGACCTGACCAAACCGGCCCTGCAGGCCGACGCCGTCACCCTCCAGCGGATGCAGCTCCAGCTGACGAGCAGTCTCGTGCAGCTGTCCGGCAGTGTGGGCGGTGTCGCGGCGGTCTCGAACGTCGCGATCACCGTGGTCGGCAACTCCACCCAGACGGTGTCGCCGCTGACCCTCACCGCCCCGCGCGTCGATCCCAGGGCGCTCGTGCAGCGCGGCGACGAGTTCGGCTTCGCCTCAGGTGACGGGATCGAGACGGTGCCCGGGATCTCGGCGGCGGTCGTCGCGGCCGGAGCGGACGCTGCGGTGCTCTCGGCCGACCACGACCAGGCGGCGGTGCGGTCCGCGGCGGGCGTCACGGTCGTCCAGGCGGACGGCGACGTCCGGCTCGTCGACGACCGGCCGGGGCTGCTGCCGCCGACGATGGACCCGTTCGGCTTCACCTGGACCGTCCCGGCCTCCGCGCCCACGGCTCTGCTCGCGCACGATGCCGCCGGCGGCACGGTCCAGGTCACCACGAGCTGGACGGGAGCGTCCACGATCGACTCGATCCAGATCTCCAGGGAGGGGACCCGTCTGGTCGCCCTCCTCAGGGACGGGACCCAGTCCCGGCTCGTGGCCGCAGCGATCATCCGGGGCGACCGGAACGCGCCGCTGCGACTCGGCGACCCGGTCGAGCTCCGCGTGATGTCCTCGGAGGCGAAGACCGTCACCTGGGTCGACGACATCACCGTCGCCGTGCTGCTCGACGGCGACGGTCAGACGACGATCCTCACGCAGCAGATCGGTGGGCGCTCGGCGCCGGTGCCGCCGTTGGCGAACGTGACGACGCTCGTCGGCGGGAACGGGCTCACCCAGCTGCGGGCCCTCACGAGCGACGGTCGGCTCCTGCTCCCACGGGGATCGAGCTGGCAGGAAGCGGGCGGCGACGTCCGGTTCATCGCGACGCAGCTGGGTTCGCCCGACTGAGCGACCGCGCTCCACACCCTGCCGCCACACCCTCCGGCGTGCCTCCTCGATCGATCCTGCTCCGCGACGGCGCAGTGGCGCAGGATCATCGGAGGATGACCTTCACCTTCGACCGACAGGCGGCTGTCGTCGCGACCCGAGCGGCCTGTCTCGACGCCTGGTCGCTGCTCGTGCCCGTGGTGTGCGCCGGTTGCGGGTCTCCCGACCGAGGCCTCTGCGACCCGTGTCGTGCCCGTCTGTGTGCACCGGGTGGACCCGGGTCCGACGCCGGGGTGCGCTGGTCCTGCCCGGGCGGCATCCCGGGGCTCGCCGCGCGTCGATACGACGCGCTGGTCGGCGCGGTCCTACTCGCGTACAAGGAGGACGCACGGGTCGGGCTCGTCCGGCCCCTGGCCGCAGCGTTGGAACCCGCGTTCCGGCTCGCCATGGTCGAGGCGGCGCGGGCTTCGGACGGCGTCGCCCCGGAGATCGCGACCATCCCGGCCAGACGACGCGCTGCGCGGGAGCGGGGCTTCCATCCGGTGGAGCGGATCGTCCGTCGTCTCGGCGCCCGCCCGCGCCGACCGCTCCGGTGGGCCCGGGAGCCGGCCGATCAACGCGACTTCGGCCGCGCGGAGCGGTTCGCGAACCTGGAGGGCGCGCTGGTCGCTCGTGAGACGCTCGCCGATCGTCGGTTCCTCCTCGTCGAGGACGTCGTCACCACCGGTGCCACCGTCGCGGAGGCGGTCCGCGCGGTCCACGCTGCGGGCGGGGTCGTCGCCGGTGTCGTCGCGCTCGCCCGGGTCGACGGGTGAACGATCGAGGTCCCGGACGGCCGTCGGGTGAACACACGCCGAACTCTGCTGATGACTTCCGCAGCATCGGGCACTACGGTGGCAGAACGGCGCGAAAGACCGCCCGAGACCGGGTGGTCAGCCGGATGAGGAGGTCGAACGTGGATATCAACATCGTCGGACTTGGACTCGGCATCACCGATCGGTTCCGCGAGTACGCGACCGAGAAGGCGGAGAAGGTCGCCCACCTGGTCGAGCAGGCGCAGTCGCTCGACATCAAGGTGTCCCGCCACAACGACGCCAACGGTCGCAAGGGTGAGGATCGCGTGGAACTCACGCTCGTGGGACCCGGGCCGCTGGTCCGGGCGGAGTCGACCGGCTCCGACAAGTACGTCGCCTTCGACCTGGCGATCGCCCGCATGCTCGAGCGCGTCCGCCGGTCCAAGGACCGCAAGCAGGAACACCGCGGCAAGCACCGGACGTCCCTGCACGCGGCGAGCAGCGAGGGCTTCAGCGGGGTCGACATCACCCCTGCGGCACCCGAACTCATCGAGCAGGTCGCGACCGGGAGCGTCGCGACGCTGACCCGTGAGGACGAGGAACCCGAGGCCTACTCGCCCGTCGTGATCCGCACGAAGGAGTTCCCCGCCGAGTGGATGAGCCTCGAGGAGGCGGTGGACCGCATGGAACTCGTCGGTCACGACTTCTTCCTGTTCATCGACGCCGCCTCGGAGCGCGCGAGCGTCGTGTACCGCCGGAAGGGCTGGGACTACGGCGTGATCAGCCTCGAGGACGGCTCGAAGTAACGCCAGCTCCATCCGCCGACGCGGTCGCCCGGTTCGCCGGGCGGCCGCGTCGTGGGGTGTCGGTCCCGACGTCGAAGGCGGGGTCGCGCGCGCGCAGTCGTGCCGACGTCGCCGCGAGCCACTCGAGTTCCGCGGCGGCGCGGCGGCGCCGCGCGTCCAGGCCGATCCACGCGATGTCGCCCTGCGGAGTCGGCGGGAGGGCGGCGAGTGCGCTGTCGAGGTCCTGGGCGAGGTCGAGGGTCCAGGCCTGCTGCACCGCGATGACGCCGTGGGCGTCGACCCCGCGCAACGACGCCGCGAGCGCGACCTTGTTCGGGAGCTCGTCCCGTGAGGCGCCCGTGGTGACCGGTGTCGACCACCAGGCGTCGAGGACGGCCAGACCCGCGGTCGTGATCCGGTAGAAGACGTGACCCTGCCCGTTCACCGCCGCGCGTTCGACGAGCCCGTCGCGCTCCAGTCGATCGAGGGTCGCGTAGGCCTGGCCGACGTTGAGCGCCGTCGTCGGTGTCGTCCGGCGGTCGAACTCCGCACGCAGCCGGTACCCGTAGTCGTCGCCTGAGGCGAGGATCGCGAGGAGACCGTGTTTGACGGACATCGAACCTCCCACATATACCTACGCCGTATGGTGCGACCAGCCTACTGACCGGACCGTCGCGCGGGACGGCGGCGCTCCGAGGACATCGGCGGACGGCCGATACACAGGGTCCACTCAAGCGACTCACCGCTAACATGTTGAGAGGACTGCCCCGTTCTGGTGCACCCCGTCCGTCCAGGTCAGTCGACCCGGGTGGAGATCAGGAACACGTAATGGAGAGCAATTCGTGGCCTCACCACTTGAGAAGATCCTTCGCGTCGGCGAAGGTCGCATCCTCCGGAAGCTGACCAGCCTCACGAAGGCGGTCAATGCCCTCGAGGACGACTTCACGGAGTTGAGCGACGAGGAGCTGAAGAGCGAGACCGTCGAGTTGCGTGAGCGCTTCGAGAACGGCGAGACCCTCGACGACCTCCTCCCCGAGGCGTTCGCGGCGGTGCGCGAGGCGGCACGTCGCACGATCGGCATGCGTCACTTCGACGTCCAGATCATGGGTGGTGCCGCCCTGCACCTCGGCAACATCGCCGAGATGAAGACCGGTGAGGGCAAGACGCTCGTCGCGACCCTCCCGGCGTACCTCAACGCGATCGCCGGCAAGGGCGTCCACATCGTCACGGTGAACGACTACCTGGCGTCGTACCAGTCGGAGATCATGGGCCGCGTCTTCCGTGCGCTCGGCATGACGACCGGCGTGATCGTCGAGGGCCAGACGCCGGAGCAGCGGCGCGAGCAGTACGCCGCCGACATCACCTACGGCACGAACAACCAGTTCGGCTTCGACTACCTGCGCGACAACATGGCGTGGCAGGCCAAGGACATGGTGCAGCGCGGCCACTTCTTCGCCGTGGTCGACGAGGTCGACTCCATCCTCATCGACGAGGCACGCACCCCGCTCATCATCTCCGGCAAGGCCTCGGGCGAGGCCAACCGCTGGTTCCAGGAGTTCGCACGGCTCGCGGTCCGACTCGAGCCCGGCGAGGACTTCGAGGTCGACGAGAAGAAGCGCACCGTCGGCGTGCTCGAGCCCGGTATCGAGAAGGTCGAGGACTACCTCGGCATCGACAACCTCTACGAGTCCGCCAACACCCCGCTCATCTCGTTCCTGAACAACGCGATCAAGGCCCGCGCGCTCTTCAAGAAGGACAAGGACTACGTCGTGATGAACGGCGAGGTGCTGATCGTCGACGAACACACGGGTCGTATCCTCGTCGGCCGACGCTACAACGAGGGCATCCACCAGGCGATCGAGGCCAAGGAGGGCGTCGCCGTCCAGGCGGAGAACCAGACGCTCGCCACGGTGACGCTCCAGAACTACTTCCGGCTCTACGAGAAGCTCTCCGGCATGACCGGTACGGCCGAGACCGAGGCGGCGGAGTTCATGTCGACCTACAAGCTCGGCGTCGTACCCATCCCGACGAACCGTCCGATGCAGCGCATCGACCAGTCCGACCTCGTCTACAAGAACGAGGAGGCGAAGTTCGCGCAGGTCGTCGAGGACATCGTCGAGCGGCACGAGCAGGGCCAGCCGGTGCTGGTCGGCACGACGAGCGTCGAGAAGAGCGAGTACCTGTCTCGGCTCCTCGCCAAGAAGGGTGTGAAGCACGAGGTCCTCAACGCGAAGAACCACGCGCGTGAGGCCGCGATCATCGCCCAGGCCGGTCGACTCGGCTCGGTCACCGTCGCCACCAACATGGCCGGACGTGGAACCGACATCATGCTCGGCGGCAACGCGGAGTTCCTCGCCGTCGCCGAGATGAACGCGAAGGGTCTCAGCCCGATCGAGACGCCCGAGGAGTACGAGGCGGCGTGGGACGAGGTCTTCACGGAGGTCAAGGCCGCGGTCAAGGTCGAGGCCGACAAGGTGATCGAAGCCGGTGGCCTCTACGTCCTCGGCACCGAGCGCCACGAGTCCCGCCGCATCGACAACCAGCTCCGTGGTCGTTCCGGACGTCAGGGAGACCCCGGCGAGAGCCGCTTCTACCTGTCGCTCACCGACGACCTCATGCGCCTGTTCAATGCCGGCGCTGCCGAGAGCCTCATGGGCCGTCAGAACGTCCCGGACGACCTGGCGATCGAATCGAAGATCGTGAGTCGCGCGATTCGCAGCGCTCAGTCCCAGGTCGAGGCGCGCAACGCCGAGATCCGGAAGAACGTGCTCAAGTACGATGACGTCCTCAACCGCCAGCGCGAGGCGATCTACTCCGACCGCCGCCACATCCTGGAGGGCGACGACCTCCACGACCGCGCACAGCAGTTCCTGGAGAGCGTCGTGGACGACGTGCTCGACGAGCACACCGGCGAGGGGAACGGCGACGACTGGGACTTCGATGCCCTGTGGGCCGAGCTCAAGACCCTGTACCCGGTCGGTCTGACGATCGACGAGGTGGTCCAGGAGGCCGGGGCGAAGGGGCGGATCAACCGCGACTTCATGCGCCGCGAGATCCTGTCCGACGCGAAGCTGGCGTACACCAACCGTGAGGAGTCCCTCGGGGCCCCCGCGATGCGCGAACTCGAGCGTCGGGTCGTGCTCCAGGTGATCGACCGCCGTTGGCGCGACCACCTCTACGAGATGGACTACCTGAAGGACGGCATCGGCCTCCGTGCCATGGCGCAGCGTGACCCGCTCGTCGAGTACCAGCGCGAGGGATACGCGATGTTCCAGCAGATGATGGGGCAGATCCGCGAGGAGAGCGTCGGATTCCTGTTCAACCTCGAGGTCGAGGTGAACGGCGAGGTCGATTCGGGTGCCGCAGCACCGGCGATCACGGCCAAGGGCCTGACGCAGGAGACGCCCGACACCGAGAAGCTGAGCTACTCCGCGCCGAGCGAGCAGGGCGGCGTCGAGGTGCGCAACCAGCGCGGGCAGATCGAGAAGGCGGCCACCGAGCGCGCTCAACGCCTGCAGCAGGCCGGTGGCACCGCCGGTGAGGGCGCTCCGGCGACGAAGTCCACGCCGTCGGCGAAGTCCACGCCGTCGGCGAAGTCCACGCCGTCGGCGAAGGCGACGCGCGGGGCGTTCGGGCAGCAGTCCGACGCGGCGCCCGCGGCCCCAAGCAACCGTTCCGACCGACGCAAGCAGGGCAAGAAGAAGTAGTCGCTCCGCTCACGACGAAGCCCTCCGGACCAGGAGTCATCGGTCCGGAGGGCTTCGTCGTGAGCGGAGCGGTCGCCTGGGCTCAGAGGACGCTGACGGAGGTGGCTCGCCACCGGCCGTCGAGGCCCTCGAGTCGGATGGCGACGGCGCGGGATCTGGCGCGCCCGTGCACCATGACGACGGATTCGACGACGCCGTCCCGCGGTTCCGTGACGGTGACGGTGCCGATCGAGATGAGGGGGACGCTCCCCGGGACGCCGCGGACGCGTCGGGCTCGTTCGGCGAGGATGACCCGCTTCAGCAGGACGGTGTGGACGTCGGCCGTGATCCAGCGAGCGAGCTGCGTGAGATCGCGCGCTCCGGCGATGACCTCGATGACGCTGCGGGTGAGGTTCTCGAGGAGCGGCCGTGGGTCGGGGAGCTCGGCCCGGGGTGCGGGCTGGTGTCCGAAGAACTCGTCGCTCCCCGGGCGGATGACGGAGCGAGGCTCCCTGGTGCGACGCTCCGGGAGCGGACCGGTCGGCCGGAGGCGCGCCGGGCGCGCCGCGGACTCGTCGTCGTCATGCCGTGCAGCGATGGTCATGGGGCCTCCGAGGGGTCGAACGGCCGACCGGAGTGGGGCGACCGTATGTGGAATGTTAAACTAACCATGCCAGAGATCCGATGTCCAGCACTTCCCCGAGTGGTTCCTCGCTGTGGAGAACTCGCGACGCCTGGGCGGTCGGCGCACTAGCGTCGGCGTATGCGTTGGGACAGCCTGTTCGACGATCTCGCCGGCCAGCTCGACGACGAGCTCGAGGCCGACGACGCCGGTGTGCGGCTGGAGGCGGAGCGGCTCCGACGCGGTCGGCTCACGGTCCGAGACCGCGTCCTCGCCCTGCAGACCGATCTCGGCACCGACGAAGCGCTGGTCGTCGAGCTCGTCGACGGGAGTACGTGGCGGCTCCGCGTGCGGAGCGTGGGCAAGGACTGGTTACAGGCCAGTGTCGGAACGCGGGATCGGCAGGAGGTCATCGTGCCGCTCTCGGCCGTCGCGGCGGTCGCGTTGACCCAGACGCAGGTCGACTGGAGTCTCGACGAGGTCGCCTCCCACGAGCCGCGGCTGCTCGACCGCCTCACGATCGCCTTCCTCCTGCGCGACCTGGCTCGCCGACGCTCCGGCGTCTTCGTGCGCACGCGCTCCGGTCGATGGGCCGGGACGATCGACCGCGTCGGACGCGACCATCTCGACCTCGCCGTGCACGAGCCCGGCTCCGTCAGGCGCACGCGTGACGTCGAGCAGATCCGTCTCATCGCGTTCTCGGAACTCGTCGTCGTCGAGCGGGCGGACTGACGCGATCGCAGCCGGTCGTCCGCCAGGGCCGGCGTCAGCTGAAGGGAAGGACCGGCCGGAGCGTCGGGGCGCCGGAGAACTCCGACAGCTCGGTGAACTGGGCCTCGTGCCAGAGCCCTGCACGACGGGCCTCCTCGTACCGACCCGAGATGAAGGCCTCGAGTGCCGAGAACTCGATCCGCCATGGACCGCTGCGGCCGACCCGGATCGCGGGCAGTTCGCCGGTCTCGATGAGCCCGGCGATCTCCGCCGCCGACACGTTCAGCACCTCCGCCGCGTCGCTGACGGTGAGGAAGCGGCCGAGCGGGGCCGGGTCGCGCTGCAGTTCCATTCCTCGATTATCCTCTCGTGCGATCGGCACCCGAAGGTCTGTGGATAACTTCGACGGCACCCAGCGCGCACTCGGCAGCATGGGGCGGAGACGGCGCACGGTGTGCCGACGAAGGAGGAGACGGTGCGGGGAATCGAACGAGGCCCGGGCGGGGAGCCGGTGGGCACGAGGGCCGACGGGAGACCGCGTCCCGGTGGGGGTCCCGGCAGTACGGATCCGATGCGCAGTCGGAGCTGGTCGCGCTCGCGGGTCTGGGTGGACCCGCGGTTCCTCGTCGGCGTGATGCTCGTCGTGGCGTCGATCGTCGGTGTGTGGTGGCTCGTGACGACCTCCAGTCGCACGGTGCCGGTCTACGCGGCGTCCGAGACGTTGACCCCGGGGACCCCGCTCGACCGCTCGTCCCTGCGCGTCATCGACACCCGGCTCGGCGCGGTCGAGGAGGGCTACCTGGGCGCGCAGGGGGCTCCGCCGGACGACGCCGTCGTCACCCGGACCATCGCGGCCGGGGAGCTCGTACCGCTCGCGGCCCTGGGTGAGGCGGACGCCGTGGGCGTGACCACCCTGGTGGTCGAACCGGCGGGCAGGCTCAGCGCCGACATCGTCCGGGGGACGGTGGTCGACCTCTGGGCTGCGGCACCCGAGGGCGACGGGTACGGGGTCCCCGAAGTGCTGGTATCGGCGGCGACCGTCGTCCGCGCGAGCGAGGACGAGGGGTTCCTGGCCAGGGGTGGCTCGGTCGCCCTCGAACTCGCGGTCCCCAGATCCGCGGTGGCGACGGTCCTCGCCGCCACCGCGGCGGCGCACCTGCTCTCGGTGGTCCCGACCGAACCCGGCGGCCACTGATGCTGCGGGTCGGCCTCGCCCTCGACCCGCGCGTCGAGGGCGAGATCCTCGCGACGATGCTCGATCTCGGACACCGGGTCGCGTGGCGCTGCCACGACGCGGCCGAACTCGAGGACCGTCTGGCGACGGGGTCGCCCGTCGACGTGCTCCTGGTCTCACCCGCCGCCGCTGGCCTCCGGGCGGAACTCATCGACACCGCCGACCGGGTCGGAACCCGAGTCGTGGCGCTCGCCTCGGGTGAAGCGGAGCGTCGCCACGCCACCGGGCTCGGGCTCGTGGACGTCGTGCTCCTGCCGGTGGATGCGGAGGAGCTCGAGCGGAGCATCGCTCCGATCGAGCTCGGTGACGCCGACCGTCGTGTGCCGGAACCGGCAGCGGGTCGGGTGATCGCCGTGTGGGGCTCGGCGGGTTCGCCGGGCACGACGACGGTGGCCGCCGGCATCGCGAGCGAGCTCGCGGCGCGCGGTCGACGCGTCCTGCTCGTCGATGCCGACACCTACGGCTCGTCCGTCGCGACCATGTTGGGGCTCCTCGACGAGGCACCAGGGTTCGCTGCCGCCTGTCGCCTGGCCGGCAGTGGTGCGCTCGACATCGAACAGCTCGAGCGCATCGCGGTGGTGCATCCGTCGCCGTCCGGTGCGTTCCGCGTGCTCACCGGCATCTCGCGTGCAGCGCGCTGGCCCGAACTCTCGACCGAGCGCGTCGCGACGACCCTGGAGCGGTGCCGCGAGTGGATGGACGACGTCGTCGTCGACACGGCGTTCTGTCTGGAGGCGGACGAGGAGATCTCGAGCGACCTCTTCGCTCCGCGTCGGAACGGTGCGGCGTTCGCGGTGCTCGGGTCCGCCGACCGCGTGGTCGAGGTCGGGGCCGCGGACCCCGTCGGGATCACGCGACTCCTCCGCGGGCACGCGGAACTCGTCGAACTCGTCGATCCGACCAGGATCTCCGTCGTGGTGAACCGGCTGCGCAGCGTCGCGCTCGGCACCGGGCCGGCCGGTCAGCTGGCCTCGACGCTCTCCCGCTTCGGCGGGATCGAGGCGGCGGCACTCCTCCCCGAGGATCAGCGGGTGGTGGACGCCGCTGTCATCGCCGGGCAGTGCCTCCGCGACCAGGCGCCGCGTGGCGCGCTCCCCACAGCGCTGCGCCGCTTCGTCTCAGCGGAGCTGGAGGACCATCCGGCGACGCCGCGAGGCCGCGACCGTGGCCGGGGTCGGCGGTCGCTCCGACGCACCCGCGGTCGCCGCCGTGCGATCGAGCGGACACGGCGCCGTGAATAGCGGGAGTGTCGCCGAATACATATCCAGGTGAACACCCGAATATGCAGCGCACCCCGATATATTCATCTGCATTGTTTCGGGAGTCGATTCGGTTATCCGTTGGGTGATGTATTCAATGGGTATCGCGCGGCAATTCGTAATCGTCTGCAACGGTTCGTTATGATTGGATAACCGTCGGATTCACCACGGATTGTTTCAGGAGGACCCCCATGGCTCAGAAAGTCACCACCACCTACATCGATGATCTCGACGGCAGTGAACTCGCCGCCGGTGCGGGCGAGACCGTGCGGTTCGCCATCGACGGAACCGAATACGAGATCGACCTCGGTTCCGACAATGCGAAGAACCTCCGCGAATCGCTGAAGCCGTTCATCGGCGCCGGACGTCCGGTCAAGCGTGGCCGTCGCACCTCGGGCACGAGCACGCGGAACAGTGCGGAGAACCTCGCGGCGATCCGCGAGTGGGCCGCGAAGAACGGGCACGCCGTCTCCTCGCGTGGACGCATCCCGCAGGCCGTCCAGGACGCCTACCGCGCCGCCAACTGACGTCCCGCACCTGACACGGCGCTCGGTCCACCCCCGTGGTCCCGGGCGCCGTCGTCGTCTGCCGAGCAGCCCGGCGCGGGCTCCGTCCCGGGAGTCGGTCCGCATTCGACGCGCGCCGCCCGAGCCTAGACTGGGACCGTGTCGACGCTCAGTGATCTCGTTCTCGCCCAGGGCCGCTCCAGTGCGGCCGACGTCGAGTGGCTGCATATGCTGCTCGCAGACAGCCAACTCCTCGCAGACCTCGCATTCGCGGATATCGTCATCTGGGTGCCGACGGATTCGGGGAGTTTCATCGCCGTCGCGCATTCCCGGCCGTCCAGTGCCGCCACCCTCTTCTATCGCGACTTCGTGGGTCAGTCGATCAAGCAGGAATGGCGCAAGCAGGTCACCGATTGTTTCGAGAGCGGGCGGATCATCGAGTCGTCCGCACCCGATTGGTATGAGGAGACCCCGACCCGCGTGCGCGCGGTCCCGGTGGCACGTCGGATCTCACCGACCGAGAAGACGAACGCCGACGGACCGATCGCGGTCATCACCCGGCACACGAACCTCGGCGAAGCGCGCACCCCGAGCCGTCAGGAACTCACCTTCAACGACTGCGCGAGCGACCTGTTCGAGATGATCGCGGTCGGGGACTTCCCCGACCTCGGGGCGCCGACCGGACCCCGCCGGGGCGCTCCACGCGCCAGCGACGGACTGATCCGACTCGACGTCGACGGGACGGTCACCTTCGCCAGCCCGAACGCACTCTCCGCGTTCAACCGCATCGGCTTCGCCGAGGAACTCGAGGGCGAGTCGCTCGCGGACGTCACCACGCACCTGCTCTCGGGCACGGGGACGGTCACCGTCGACGAGTCCCTCCCGCTCGTCGTGACCGGACGCGCTCCGTGGCGCACCGACATCGAGGACAAGGGCGTGACGGTGTCCCTCCGGGCGATCCCGTTGCGGAGCCGGGGTGAGCGCGTCGGCGCGATCGTCCTCTGCCGCGACGTCAGCGAACTGCGCCACCAGGAGCAGGAGCTCATCACCAAGGACGCGACCATCCGCGAGATCCACCACCGGGTCAAGAACAACCTGCAGACCGTCGCCTCACTCCTGCGTATCCAGGCGCGACGGACGCACTCCGAGGACGCGCACGACGCCCTCACCCAGGCCATGCGGCGTGTGGCGGCCATCGCGGTCGTCCACGACACGCTCTCCGAGGGGCTCAACCAGAACGTCGACTTCGACGAGGTCTTCGAACGGGTGCTGCTGCTCGTCGCCGAGGTCGCGAGCTCGCACAACACCACCGTCCGGCCCAAGTCCTCCGGCTCGTTCGGGGTGCTCCCGAGCGAGTACGCGACCCCGCTCGCGCTGGCCCTCACGGAGCTCGTCACCAACGCGGTCGAGCACGGCCTCAACGGGCGGGACGGCGACGTGGAGATCACCGCGGACCGCACCGACGAGTTGCTGAGCGTCCAGGTGCGCGACAACGGCGTCGGCCTGCCCGAGGGCAAGGTCGGCTCCGGGCTCGGAACGCAGATCGTCCGCACGCTCATCCAGGGGGAGCTCGGCGGGACCATCGACTGGCACACGCTGATGGGCAGCGGGACCGAGGTCACGATCGCGATCCCGATGCGCTGGGTCGCCAAGAGCTGAGATCGAACCGGAGGCGACCGAACGGGGCCGCCGCCGCCCAGACATGCGAGAACCCCGGTGCCGTGATCGGCACCGGGGTTCTCGTGCAGGACTAGGAGGCGCGGCGGGCGCGAGCTGCGCGGCGCTTGAGCGCGCGACGCTCGTCTTCGCTGAGGCCGCCCCAGACACCCGAGTCCTGGCCGGTCTCGAGCGCGTACTGGAGGCAGAGCTCGGTGACACTGCAGGTGGCGCACACGGCCTTCGCCTTGTCGATCTGATCGACCGCCGGACCGGTGTTCCCGACCGGGAAGAACAATTCCGGGTCGACGGTCAGGCAGGCAGCTTTATCGCGCCAATCCATAGGGGAGCTCCTTTTATTGCATGGTGAGATGTCTTCAACCGAGTGAGGGGTCTCGGGAAGGGAAAGCCGAAATGCGAGGGGGATGATCGTCCGGGAATCGGGATCTGTCCACACCCTCGTGGACCTCATGTCGGCCTCAAACATGGTTTCATATCGGTAAGAGCAAATCAATAGTCAAGTTTGGGTGAACCCTGTGAGTACCGACCGCAACACCGCTTCCGCTCCGAACCCTCAGGAACGCCGTCACCCCGCCGTGCTGGCCTTCGTGGCCCTCCTCGTGGTCGAGGCGCTGTTCATGATCGGGCTCTCGGCGTGGTTCCTGTTCGAGCTGGTCGCGGCGACACCGGCATCGTTCACGAGCGCGCTCGCGATCTTCGTCATCCTGCTCATCGCGACGGCGTTCGTCACCGCACTCGCGCTCGGGGCCGTGCGCGGTCGGAGCTGGATCCGCGGTGGCGCGGTCACGTGGCAGCTCGTGCAGATCGCCGTGGCGGTCGGCGCGTTCCAGGGGGTCTTCGCGCAACCCGCCATCGGATGGTGCCTGCTGGTGCCGTCGCTCGTCGTCCTCGGGCTCCTGTTCACGCCCGCGGTCGCCGCAGTGACCCGCCGCGAGCTCTGAGCGCGGCGGGCCACCGGTCGCCCGTCAGGCGTCGAGGCCGAGTGCCTTCCGGAGGCTCTTCACGTGTCCGGTGGCCTTCACGTTGTACCGGGCCAGGGAGATCTCGCCGGCCTCGTCGATCACGAACGTCGAGCGGAGGACGCCGGTGACGATGCGTCCGTAGGAGTTCTTCTCGCCGTAGGCGCCGTAGGCCCGGTGCACGGTCAGCTCGGGGTCGCTGAGGAGCGGGAACGTGAGCCCGTCCTCCTCCTGGAAGGCCTTGAGCTTCTCGACGGAGTCCTTCGAGACACCCAGGACCACGTACCCGGCACCGGCGAGCGACGCGAGGTTGTCGCGGAAGTCGCAGGCCTGCGTCGTGCAGCCGGGCGTCATGGCGGCGGGGTAGAAGTAGAGGATGACCCGTCGGCCGGCGAAGTCGGCGAGCGACACCGCCGAGCCGTCCTGGTCGGTGAGGGTGAACGTGGGGGCCGGGTCGCCGGCGGACAGACGGATGGGTTCTGGCATGTCCACCAGCCTACTCAGGAGTACTGGTCGGCCTTGATCGTCGCGAAGGTGCCGAGCAGCCGCTGGAGGGAGTCGAGGCGCGCCGGACCGTTCTCCCCGAGCCGCCCCTCGGCGACGGCCTCGATGATCGCGCAGTCCGGCGCGTCCGGCAGGTGGGTGCAGCCGCGCGGGCATTCGAGCGCGATCTCGGCGAGATCGGTGAAGGACTTCAGGATGTTCGCCGTGTCGACGTGCCCGAGGCCGAACGAACGGACGCCGGGGGTGTCGATGACCCATCCGGAACCGGTGGGGCTCTCGATCCGCAACGACACCGTCGATGAGGAGGTGTGGCGCCCTCGACCGGTCACGACGTTCACATGACCCGTGGCGCGTTCGGCCGTCGGGACGAGCGCGTTGACGAGGGTCGACTTGCCGACACCCGAGTGGCCGACGAACACCGTGTCGTGGCCGACGAGGGCCTCGGTGATCTCCGCGAGCGGGACGTCGTCCTCGCGGCTGCGGAACACGCGGAGCCCGAGCCCGGCGAAGTTCGCGAGGAACTCGTCGGGATCCTGCAGGTCGGTCTTCGTGATGCAGAGGATGGGGGTGATCCCGGCGTCGTAGGCTGCGACGAGGTAGCGGTCGACGAGGCGTGCCCGCGGCTCGGGGTTCGCCGCAGCGACGACGATGAGCATCTGGTCGGCGTTCGCGACGACGACGCGCTCCATGGCGTCGGTGTCGTCACCGCTCCGGCGGAGGAGCGTGGTCCGCGGCACGATCCGGACGATGCGGGACAGCGTGCCCTCGGCGCCCGAGGTGTCGCCGACGACGTCCACGCGGTCGCCGGTCACGATGGCCTGTTTCCGGAGTTCGCGGGCACGGGTGGACGTCAGCACGCGCTCGTCCGGTGTCCCCTCGTCGAGGAGGACGGTGTACCGCCCGCGGTCGACGGCGAGGACGCGCGCGGTCAGGGCGTCGAGATGTTCCGGCCGGGTCTTCGTCCTGGGGCGGTTCGCCTTCGGGTTCGGTCGCATCCGGATGCTCGACTCGTCGATCTCGAGTCGGTCGTCGTCATCGTCGGCGTCGTCGCTCCACCAGCTCATCGGCTCAGGCTCCGAGCATCGCGTGCCACAGCTCGGTGAACTGCGGGAGCGTCTTGGCGGTGGTGGCGACGTTCTCGACCGTGATGCCGGGCACGACGAGGCCGAGGATCGCACCGGTGGTCGCCATGCGGTGGTCGTGGTAACTCGACCACTCGCCGCCGTGAAGCGGGCGAGGATCGATGCGGAGGCCGTCGGGCAGTTCCGTGACGGCTCCACCGAGCTTGTTGATCTCGGTCGCGAGGGCCGCGAGGCGGTCGGTCTCGTGATGACGGATGTGCCCGATGCCCGTGATGGTGGAGGGACCGTCGGCCAGTGCCGCGAGAGCGGTCAGCGCCGGTGCGAGCTCGCCGCCGGTGGTGAGGTCGAGGTCGACCGCGGTGATGCGCTCGCCACCGGTCACGGTCAGGCGGTCGCCCACGAGGGTGACGGTCGCTCCGAAGCGGGGGAGCAACTCGGCCAGGTCGGCGCCGACCTGCGTGGTGGACGCCGGCCAGCCGCGCAGGGTCACGCTGCCGCCCGTGACGAGCGCCGCGGCGAGGAACGGAGCGGCGTTGGAGAGGTCGGGCTCGAGGTCGACGTCGCGTCCGGCGATCGTCCCCGGCGCCACCACCCATTCGCCGACGGCGGGCTGCTCGACGGTGACCCCGCGTGCCGCGAGGGCGGCGATGGTCATCTCGATGTGGGGGAGGCTCGGCAGGCGTTCACCCTCGTGGACGAGGTGGAGCCCCTGTTCGAAGCGCGGAGCGGCGAGGAGCAGGCCCGACACGAACTGGCTCGACGACGAGGCGTCGATCGTGAGCTTCCCGCCGGCGATCGATCCGGTGCCGTGCACGGTGAAGGGGAGCGCCTTCCGTCCGTCGTCGCTGATGTCGACGCCGAGCGCCTGCAGGGAGGTGATCATGGTGGACATCGGCCGGTTCCTGGCCGAGGGGTCGGCGTCGAACACGGTCGGTCCCAGCGCGAGTGCGGCGATGGGCGGGACGAACCGCATCACGGTGCCGGCGAGACCGCACTCGACGGTCGTGCTCCCGAACAGCTCACCGGGGGTGACGAGCCAGTCGGCGCCGAACGCACCCGTCGCCGGGCGCTCGACGATCGTCGTGCCGAGGGCTCGGAGCGCCTCGACCATGTTGGAGCTGTCCATCGAGTGGAGCGGAGCACGCAGCAGCGAGGGGCCGTCGGCCAGCGCGGCCAGGACGAGCTCCCGGTTCGTGAGCGATTTGGACCCCGGGAGCGACACGGACGCGTCGACCGGGCCACCCGCGACGGGTGCCGGCCAGGCTGCGTCGTCGTGCTCGGGTTCGGCATCGCCGTACACGTCGAAATCTGGTGCGGAATACGGATTGGTCAACATTGGTTCCAACAGTAGTCGGGGTCACGAGTAGAAGGAGGAACGGATGTCCACAGCGGTATTGGAACGACCGGTGGTCGAGGCCGATCACGGCCGTCTGGCGCTGGCCGTAGACTGGCCGGTGATGACCTCCGTCGACCCAGAAGCCCTTCCGGCCGAGCCGGACCCCCGATCACTGTTCGAAGCACAGGCACTGCCGTTCATCGATCAGCTGTACGGCGCTGCCATGCGCATGACGAAGAACCCGTCGGATGCTCAGGACCTCGTCCAGGAGACGTTCGTCAAGGCCTTCGCCGCGTTCGCGCAGTTCGAACAGGGCACCAACCTGAAGGCGTGGCTCTACCGCATCCTCACGAACACGTACATCAACACGTATCGGAAGAAGCAGCGCGAGCCGTATCAGGGCACCATCGACGACCTCGAGGACTGGCAGTTGGGTGGTGCCGAGTCGATCAGCGCCACCTCGAGCCGATCCGCCGAGGCCGAAGCGATCGATCACCTGCCCGACAGCGACGTCAAGGACGCGCTGCAGGCCATCCCGGAGGACTTCCGACTCGCGGTGTACCTCGCCGACGTGGAGGGGTTCGCCTACCAGGAGATCGCCGACATCATGAAGACCCCCATCGGGACCGTGATGAGTCGTCTGCACCGTGGCCGACGACTCCTTCGCGACCTGTTGGCCGACTACGCCGAATCACGCGGCTTCAGCGTGACGAAGCAGGGGAGCAAGAAATGAGCGACTGCGGCTGCGACAAAGCCAAGAAGGACCTCGAGGAGTACCTCCGTCACGAGGTGTGCAAGACCGAGGCCGCGGACATCCGTGAGCATCTCGCGAGCTGTCCCGAGTGTCAGAACGAGGCGCTGGTCGCCCAGACGCTGACGGAGGCCGTGCAGCGCGCCTGCAAGGAGACGGCCCCCGAGGACCTCAAGAACCAGGTGCTGGCCTCCCTGCGGGCCACCCAGGCCGCGCACGAGAGCGCCTGACCACGGTCGCTGCGGTTCACCCCGCGCCGTCGAGGCGGGACTCCTCGACATCGAGCATGCGTTGTGCTCTCGCGAGCACCTCTGAGGGGTAACTCCCGGTCGCGCGCGCGTCCAGGAGGGCGTCGCGTTCGGCGTCGAGCACCCGTCGCCTGAGCTGGCGGTACTGCTCGTGCGGCCCGACGCCGGCGTCCGTCCGCTCCGCGGCCGACTCCACACGGATGAGACTGGTCGTGCGCACCCGGTCGACGACGGCGGGGTCGAACGGCTCGCCATCGTCGGTCCGGAGCTGCGGGTCGTCGAGGGCGGCGACGCCGACCGTCGAGATCTCCTCGACGAGGCCGGCCAGCTCCGCCGTCGCCGCTTCCTGGTCCGTGCCGCCCACGCGGCTCAGTCGGATGACGAGCGGCAGCGAGCCGCCCTGCAGGAGCAGGGTGACGATCGCGACGGTGAAGGCGATGAGCACCAACTCGGCGCGGTACGGGGTCTCGAGCGGCAGAGACTGCGCGGCCGCGATCGTGACGACGCCGCGCATCCCTGCCCAGGCGAGGACCGCTCCACCCCGCCAGCCGAGGCCTTCGCGCTGGAGGAAGTCGAGGTCGGCGGTCCGGCGGGCGATCGACCGCGTGAAGGCGGCCTTCCGTCTGGCCGACCGGGGGTTCTCCGAGGGGTGGTCCTCGAGCCGCGCCGAGAACTCGTCGAGCTTCGGCCGCCGCGACAGGGCTTCGCGTTCGTCCCGGCGCAACGACCAGACGAGGCCGCCGACGAAGACGATCCGCACGACGATGAGTGTGCAGGCGGTCAGGAGTCCGAGGCCGATCGAGGGCCAGATGCCGAGATCGTCCTGTTCGACCTGCGAGACGATGGCCTCGAGTTCGAGTCCCATGAGCAGGAACACGCCGTTCTCGAGGAGGAACTGGGTGGTCCGCCAGTTGATCCGCTCGCTGATGCGGTCCTGCGCGGTGAAGTACTTCGCGCTCTGGTGACCGGTGTAGAGCCCTGCGACCACGACGGAGAGGACCCCGGAGGCGTGGAAGTGCTCGGCCGGGAGGTAGGCGATGAACGGCACGGCGAACGAGACGACCGTCGTCAGCACGGGATCCCCGAGCCGCGAGCGGATGCGGACGGTCACGAACCCCACGACGATCCCGATGGCGATGGCCAATGCGACGGCGTAGGCGAAGTCGCCGATCACGCCCCAGAGCGAGACGGATCCCGCCGTCGCCGCGATCGCCGAGCGGAGCAGCACGAGCGCGGACGCGTCGTTCACGAGGCTCTCGCCCTCGAGCACGCTGACGAGGCGCGGCGGCATGCCGAGCCGCTTGCCGATCGAGGTCGCGGCGACGGCGTCCGTCGGACTGACGACCGCGCCGAGGGCGATGCCGGCGGCCAGGCTGAGGTCGGGCAGGATCGTCGACAGGATGAGGCCGATCAGCACGGACGAGACGACGACGAGGACGACCGACAGCCCCGAGATCGCCTTCAGGTTGCGACGGAAGTCCACGAGCGGGACGTTGACCGCCGCCGAATAGAGCAGCGGGGGCAGCACGCCGGCGAGGATCCACTCCGGCTTGACCTCGACGTCCGGCACGAACGGCAGGTAGCTGAGCGCCAATCCGACGAGGACGAGGATGAGTGGGGCTGCCACGCGCAGTTTGGTCGCGAAGCGGGCCACCGCGACGATGGTCACCACCGCGACGACGGCGAGGAATGCGAAGTCCATGGCGTCAGCCTATTGGCGCACGCTCACCGACCGCCCACGGATCGCTGTCGTCCCGCTGACGACGAAGGCCGCCCGTCGAAACGGGCGGCCTTCGTCGTCAGCTGTCGCGTCAGAGCGCGAGCGCGGTGCGCAGCAGCTCGGCCTGCTCAGCGGCGTGACGCTTCGCGGAACCGGTCGCGGGCGACGCGGACGCGGTCCGCGACACGTTGCGGACCGTCCGGCCTTCGAGGTGCTTGGCGGCCTCGAGACAGATGAACGGCCACGCACCCTGGTTCTCGGGTTCGTCCTGCACCCAGACGAGCTCGGCGTCCGGGTACTGGGCGACGACCGCGTTCAGCTCCGCCGCGGGGACCGGGTAGAACTGCTCGACGCGGACGAGGGCGATCTCCTCGTTCGGCTGCTTCTGCAGTTCGCTCAGCAGGTCGTAGTGGATCTTGCCGGAGTGCAGCAGCACCCGCTTGACCGCCGCCTTGTCGGTGATCCTGGCGTCGTCGATCACCGGCTCGAAGCGACCCGAGGTGAAGTCCGCCACCGGACTGGTCGCACCGCGCAGTCGCAGCATCGCCTTCGGGGTGAAGACGACGAGCGGGCGGCGCGGGCGTGCGTACGCCTGACGGCGGAGCAGGTGGAAGTACGACGCCGGGGTCGACGGGCGAGCGACGGTCATGTTGTCCTCGGCGCAGAGCTGGAGGAACCGCTCGATCCGTGCGGACGAGTGGTCGGGCCCCTGTCCCTCGTAGCCGTGGGGGAGGAGGAGCGTGACACTCGACCGCTGCGACCACTTCTGCTCCGCGGAGGAGATGAACTCGTCGATGATGGTCTGCGCGCCGTTGGTGAAGTCACCGAACTGCGCCTCCCACAGCACGAGGGCGTCGGCCCGCTCGACCGAGTAGCCGTACTCGAAGCCCATGACCGCGTACTCGCTGAGGAGCGAGTCGTAGATCCAGAACCGTGCCTGGTTGTCGCTGAGGTTCGCGAGCGGCAGCCACTCCTGGCCGTTGACCCGGTCGTGGAGGACCGCGTGACGCTGCACGAAGGTGCCGCGTCGGGAGTCCTGACCGGACATGCGCACCGGGGTGCCCTCGATGAGGACGGACCCGAGGGCCAGCAGCTCGCCGAAGCCCCAGTCGATGTTGCCGTTGCGGCTCATGTCGAGGCGCTTCTCGAGCAGCTGCTGCACCTTCGGGTGCACCGTGAAGCCGGCCGGCTTGTTGTTGAACGCGTCGCCGATCAGCTGGACGACGCCCTCCGAGACCCCGGTCGTCTCGAGCTCGCCGGAGTAGCCGTCCTCGTCGAGGACCTCCGTCGGGACCGGCGTCGGCGAGGTCTGCTCGGCGTGCGTCTCCATGAAGGCGCGCTCGAGGCGGTCCTGGAAGTCGCGGTGAGCGGCCTCGTACTCCTCCTCGGTGATGTCGCCACGACCGACGAGCGCCTCGGTGTACAGCTTCCGGACCGAGCGCTTCGCCTCGATGAGGCTGTACATGAGCGGCTGCGTCATCGACGGGTCGTCGCCCTCGTTGTGGCCGCGTCGGCGGTAGCACACGAGGTCGATGACGACGTCGCGCTTGAACTCCTGGCGGTACTCGAAGGCGAGCTCCGCGACCCGGACGACGGCCTCGGGGTCGTCGCCGTTCACGTGGAAGATCGGTGCCTGGATGGTCTTCGCGACGTCGGTGTTGTAGATGGAGGAACGGCCCTCGCCGGGAGGCGTCGTGAAGCCGACCTGGTTGTTGATGACGACGTGGACCGTTCCACCCGTGCGGTAGCCGCGGAGCTGGGACAGCTGCATCGTCTCGAGGACGACGCCCTGACCGGCCATCGCCGCGTCGCCGTGGATGAGGATCGGGAGGGTGCCGAACGCGCCGATCGGCCCGCGGTCCTGCTTCGCGCGGACGATGCCCTCGAGCACGCCGTTCACGGCCTCGAGGTGCGAGGGGTTCGCGGCCAGGTAGACCGGGATCTCGCGGCCGTCCTCGGCCTTGAACGTGCCCTCGGTGCCGAGGTGGTACTTCACGTCGCCGGAACCGTGGCTCGCCGGGTCCTGCGTGCCCTCGAACTCGCGGAAGATCTGACCGTACGTCTTGCCGGCGATGTTCGTGAGGACGTTGAGGCGGCCGCGGTGGGCCATGCCGATGGCGACCTCGTCGAGCTGGGCCTGGGAGGCACCCTGGAGGATGGTGTCGAGGAGGGCGATGGTCGACTCGCCGCCCTCGAGGCTGAAGCGCTTCTGGCCGACGTACTTCGTCTGCAGGAAGGTCTCGAAGGCCTCGGCCTCGTTGAGCTTCCCGAGGATGCGCATCTGCTCGTCGTGCGTGGGCTTCTCGTACTTGCGCTCGACCTTGCTCTGGATCCACTTGCGCTGCGCGGGGTCCTGGATGTGCATGTACTCGATGCCCGTGGTGCGGCAGTAGGAGTCGCGCAGGACACCGAGGATGTCGCGCAGCTTGGCCGTGCGGGCCGAGCCGAAGGCGCCCGTCACGAACTCGCGGTCGAGGTCCCAGAACGTGAGTCCGTGGGTCTCGATCTCGAGGTCGGGGTGGGAGCGCTGCACGTACTCGAGCGGGTCGATGTCGGCCATGAGGTGGCCGCGGACGCGGAACGCGTTGATGAGCTCCTGGACGCGGGCGGTCTTGTCGACGGCGTCGGCGAGGTCGACGCTGATGTCGGGCGACCAGTGGATCGGGTCGTACGGGATGCGGAGGGCCGCGAAGATGTCCTGGTAGAAGCTGCGGCTGCCGATGAGCAGCTCGTGCACGACCTTCAGGAACTCGCCCGAGCCGGCACCCTGGATGACGCGGTGGTCGTAGGTGCTCGTGAGGGTGATCGTCTTGCCGATCGCGAGCTCGTTGAGCGTGCGCTCGGAGGCGCCCTGGAACTCGGCCGGGTACTCGAGCGCGCCGGCGCCGATGATGCAGCCCTGGCCCTTCATGAGGCGGGGGACCGAGTGGACCGTCCCGATGCCGCCCGGGTTCGTGAGCGAGATCGTGACGCCCTGGAAGTCGGCCCCGGTCAGCTTGCCCTTGCGGGCGCGGGTGACGAGGTCCTCGTAGGCGGACAGGTACTCGTTGAACGTGAGGGTGTCGGCACGCTTGATGCCCGGCACCATGAGGGCGCGCGAGCCGTCGGGCTTCGGCAGGTCGATGGCGATGCCGAGGTTGATGTGCGCGGGCGCGACGACCGTCGGCTTGCCGTCGGCCTCCTCGTAGTAGACGTTCTGGCTCGGGAAGTCCTTCAACGCCTGGATGAGCGCCCACCCGATGAGGTGGGTGAAGCTGACCTTGCCGCCTCTGGCGCGCTTCAGGTGGTTGTTGATGACGATGCGGTTGTCGATCATCAGCTTCGCGGGGATGGTGCGCACGCTCGTCGCGGTCGGGACCGTGAGGCTCGCGTCCATGTTCGTGGCGAGCGACTTGGCCATGCCCTTCAGGACCGTGACCTTGTCGACGTCCTCGGGAGCGGGCTCGGTCTGGTCGCTCTTCGGCTGCTGGACCTGGTTCGGGCTCGTCATGGGGGCGTCGGCCGGGATCGGGGCCGGCTTCGCCTGCACCGAGGTGGTGCGGGCCACCGGCTGTGCGCCAATGGCCTGGATCGGAGCCGTCGGCGGGTTGACGCGGTTGGCGGCGTCCTCGGCGGAGGCCGTCGGAGCGGTGGCGCTCGCACCGCCGGCAGCCGCACCGGCACCGGCCTGCTCACCCGTCGTTCCCTGGGCGGCACCGTTCACCGGTCGGTAGTGCTCGAGGATCGGCCACCAGGAGCGGTCCACGGAATCCTTGTCGACGAGGTACTGCTCGTACATCTCGTCGACGAGCCACTCATTGGCTCCGAATTCGTTCGTTGCGCCGTCATCGGCGCCCACTCCGGTCATCTGGCTCGACACCGTCGATCGCCCACTCTCTCCGTTGAATTCTTGCTGTTTGCGGGCAGGGAACATGCCCGCACGATCCAGTCATCAAGCCTAAACCCATTCCGCCGTCGGCGCGGCTCGGACGCCGCTCGGGATACGGTGTTCTCATGCGGTTCATCGGTGAGATTCCCAGCCACGACCTGACCTACTCGGACGTCTTCCTCGTCCCCAGCCGCTCGGGGATCACGAGCCGGCTCGACGTCGACCTGGCTCCGGACGACGGCACCGGCGCCACGATCCCCATCGTCTCGGCCAACATGAACTCCGTCACCGGCCCGCGTCTGGCGGCGGCACTCGCCCGCCGCGGCGGGCTCGGCGTCCTGCCCCAGGACATGCCGCTCCAAGACCTCGATGCGGCGATCCGCTGGGTCAAGGCACAGCCCGTCGCGTTCGACACCCCACTGATCATGCGCGACGACCAGACGGCCGCCGAGGCCCTGCGGCTCATCCCCGCGGTCGCCGGCCACGGCATCGTGCTCCACGACGAGCACGACGCGTTCGCCGGCTGCATCCCGGCCGCCCGACTCGCCACGGCGCTGCCCGACGCGCGGCTCGGCGACCTGGCACGGGGTCCGCTGGCCTCGATCGACGCCGACGACGTCACCGGCGGCCGAGCCGCCTTCGACCTCATGGTGGCGGCGGACGTCGAGTTCGCGCCGGTGCTGCACCACGGCGCGGTCGTCGGCACGTTGAGCCGCACCAGCGCGCTCCGGTCGACCATCTACACCCCGGCGCTCGACGCGTCCGGCCGTCTCCGGGTCGCCGCGGCCGTCGGCATCAACGGCGACGTCGCGGCGAAGGCGAAGGCGCTCGCCGCAGCCGGCGTCGACGTCCTCGTGATCGACACCGCGCACGGCCACCAGGAGGGCATGCTCCGGGCCATCGCCGCCGTCCGGGCGCTCGACCTCGGCCTCCCGATCGTCGCGGGCAACGTCGTCTCGTCCCTCGCCGTGCAGGACCTCGTCGACGCCGGTGCCGACATCCTCAAGGTCGGCGTCGGCCCCGGCGCGATGTGTACGACGCGCATGATGACCGCCGTCGGGCGTCCGCAGTTCTCCGCCGTCCTCGAGACGGCCGCCGCAGCACGCGCGCTCGGCGCCACGGTCTGGGCCGACGGCGGTGTCCGCTACCCGCGCGACGTCGCGCTCGCGCTCGCCGCCGGTGCGAGTTCCGTGATGATCGGGTCCTGGTTCGCCGGCACGATCGAGGCCCCGGGCGAACTCCAGCGCGCCGCCGACGGATCGATCTACAAGGAGAGCTGGGGGATGGCGTCGACGAAGGCCGTGCACGAGCGCTTCGGCCGGCTCGACCCGTTCGAGCTGGCCCGCAAGACCCTCTTCGCCGAGGGCATCTCCTCCTCGCGCATCACGATCGACCCGCTGCGGCCGTCCGTGGAGGACCTCCTCGACATGATCACCGCGGGCGTCCGCTCCTCGTTCACGTACGCGGGTGCCGACACGGTCCCCGGCTTCCACGAGCGCGCGATCGTCGGCGTGCAGTCGGCGGCCGGGTACGAGGAGGGCAAGGCGCTGCCGGTCTCCTGGTGAGCAACGTGGCGGGCGCACGACCAGGTGCGACGGCCACGGACGCGATGGGATGATGGACGCATGGTGGTGGACAAGCACGAGCACGGGTTCGGCGTCGGCATGCAGGTGTTGGTGCTCGTCGACCCGGAGACGGACCCGTCGACCGGGGCACGCGTGTCCGGCGTCATCGTCGCGCCGGGCCGACAGCGCGCGGCGGCCTTCATCTCGGTGTGGACCGACCGGTTGACGACGTGGATCGTCGAGTTCGACGAGCCCTTCGTCGCCCCGGACGGCAGCGGCCCGCACGAGTCGGCCGAGGTCCGCGAGACGTACCTGATCCCGGCGCCGTTCACCGAGGAGTCCGCATCCGTCACCGTGTGACGGCGATCCTCGTCAGGCGAGCGAGCGGTCCATGATCGCCGAGGAGAGCGCTTCGACCGGGCCCGAGGCGGCCAGGGGGTTGGCGAGCAGCGTGAAGTCGACGCCCCCGAGGGGCGGCAGCTCGAGTCGGTTGCTCAGCATCACGAGGTCGCTCGGGATGAGGCTGCGGGGGAAGACCGCGACGCCGAGGCCGGCGCGGACGGCGGCGAGCACCCCGTTGACCTCGCGGGTGCTGCAGGTGATGCGCCAGGTGCGCCCGGCCGCTTCGAGCGCGTCGATCGCGAGCTGCCGCGACAGGCTCGGGTCCTGGTAGGCGATGAGGGGGATCGGCTGGCCGGGCTCGATGGCCGTCTTCTCGAGGCCGACCCAGACCATCGAGTCGGTCCGGACGAGCTTCCCCTCGTTCTGACCGGGGTGCATCTTGATGAAGATGAGGTCGAGCGCGCCCGCCTTCAACCGGCGGTAGAGCGGCCCGCTCTGGTTGACGGTCAGTTCGAGGTTGAGCTGCGGGTGGCCCTGCCGGAAGTGACGCAGGATCCGGGGGAGCTGGGTCATCGCCAGATCGTCGGCCGCCCCGAAGCGGAGGCGACCGCTCATCGCGGAACCGGTGAAGTAGCTCTCGGCCGCGGCGTGGGCGGCCAGGATGGTCCGCGCGAACCCGGCCATCGCATCGCCGTTGTCGGTCAGACGGACGGCCCTCGTGTCGCGGACCACGAGCCAGCGCCCCGCGGCCTCCTCGAGGCGGCGGATCTGCTGGCTGACCGTCGGCTGGCTCAACCCGAGCTGCGCGGCCGCCCTGGTGAAGTTCCGCGTCTCGGCGACGGCCAGGAAGGTGCGGAGGAGCGCCGGGTCGAACATGGGTCACCGATCATTCGGGAATCGAATAGGACTGATAGGGACCATCCTGCTCGGAAATGGTGGGCTCGGCAATAGCGTGGAGGGGAGCCTCAGGCCCCGGCCGGGCTCCACCCATACGACACGCACTCGACATACGAAACGCTGGCTCTCTCCGTGACCCCTCCCTCCGACACCGCCGTCGCTCCGCCACCACCCACCGCACCCATGCCGATCGTGGGGGAGCGTCCCGCCTGGCGGGACACCTTCTCCTCGCTCCGCGTCCCGAACTTCCGGCTCTTCACGATCGGGCACATCGTGGCGACGACCGCGATCGGCATGCAGCGCATCGCACAGGACTGGCTCGTCCTCGAACTCTCCGGCAGCGTCGCGGCCGTCGGGATCACCGTCGCCATGCAGTTCGCGCCGATGCTCCTCTTCGGCCTGCTCGGCGGTGTCATCGCCGACCGCTACTCCAAGCGCGTGCTGCTCATGATCACGCAGTCGCTCGCCGCCGCACTCGCGGTGGCGCTGTCGATCCTGACGCTGAGCGGCGCCGTCGAGGTGTGGCACATCTACGTCATCGCCTTCATGCTGGGGCTCGTCACCGTCGTCGACAACCCGGCTCGTCAGGTGTTCGTCAACGAGCTCGTGGGACCCGCCAGGCTGCGCAACGCGATCAGCCTCAACTCCGCCGTGTTCCAACTGGGGCAGCTCGTCGGACCGGCGGTCGGCGGCATCCTCATCACCGCCGTCGGGTCCGGATGGTCGTTCGCGATCAACGCGCTCGCCTGCTCGGGCGTCGTCCTCACCCTCGCCCTCATGCGAGTCTCCGAGTTGGTCCCGACACCCGTGCTCGCCAAGGCGAAGGGGCAGCTCAAGGAGGGGCTCGGCTACGCGATGCGGAAGCCGGCGATCCGGTGGACCGTCATCATGGTCGCCTTCATGTCGGTGTTCGCCTTCAACCTGCCCGTCCTCCTGGCGGCCTACGCCTCGGACGTCTTCGACATCGGTGCGAGCGGCTACGGATTCCTCAACTCCCTCGTGGCGGTCGGCGCGCTCACCGGCGCCCTCGCCTCGACACGGCGCGGCGGGGTGAACCTCCGCATGGTGATCGTGGCGGCGGCGTCGGTCGGCGTCCTGCAGGCAGCCGCAGGGGCCATGCCCGTGCTCATCCCGTTCGCGCTCCTGCTCGTCGCCGGCGGCGTCGCGAACCTCCTCTTCATCACCGCCGCGAACTCACTCGTCCAGCTGTCGTCGAACGTGGCGATCCGCGGACGGGTCATGTCGCTCTACATCCTCGTGCTGCTCGGCGGGCAGTCGATCGGCGGTCCGCTCATGGGGTGGATCGTGGAGGTCGCCGGAGCGCACGTCGGCATGATCGTCTCCGGTGGGGTGCCGGCGCTCGCGGCGGGGCTCATCGGTCTCCGGTTCCTCCTCCTGCGCCGCCGCCAGACACGCGCCGCGCGGCGTCGCGTCGGCACCGACGAAGCTGAGAAGAACCCCGGGAATCCGGGGTCCACGGCGACGGAAGTCCGATAGACTCGTCCGCACAATGGACGACCCTCCTTCAGACAGATCCCCCGGCCACCATCCCCGCTTCGACCTGATCCGACCCACTGCGCCGTCGGCTCGATCCGGCGGCCGTTCCCTCCGTCCGGCGTCGACCGGTCAGCTCGGACAGGACCGGCATGTCTGAGTGGATCATGCTCGGTGTCGGCCTCGTCCTGACGATCGGCACCGGCTTCTTCGTCGCCTCCGAGTTCGCCCTCGTGAACCTCGACCGCGCGGACCTCGAGGCCCGCCGCGATCGCGGTGAGAGCCGCCTGACGATGACGATCGCGGCGCTCAAGATCACGTCGACGCACCTGTCGAGCGCGCAGCTCGGCATCACCCTCACCACGCTCCTCACCGGGTACACGATGGAGCCGGCGCTCTCCTCGATGCTCGCCGGTCCGCTCGGAGCGCTCGGCATCCCCGAGGCCGTCGTGGCCGTCGTCGCGACGATCGTCGCCATCACCGTGGCCACGCTGCTCAGCATGATCGTCGGGGAGCTCGTCCCGAAGAACTTCGCGCTCGCACTGCCACGGCAGACGGCCAAGTTCGTCGTGCCGTTCCAGACCGCGTTCACCTGGGTGTTCAAGCCGGCCATCGTCGTGCTGAACGGCAGCGCCAACGGGCTCCTGCGGTCGGTGGGCATCGAGCCCAAGGAGGAGCTGTCCGGAGCTCGGACGGCCGAAGAGCTCTCCTCGCTCGTGCGCCGTTCCGCGCTCGAGGGCACCCTCGAGGCCGACACCGCGACCCTCCTGAACCGCACGCTCCGCTTCTCCAACCTCGACGCCTCCGACGTCATGACGCCGCGCCCCCGCGTCGCCTCGATCCAGCGGGGGGAGCCCGCTCAGGCGGTGCTCGCGCTTGCACGGGCGACCGGGCACTCCCGCTTCCCGGTGACCGATGCCGACGCCGACGACATCACCGGTGTCGTGCACGTCAAACAGGCCATCGCGGTGCCCCGCGACCGGCGTGGTCAGGTGCCGGTCTCGGCGCTGCAGTCGCCGGCGCTCCGCGTCCCCGAGACGATGAAGCTCGACGTCCTGCTCTCGCAACTGCGCGGGCGCGGCTACCAGATGGCCGTCGTCGTCGACGAGTACGGCGGCACGGCCGGCGTCACCACGCTCGAGGACCTCGTCGAGGAGCTCGTCGGTGAGGTCGCCGACGAACACGACCGGTCGCGCGCCGGCGTCGTCCGCGGACGGGACTCCACCACCTTCCCCGGCAGCCTCCGTCCCGACGAACTCCTCGAGCGCGCCGGTGTGCGCGTACCGGAGGACGGTCCGTACGAGACCGTGGCCGGCTTCGTCATGAGTGAGCTCGGACGCCTCGCCGTCTCCGGCGACGTCATCGAGCTCGAGGACGGCACCCTCCGCGTCGAACGACTCGACGGCCGCCGCATCGACCGGATCCGATTCACCCCGAGACCCGTCCCCACGGAGGAAGGTGGTGACGCATGAGCGACTGGGCAGGAATCGCCTGGCTCGTCGTGCTGCTGCTCGCGAACGCCTTCTTCGTCGGCGCCGAGTTCGCGGTCATCTCCGCACGACGTTCGCAGATCGAACCGCTCGCGGAGCAGGGCAGCCGGAGTGCCAAGACCGCCCTCTGGGCCATGGAGCACGCGACGCTCATGCTGGCGACGAGCCAGCTGGGCATCACCGTCTGTTCGCTCCTCATCCTGAACGTCTCGGAGCCCGCGATCCACCACCTCCTCGAGGTGCCGCTCGCACTCACCGGTTGGCCGGAGGAGACCATCGGCACGGTGGCGTTCGTCATCGCGCTGCTGCTCGTGTCGTACCTGCACGTCGTCTTCGGCGAGATGGTCCCGAAGAACCTCTCCTTCTCGATCCCCGATCGCGCGGTGCTGCTGCTCGCACCGCCGCTCGTGTTCGTCGCGCGGGTCTTCCGACCGATCATCGTCTCGCTGAACGCGATCGCGAACGCCGTCCTCCGGTTGTTCCGGGTCGAGCCGAAGAACGAGGCGGCCAGCGCCTTCACACTCGACGAGGTCGCGACGATCGTCGACCAGTCGACGCGCGAGGGCGTGCTCACGGACGCCACCGGTGCGCTCGTCGCCGCGTTCGAGTTCACCGAGAAGAAGGTCCACGACGTGGCCCTTCCACTCACGAGCCTCATCACCCTGACGGAGGAGGCCACCCCCTCGGACGTCGAGCGCGCCGTCGCGAAGTACGGGTACTCGCGGTACGTCATCGTGGACGAGGAGTCGGTCCCGATCGGCTACCTCCACCTCAAGGACGTGCTGCGGTACGACGACCTCGACGGCACCGGCGACGAAGAGCGCCCGGTACCGGCGAAGCACATCCGTCAGCTCGTGTCGGTGTTCGAGGGATCGGACGTCGAGGACGCCCTCACGACCATGCGTCGGTCCGGCGCCCACGTGGCGCGGGTGTTCGACGAGGCCGGCGCCACGACCGGCGTGCTCTTCCTCGAGGACATCATCGAGGAACTGGTCGGCGAGGTGCAGGACGCCACGAGGCGCCGCTGACCGGCATCGCCCACGCAACAGACAGGACGGCCCGCACGCGATCGCGTGCGGGCCGTCCTGGCGTGGACCGCGTGGTCAGCCGCGCGGCTTCGCCCGTTCGTACTGGCCGGGCCAGGCGACGTCCACACCGAGCTCCGAGGCGGCGCGCAGCGCGAAGTGCGGGTCGCGCAGGGCTTCGCGCGCGACCATGACCGCCTCCGCCTGGCCGTCGGCGACGATGGCCGCCGCCTGCTGGGCGTCGGTGATGAGTCCGACCGCGCTGGTGTCGACACCGGTGGAACCGATGTGCGCCGCGAACGGCACCTGGTACCCGGGGGAGAGCGGGATCCGGACGCCACCGACGGCACCGCCGGTGGAGATGTCGAAGAAGTCCGCACCCCGCTCGGCGCACCAGGCGGCGACGGTCGCGGTCTGATGCTCGTCCCAGCCGTCGTCCACCCAGTCCGTCGCGGAGAACCGGATGAACAGCGGCATGCCGTCGGGCAGCACGGCACGGACGGCCTCGACGACGCGGAGCAGGAGCCTGGCGCGATCCTCGAGCGACCCGCCGTAGGCGTCCTCGCGGTGGTTGACGAGCGGGGAGAGGAACTGGTGGAGGAGGTACCCGTGTGCGGCGTGCAGTTCCACGACCTGGAAGCCGGCGTCGACGGATCGGACCGCTGCAGCGCGGAAGTCGTCGACGACGCGATCGATGCCTGCCTCATCGAGCGCGGCGGGGACGTCGTATCCGGGGAAGGCCTCGGCTGACGGGGCCACCGTCGGCCACCCACCCTGGTCGAGCGGGACGCTGCCCGTGCCGTCGGTGCCCCACGGGGCGAAGGTGGAGGCCTTCCGGCCGGCGTGCGCGAGCTGGATGCCGGGGACGGCGCCCTGTTCGACGATGAACGCGGTGATGCGGCGCCAGGCGTCGCGCTGCTCGTCGTTCCAGATCCCGGCGTCCTGCGGGGTGATCCGTCCCTCCGGGCTGACGGCCGCCGCCTCGGAGATGACGAGCCCGAAGCCGCCCGCCGCGAACTGGCCGAGGTGCATGAGGTGCCAGTCGGTCGGGACGCCGTCCTCGGCGGTCACGCTGTACTGGCACATCGGGGCGACCCACAGGCGGTTGGGGATGCTGCGGTCGCGGATGGTGATCGGATCGAACAGTGCGGGCACGGAACTCCTCTGGGACGGGCGACGGGGTGTCGCCTCTGGCGCAACGTCGCGGGGGCCGCTGCGATTCCCGTCCCGGTCGGCGGTGACTGGCTAGGGTGAAGGCATGGCCGAACCCCGACACTGGACCCCTGCCGACGCACGTCACTGGATCGCCGTGCCCGACGCCGAATCGGACAAGTACTCCCGAGGCGTGCTCGGGATCGTGACCGGATCCGACCACTACCCGGGCGCAGCCGTCATCGGTGTCGAGGCGGCGATCCGCACCGGCGTCGGCATGGTCCGCTACCTCGGCGCGGACCGCCCGACCGAGCTCGTGCTGCAGCGACGGCCGGAGGTCGTGACGGCGGAGGGCCGGGTCCAGGCCTGGCTCATCGGCTCCGGCATGGACCCCGGCAAGCTCACCCGGGTGGAGAGCGCGCTCCTCGACGCCGCCCTGCACGGCGGTGAACCGGTCGTCGCCGACGCTGGATCCCTCCGTCGCGTCACGGCCGGGGCCCACCAACGTGCGTTCGGGGTCGACGAGTCGTGGCGCATCGTCGCGACGCCGCACGTCGGGGAGCTGGCGACCATGCTGAGCGGCCTCGGGAGTCCGGCCGATGTCGAGGCGATCCGCGCTGAACCGGTGCCGTACGCCGCGGACGTCGCGGCTCGACTCGGCATCGTCGTGGTGCTGAAAGGCGGGACCACCCATGTCGTGTCGCCCGACGGCGAGGCGATCACCGTCGCCGGAGGATCGCCCTGGCTCGCGACCGCCGGCACCGGGGATGCGCTGGCCGGGATCATCGGGGCACTCGTGGCCACCAACGCGGAGCGCGTCCTCGCCGACCCGGCCTCGCTCGCGAGCATCGCCGCGAGCGGGGTGCTGATCCACGCCGCCGCCGGGGATGCAGCCGCCGTCGACGGCCCGCTCGCCGCGCTGGACGTGTCCCAGGCCGTCCGCGGCGTCGTGCACGGTCTCCTCTCCTGAGCGCGTGTCACCCGACAGACGGCGGACAACTCCCAGAACGCTCATAGCTCGCCCATAGGGAAGCTCAGGACACTGAAGCCACCGCGGCAGGGACCTCGCCGCGGCGGCCGGCACCCGGCCTCCACATCGCCCGAGGAGATTGAACGATGCGCAACCCCACCACCACCCAGCTCCCCGCACGGACGCCACGGCTCTCCGTGGCCGCGAAGAAGACGACGTTCGCGGCGCTCACCGGTCTCACCCTCATCGGCAGCCTGGCCGGTTGCTCGGCAGCCGACGCCGGGAGCACGACCACGACCACCACGCCGGACGCCAAGAGCTCGTCCACCCCGGAGGCCACCAGCGACGCCGGCGCGGCGACGGGGACCGGCTCCACCGACTACAAGGACGGCTCCTACACCGCCGACGGCAGCTACCAGTCGCCGAACGGCACCGAGTCGATCACGGTGACGGTGACGCTCGCCGAGGACAAGGTCACCGCCGTCGACGTCGTCTCGCACGCCGAGAGCGCGAACAGCAAGCGGTACCAGGCCGAGTTCATCTCCGGCATCGCCGGCGAGGTCGTCGGCAAGGACATCGACGGCCTCAAGGTCTCCAAGGTCGCCGGCTCCTCGCTCACGAGCGGCGGGTTCAACGCCGCCATCGACACGATCAAGACCGAAGCGAAGGGCTGAGCCGCCAGGTCGGCCGCACGATGAGCGAGACGACGCTGCGCTTCGACGCGATCGGCACCGGCTGGGAACTCGACACCGTGCTGCCACTCGAGCCGGAGACCGCCGAGGCCGTCGCCGCGCGCATCGACCGCTTCGACCGCACCTGGTCGCGGTTCCGGAGCGACGCGTTCGTCGCCCGGTTCGCCCAGGGCCCCGTCTCGACGGCCTTCCCGGACGACGCCAGGGACGACGCGATCGCCCTGTTCGACACCTACCGCCGCCTGCACGATGTCACCGGTGGCGCCATGACCCCGTTCATCGGAGCGTCCCTCGAACGGCTCGGGTACGACGCCGCGTACACGCTCGTCCCGCAGGGGCCGGCGCTCGCCGCGCCGGCCTGGGACGACGTGGCCCGGTGGGACGGCGAGGTGCTCGAGACGGACCGCCCGCTGGTGATCGACATCGGTGCGGCGGGCAAGGGCCGACTCGTCGACCTCGTCGCCGACGTCCTCGTCGAGCACGGGCACGAGGCCTTCACCATCGACGCCTCGGGCGACCTGCGACACGAGCACGGGAGCGGCGCCCCGGAACCGCTCCGGATCGCGCTCGAGCACCCCTACGACCCGCGGAAGGCCATCGGGGTCGCGACGATCGAGTCCGGCGCCCTCTGCGCGTCAGCCGTCAACCGTCGCGCCTGGGGCGAGGGCCTCCACCACGTCATCGACGGCCGGACGGGCGAACCGACGGCGACGGTTGCGGCGACGTGGGTCACCGCCGGGCAGGCGATGGTCGCCGACGGCCTCGCCACCGCCCTGTTCTTCACCGATCACGAGTCGCTCAGCGGAGCCTTCGCCTGCGAGAGCGTCCGCATGTTCACCAGCGGCCTCACGGATCGGTCCGCCGGCTTCCCCGGCGAGCTCTTCACCTGAGTCACGCACCGTCGGGTCCCACCCCGGTGCCACCATCATCCAGAAAGCAGACCGCACATGAACGGCCGCATCGGCTACTTCTTCGACACCGTCCTCGGACGGGTCACCATGTACCGCCTCGTGACGCTCTCGCTCGGCACCCTCGCGATCTACGCGTTCGTGCTGTCACTGTTCGGCCAGGTGTTCTACAAACCGCTCGAACTGCTCGCGACGCTGGCCACGCTGCTCGTCGTCGGGTACCTGACGAACCGTCTGTTCGGCGCCCTGTTCCAGGTGCGCCCGCACAGCGAGTCGTCGATCATCACCTCGCTCCTGCTGTTCTTCATCCTGTGGCCGACGAGCGATCCGGCCGCGCTGGCCTGGATCGCCCTGGCGGCGACGGTCGGGTCCGCGTCGAAGTACCTGCTCGCGATCCGCGGCCGGCACATTTTCAACCCGGCCGCCCTCGCCGCCCTCGTGTCGAGCGTCATCGCGAGCTACGTCGTCCTCCCCGGGGTGTCGCCGTCGGTCTGGTGGGTCGCCAACCCGTGGCTGCTGCCCGCGGTGGTCGTCCTCGGCGGCCTCGTCCTCGTCCGCACCAAGCGACTCACGATGGCGCTCGTCTTCATCGTGCTCTCCTGGGCGCTCGTGACCGTCCGACTCGTCGTCGGCGGTCAGGAGGTCGTACCTGCGCTGCTCGCCCCGCTCACGTCCTACCCGATCCTCTTCCTCGCCGCGTTCATGCTGACCGAGCCGCTGACCCTGCCGCCCCGGCGCTGGCAGCAGCTCGGCGAGGCCGCGATCGTCGCGGTGCTGTTCTCCATCCCGTTCATGCTCGGTCAGGTGGCGTCGACCCCGGAACTCGCGCTCATCGTGGGCAACGTGCTCGCGTTCGCCGTCGCCCGCCGCCGTGGGATGCGGCTGACGCTCGAGGGGACGCGCACGCTCACCCCGACGGCAGTCGAGTACCGGTTCAGCTCGAAGCGGCCGGTGCCCTTCGCGGCCGGCCAGTACCTCGAACTGTCACTGCCGCACCGCGGCGCGGACGTCAGGGGTTCGCGGCGCATGTTCAGCATCTCGTCCCCGCCCGACGACGATCGGACGATCCGCGTGGCGATGCGGGTCCCGGAGCGGGCCAGCAGCTTCAAGCGGGCGCTGAGCGCACTGCCCGTCGGCGCGAGCCTCTCGGCCACCGGGGTGTGGGGCGACTTCGTCCTGCCGAAGGATCCGGCCAAGCCCGTCCTGCTGATCGCCGCCGGGATCGGGATCACGCCGTTCGCCAGCCAGTTGTCCCGGCTGCATCTGCGAGCCGAGAAGCGCGACATCGTCCTCGTCTACGTCGTGTCCGATCCGCAGGAGCTCGCCTACGCCGCAGAGCTCGAGACCTGGGGGACACCGGTGCTCGTGGTCGGGCCGCCGGCGGACGCCGCGCTGCCCGCGGGTTGGCGCACCCTCGGCCCAGGCCGACTCGACCACGAGCGCCTCGCGGAGGCCGTCCCGGACCTGGCCTCCCGCGACGTCTTCATCTCCGGACCCCCGGCCATGGTCGACGCCCTGAAGCCCGCATTGCGCGGCATCGGCGTGGGCCGGGTCCACACCGACGCCTTCAGCGGGTATTGATCGGCACCAGGCCGCACCCGTCGGGGTCGACCGCCGCGCGAGTGGCGGATCGGCCCCGACGCCGTGCGCGAGCCTAGGATGGTCCACGTGATGCGGCGTTGGGTCCTCTGGTGCGGGTTCGGCTTCGTGCATCTCCTCGTCGGCTGGCTCTGCCTCGTGGCCGAGGGGCTCCCGCTCGGCGACGTCGTCCTCGTGTACCGCCCGTGGGTGGAGCAGGCGACGGCGGGCGGCCCCATCCCCGCCGTCGACGAACCCTGGGTCTATCCGATCCTCGCGATCGTGCCCATGCTGATCCCGCTCCTGCTCGGCAGCGCCGGGTACGGCGTCGGATGGCTGCTCATGGTGAGCGTGTTGAACGCCGGCGCCTTCGCGGTGCTGCTCGGCAACGGTCACTCGCGGCCACGGCTGATCGCGGCGGGGTGGTGGCTCGCGTTCCTGCTGCTGCTCGGACCGATCGCCCTCGCACGGATCGACTCGGTGACCGTGCCGATCGCGATCGTCGGACTCCTCTGGGTCGCCGGACGCCCGCGCGTCGCCGCGGTCCTCCTTACGATCGCCGCCTGGATGAAGATCTGGCCGGCGGCGCTCGTCGGCGCGATCGTCCTGGCCCACCGGCACCGCGGACGGGTGGTGGCCGCCGCCGCGGCGACCTCGGCGGTCGTGCTCGGGGTGGGGCTGCTCCTCGGCGGCGCGAACGCGGTGAGCTTCGTGACGGAGCAGACCGGTCGTGGCCTGCAGATCGAGTCCCTCATCGGGAACGCGTACCTCTGGCTGGCCGTCCTCCGCGTGCCGCAGAGCTTCGTCTACTACGACCGCGACATCCTGACCTTCCAGGTGACCGGTCCCGGCGTCGACACCGCGATCGCCGTCATGACGCCGTTGCTCGCGATCGCCGTCGCGGGTGTGGTGCTGCTGGGTGTCCTCGCCGTCCGGACCGGGCGCCCCCTCGTGACCGTGCTGGCGCCGCTCGCGCTCCTGTTCGTCCTCACGCTCATCGTGTTCAACAAGGTGGGGTCACCGCAGTTCGCGATGTGGTTGGCGGCACCGGTGATCCTCGGGCTCGTGCTCCAGCGTCGGCGCTTCATCGCACCGGCGGTGATCACCCTGGTGATCGCGGCGCTCACACAGCTGGTGTACCCGTACCTGTACCTGTGGCTGTTGAACGTCGATCCGGTGCTCGTGACGGTGCTGACCGTCCGCAACCTCGCCTACCTGGTCCTCGCCGGGTGGGCCGTCCACGCGCTCTTCGCCCCCGCCCACCCCGAGGACGACGCGGTGTCGTCTTCGGATGCCGTCCGTGTCCATGCTCGAACCCTCAAGGAGTGACCCATGCTCGTCGCCTTCTCCGTCGCACCCAGCGGCACCGGCAAGTCGGACGGATCCGTCCACGACGCCGTCGCAGCGGCCGTCCGGATCGTCCGTGAGTCGGGACTGCCGAACCGGACCGACTCGATGTTCACGACGATCGAGGGGGAGTGGGACGAGGTGTTCGCCGTCATCAAGGAGGCCACCGAAGCGGTCGGCGCCTACGGGAGCCGCGTCTCCCTCGTCCTGAAGGCCGACATCCGGCCCGGCTACACGGGCGAGCTGACGGCCAAGCTCGATCGGCTCGACGCCGCGCTCGACAACGACGGCTGATCCCTGCGGGGTGCCTCCACCGCTCGTCCGCGGATGGGACTCGAATCGATTCGAGGATTCGCGTACACTCGATCCATGCCCACCATCATGGACGGGTCGACGCAGCTGTCGCCGACCCGCATTCGTCTTGCCATCCTCGCGCTCGCCGTGGGTGCCTTCGGCATCGGTACCACCGAGTTCGTCGCGATGGGGCTGCTGCCGAACATCGCCACCGACCTCCTCCCGGAGCTCGCCGCGCGCAGCCAGGAGCAGGCGAACGCCCAGGCCGCCTGGCTGATCACCGCCTACGCGCTCGGTGTGGTCGTCGGAGCCCCGACGATCGCCGCACTCGTCGCCCGCTACCGCCGCAAGACCGTGCTCCTCTGGCTCGGCGTCGCGTTCACCGTCGGCACACTCGCGTCCGCGCTGCTGCCGAGCTTCGGCCTCGTCCTGCTGGCCCGCTTCGTCGCGGCGCTCCCGCACGGCGCCTACTTCGGGATGGCGGCGCTCGTGGCCGCGAGTCTCATGGGACCGGGCAAGCGGGGCAAGGGCGTCGCGCTCGTCATGACCGGGCTGACGATCGCCAACGTGATCGGTGTGCCGTTCGCCACCTGGGTCGGCCAGGAGTTCGGCTGGCGATCCGCCTATCTCATCGTCACCGCGATCTTCGCGCTCGCGACGGTCACCATCTGGTTCGCCGTGCCCGTCCAGGCAGGGAACCCGCAGCAGACGATGCGACGGGAGCTCCGGGTGTTCCGGCGGAGCCAGGTGTGGTTCGTGCTCGGCTTCGGATCCATCGGGTTCGGTGGACTCTTCGCCGTCTACAGCTACCTCGCCCCGCTCGTGACGGAGGTGGCTGGTGAGTCCGCATCACTCGTGCCGTGGGCCCTGGCGACGATGGGTGTCGGCATGACGATCGGCAACCTCGTGGGCGGACACCTCGCCGATCGCGGCGTGAAGCGGGCGCTCATCGTGTTCTTCAGCCTGATGATCGTCGTGCTGACCGCGCTCGCGCTCACCGCGTCATGGACGCCGACCATGTTCCTGTTCGTCTTCGCCGTCGGCTTCGCCTCGCAGGGGCTCGGGCCGGCCATCCAGACGAGACTCATGGACGTCGCCGGCGACAGCCAGTCGCTCGCCGCGGCGCTCAACCACTCCGCCCTCAACATCGGGAACGCCCTCGGGGCCTTCCTCGGCGGGCTCGTCATCGCCGGCGGCCTCGGCTACCTCGCCCCGGTGTGGACGGGTGTCGTGCTGACGGGCGTCGGCTTGGTGATCGTGATCACGAGCTTCCGGGTGGAGCGACGTCAGCTCGCACGCGAGCTCGCCAGGGCGAACGAGACCGAGGACCGACGCGTCGCGGACCGCAATCCGCCGACGGCGCCGATCCCCGTCTGAAGACGGAACAGGCGCCCCTCCCGCCATCGGGGAAGGGGCGCCTGGGCCGTGATCGGAGCGGCTAGTCGACGATGATGCCGTCGAGGATCGCGCGCTTCCGCAGCGCGACCTTCGTGCCGACGTCGATACCCGCGTTGCGGTACTTCTCCCGGATGCGCTTGAGGTAGCTCTTCGCCGTCTCGTCGGAGATCCCGAGGCTCTCGGCCACCATCTTCACCGGCTCACCGGCGGCGTACAGGGCCATGACCCGACGCTCCTGCGCGCTGAGGCGGGGTCCCGTCCCGGACGCGCCGCTCGCGAGCGCGAGGTCGAGCTCCGGGGAGATGTACGACTCGCCACGGGATGCCGCGCGGAGTGCGTGCACGATGGTCTCCGCGTCCTCGCTCTTCGCGAGGTAGCCGAGCGCGCCGGCCGCCAGGGCCTCGCGCACCACGGCCGGGTCGCTGTACGTGCTCATGAGGACGGTGGTGACCCCGGTGGTCTTCAGCGTCGCGAGCTTCACGGCCACCGGGACGTTGTCCTTGAGGTCGACGTCGAGCAGGAGGACGTCGACGGGGAAGGCCGGGTGCGTCAGGAGTTCCGGCCACGAGGGGGTGACGACGACGAGTTCGATGTCGTCGGCGACGCTCCTGATCCATTCGGTGAGCGCGCCGAGCAGCATCCGGTGGTCATCGACGATGCCGACCCTGATCCGTGACTCCTGTGACGTCATTGACGTTCCCCTTTCCGCTGGCCCGCAGCGGGATTGTCGACGGTGCTGTCGATGTCGATCCTGATGCGGGATTTCTGGTACGTGTCCGAAGAGGAGCCCACTCGTCCGAGTGCTTCCCAAACCGCGGGATCCACCTTGGCGCGCTGCACCCCGCTCGCTTCGAGGACGATCGGGAGGGTGAGTGCTCCCGGACGGCCCTGTCGTTCGGAGCGGTCGACCGGCCCGAGCGTCAGCACAGCTGTGGCAGTCTGCGCGTCTGCTTCCCCGAGGAGCAACCATACTGCAGAGAGCAGGCCATCCCGCTGATCCGTTGCGAGATAGGTCGCCAGCCGTTCGGGATCGCGCAGGGTCGCGCGCTCGGACAGCACGGACGACTCCTGGAACGCGTGCTCGAGCCAGGTCTCCTTGCCCTCCGACATGAGGTGGCGGCGGAGCTCCGTGGCGAGGCGGGAGGCGCGGGCGGCGAGCTCGGGACTGAGCGGGAGGTCGACGGAGCCGTCGGCGACCCCGTCGAACAACTCCTCGGCCTCGAGGTCCAGCGCGACGAGCTCCTCGGAGTCGAAGAACCCGAGGGCGTCGCGGACGCTCGCGACGGTCGAGGCGACCATGACCCGGTCGAGTTCGAGGCGGACGATCCGGCGGTACTGGGAGACGATCGCGCAGGCGATGAGCGGCGGCACGACGGCGATCGCGGCGAAGATCAACTCAGCCCCGAGCGTCGGGCTCTGCGTCCGCGTGATGGTGAGGATGGACCCGACGAGCAGGAGCCCGAGCACCACGGTCGCCGCGGCGACGTCGCGCGCGGGCCGGAGGGTCACGACGGCGAGCAGCACGCCACCGACGGCCGCGGCGGCCGTCGGATACACCCCGACGGCGTCGCGGCTCCACACGCTCGCCAGGTCGAGGGTGGCGACCACCACCAGCTCGATCAGCAGCGCGACGAACAACCGGTCCGAGAGGTGGAACGCGGAACGGCGGAGCAGGAGGAAGGTGGACGCGACCGCGCCGGCGAGGAGGAGCCAGGCCACCACGGTGAGGAGCGGCCGTGGGTAGTGCCAGAACGACTCGACGAACCGGATCGCCGCGTAGGCGACGAGGATGAGACCGGACACCGACAGCCCGATCCCCAGCTGTCTCGTCCCGAGCGACGACCGCTGACGGTCCAATGCGCGCCGGTGCCGGTACCGGCGGGTGGGCCCGGAGGCGGCGGCGAGACTGTCGATGCTCATGCCTGCGGGACCTCCAGGATCACGGTCGTGCCGGCACCCGGGGCGGAGAACACGCGTGCCTGGCCGCCGACCTCCTGGATGCGCGCGACGACCGATTCAGCGACGCCGAGGTGACCGTCCGGTACCGCTGTCGGATCGAACCCGCTCCCGGTGTCGGTGATGAGGAGCCTGGCGGTCTGCTCATCGATGGAGACGGTGACGTCGGCCGAATCCACGCCGGAATGACGCCGTACGTTCTCGAGGCATTCGCCGAGGGCGAGGAGGAAGGCTTCGCGCACCCGGGGGTCGAGGTTCGCCTGGCCACCGCCGTAGACGTTGACGGTGAGGCCCAGCCCGGCGAAGCGGTCCGTCACGGCTTCGATGCCTTCGTCGAGGGTGAAGTCGGCACTCCGTTGCAGGATGTAGGTGCCGGAGGAGACGGGACTGAGCTCTTCACCGAGCCGGAGGCTCCGGAGCAGGTGCGCGTCGTTCCGTGCCTGCGAACGGAGGGCGGTGGCGTCGACCCCTCGCCCCGAGTGCGCGAGGAGCGTGAGGGTCGCGAGCGCGGTGTCGTGGAGGAGCCGTGCGTCCTGCCGCCGTTGCGACTCGGCCTGGCTCGCGAGCCGTTCCGCGTTGTACGCGCTGCCGATGTTGTCGACGCGTCGGATGAGTCGGGGCACGCTCGAGTCGAGCCACCCGCCGAACGCTCCGATCGTCACCCAGACGGCCGCGGTAAGGCCGATCGTGGGGATCGTGAGGTTGGTCGCCCCGGTGACGACGACGATCGCGACGGCGGTCAGGAGGAACGCCCCGAGCAGCAACGGCCAGGCGCGGCGGAACGGCACGAGTCTCGCGGCGATCGCCCCCATCCCGAGGGAGGCGATGGCGGCGATGGCGCCCGCCTGACCGACACTGCCGGTACCGCCGTCGGAGAGGCCGACGAACACGACCGAGACGACGCCGGCGACGAAGACCAGGGCGAGCCAGCGCGGATCGTCGTACTGCTCGGCGGCGATGTGTGCGATCGCCAGCATGGCGACGAGGAGGAGCACAGCGGCGTATCGCCCGCCGGAGACGACCCCGGGGACACTGAGGATCATGGCGGCGGTGACACATCCGGAGAGCCCGAACAAGCGGGTCGTGCGCCGCAGTAGACGTCGCTTGGTCCTCGCCTCGCGTTCCATGCTCACGCTCCTCTGAGGAGTCACCTTATCGGGTGACGCACGCGCAACGGAACGAGTGTCGGGTGGCCCGGTGTCGGTCGTCAGACGTCGAGGAGTCGGCTCAGGTGCGGGCCGACCAAGGCGTTCTCGATCAGGAATCCGTCGTGTCCGAAATCGGACCGCAAGACCGCCGGTCGGGTGCCGTCGAGGTTGCCCGAGAGGTGCAGGGCGATCTCCTCCTGCCCGCTGACCGGAAAGAGCCGGTCGCTGTCGATCCCGAGGACGAGCGACGGCCCCGGATAGCCGCGCAACGCGGCCCCGACCCCACCGCGGTCGCGCCCGACATCGTGCGAGTTCATCGCCTCGACGAGCGTCACATAGCTTCCGGCGTCGAACCGACGCGTGAACTTGTTGCCGTGGAAGTCGAGGTAGGACTCCACGGCGAAGCGTCCGCCCCGGCCGAGCGGGCTGACGCTCGACTGCCAGCTGCGCTCGAACCGCGCGTTCAACTCACCCGGACTGCGGTAGTTGAGCAGCGCCATGCGACGGGCGAGGGCGAGCCCGCGGTGCGGACCGTCGCCGTCGGGCGCGTCGTAGTAGTCGCCGCCCTGGAAGTTCGGGTCGGTCCGCACCGCCTCGAGCTGGACGAAGTTCAAGGAGATCTGGTCGGCCGTCGTCACCGGGGGAGCCGCGATCACGGCGAGGCGCTCGACGAGGTCCGGGTGGGTGACGGCCCACTCGAGGGCGTGCATGCCGCCCATCGACCCACCGATGACGGCGGCCCACCGGTCGAGGCCGAGGTGTCCGAGGAGCCGGTGCTGCGCCTCCACCTGGTCGCGGACGGAGGTGTACGGGAACCGGGAACCCCACTCGACGCCGTCGGGGGCGAAGGACGAGGGGCCGGTGCTGCCCTGGCAACCGCCGATCATGTTCGGTGCGACGACGAACCAGCGGTCCGTGTCGACGGCGAGGCCGGGGCCGACGACGCCGGCCCACCAACCGGCCGTCGCGTGCCCGTTGCCTGCGGAGCCGAGCACGTGGCTGTCGCCGGTGAGGGCGTGGAGCACGAGGACCGCGTTCCCGCCGTCGTCGTCGAGGGTGCCCCAGGTCTCGTAGGCCAGCCTGGCGTGCGGGATGCTGCCGCCGTGCTCGAAGTCGAGGCGGCCGAGCGGCGCGAACAACCGGTCGCCCGGGCGGTCGCCGTCCCGCCACGCGCCGCTCGAGGGCGGGTTCGCGAGCAGGGCGCCGACCTCGGCTTCGGTCACGAAGCGGGAGGGCACACTGTCTTCCGGGATCTGCCAGTCCATAGGTCTCCATTGTGGCGTGCCCTGGCGCGCCGACCGGCCGTGTTACGTCACCGGTTCGGTGGTGGTCGGCGCGGTGCGCTGACGCGAGCGCACGCCCGTCGGCCTCGGCGCTTCTGTCTCGGCCCGAGCGACCCGGAACCGGCGCGTGCGACACGCGAACGACGCGAGCGCGGGTCTCTGGAGACCCGCGCTCGCGGTGGTGGGGTGCGCTCGCGTCAGCGCATCGCGCTGGCACACCCCGGACGGGATCAGACCCGGGCGGCCTCGACGACCTGCTTCGCGGCGGTCAGACCGGCCTGGAGGTCCGCCGTGATGTCGTCGATGTTCTCGAGCCCCACGGAGAGGCGCACGAGACCCGGCGTGACCCCGGCCGTGAGCTGCTGCTCGGGCGACAGCTGCGAGTGCGTCGTCGACGCCGGGTGGATGACGAGCGAACGGACGTCGCCGATGTTCGCGAGGTGCGAGAACAACTTCAGCGAGTTCACGAACGCGCGACCGGCGTCGACGCCGCCCTTCAGCTCGAAGGACAACACGGCGCCGACCCCCTTCGGGGCGTACCGGTTGGCGGTGGCGTACCAGGGGCTCGACGGCAGCCCCGAGTAGTTGACGCTCGCGATGTCGGGGTGCGCGTCGAGCCACTCGGCGACGTGCTGGGCGTTCTGCACGTGACGCTCGATCCGCAGGCTGAGCGTCTCGATGCCCTGGATGAGCTGCCAGGCGCTCGCCGGGGCGATGGCCGCACCGAGGTCGCGCAGCAACTGTACGCGGGCCTTGATGATGTAGGCGAGGGCGTCTCCGACGGCGTCCGTGTAGACGGCCCCGTGGTACGAGGGGTCCGGCGTCGTGAGGCCCGGGAACCGCTCCGCGTGGCCGGTCCACGAGAAGGTGCCGCCGTCGACGATGACCCCGCCGATGACCGTGCCGTGGCCGCCGAGGAACTTCGTGGCCGAGTGGACGATGATGTCCGCCCCGTGCTCGAAGGGGCGGATGAGGTAGGGCGTCGCGATCGTGTTGTCGACGATGAGCGGCACACCGGCCGCGTGCGCGACGTCGGCGACGAGACGGATGTCCAGGATGTTGATCTTCGGGTTGCCGATGGTCTCCGCGAAGAACAGCTTCGTGTTCGGACGCACGGCGCGACGCCACTCCTCGGCGTCGTCCTGGTTCTCGACGAAGGTGGTCTCGATGCCGAGCTTCGCGAGCGTGTACTTGAAGAGGTTGTACGTACCGCCGTAGATCGAGGAGGACGACACGATGTGGTCGCCCGCCTGCGCGATGTTCAGCACGGCGGACGCCTCGGCGGCCTGACCGGACGCGAGGAGGAGCGCACCCGATCCGCCCTCGAGCGCAGTGAGGCGCTCCTCGACGACGGCCTGCGTCGGGTTCTGGATACGCGTGTAGATGTTGCCGAACTCGGCGAGCGCGAAGAGGTTCTTCGCGTGGTCGGCGTTGTCGAACACGTAGCTCGTGGTCTGGTAGATCGGCGTCGCCCTGGCCTTCGTGACGGGATCGGGCGCGGCTCCCGAGTGGATCTGCTTCGTCTCGAACTTCCAGTCGTTCGTGGCATCGCTCATGATGGATGGTCCCCTCTGCTCGGGTGGTCGGTGCTGCTCGGGTGTCGAATGCCGCCGGTCGGCCGCTCGGTCCGACATCGATGTCGTCGGGGCGTCCCAGGACGGTGGTCCGTCGTGACCCCGAGGCTACCGGCCCCGCCTGGACGGTCCAACCGCGCGGAAACACGACGTAACGCCCTCGGGGCGTGGCTACCCTGGAAGCATGACGACGAGACGTGTGGTGGTGACCGGTGCGAGTTCAGGGATCGGCGAGGCGACGGCGAGACGCTTCGCGGCCGAGGGCTGGGACGTGGTCGCGGTGGCCCGCCGGGTCGACCGCCTCGAGACGCTCGTCGCCGACATCGGCGGCACGGCCGTCGTCGCTGACCTGACGGTCCAGGCCGACGTCGACGCCCTCGCGGCCCGGGTCGAGGGGCTCGGTGGGGCGCACGCCCTCGTCAACAACGCGGGCGGTGCCTTCGGACTGGCCTCCGTCGAGGACGGCGACGTCGACGACTGGGCGCGCATGTACGACATCAACGTGCTCGGGACGAAGCGGGTCGTGCAGGCGCTCCTGCCGATCCTCCGCCGGAGCATCCCCGACGGCGGCGCGGCGACCATCGTCGGCGTGACGTCGATCGCCGGACACGTCGCGTACGTCGGCGGCGGCGGGTACAACGCCGCGAAGTTCGCCGAGCGCGCCCTCTTCGAGGTGCTCCGCCTGGAGCTCAACGGTGAACCCATCCGCGTGATCGAGGTGGCCCCGGGCATGGTGCACACGGAGGAGTTCTCGCTCGTCCGGTTCGGCGGCGACCAGGAGCGCGCCGACGCCGTCTACGAGGACGTGCCCGACCCGCTGTCGGCCGACGACGTCGCCGAGGCGATCGTCCACGCGACCTCGCTGCCACCCCACGTGAACCTCGACCACATCACGATCAAGCCGGTCGCGCAGGCGGCCCCGTACCGTCTGGCGAAGGGGCCGTTGCGCGTCGCGGAGTAGGCCCTTCGACAGGCTCAGGGACCGATGGGGCGCTCAGGGACCGAGGGGGCGCTCAGGTACCGGTCCGGCGCTCAGGGTCCTGTCGGGCGCTCGACGGCCGGATCGGCGCTCGGCATGAGGGCCGCGTCGACGGGAGCCGCGTCGGCGAAGGCCAGCTTCGGCACGAAGCAGAGCAGGACGGCGGCGACCAGCGCGCCGACACCGCAGATCGCCCAGACCGTCAGGTAGCCGGACAGGCTCGACGCCCCCGCCGTCACCGCCTGGGCGGCGCCGGCCACGAGGACGACACCGAAGACGGCCGACGCGAACGACCCGCCGATCGTCTTCGTCGTGTTCGTCAACGCGGCGGCGACACCCGTCTGGCCGCGTGGCGCTGCGGCTGCTGCCGCGGCAGGCATGGCTCCCACGAGCGCGCCCGAGCCGAGTCCGGCGATCCCCATGTTGAGGAAGACCTGCCAGGTCTCGAGGTGGAACGGCAGGAACAGCAGGTATCCGACGGCGACGAGCGTCGCTGCGACGATGAGCGCGATCCGCGGCGAGGCCCAGCGTGACACGAGTGGGAACAGCAGGGCGCCGACGATCATCGAGATCAGGTACGCGCCGATCAGAGTGGAGATGTCGCCCGCGTCGAGTCCGAGGCCGTAGCCGTTCTCGCGCGGCGTGCCGGCGTAGGTGCTGAGCGGAGCCTGGGCGCCGAGCAGGCTGATCCCGATCAGACCGGCGGTCAGCTGCACCGGCCACATGGTGGGCTGCCGGAGGACGCGGAGGTCGATCGCCGGGTCGGCTTGCCGGAGCTCGTGGCGGCCGAAGGGGAGGAACGCCAGCACACCGATGCCGATGAGCGCCCAGACCCACCAGGTCTCCGGACCGTTGAGCCGCAGGAAGGTGAGGCCGGAGGTGATGAGGAGGAGCGCGAGGCTGAGCAGCACGAAGCCGGCGAGGTCCAGCGTCCTGCCGGGCAGCGGTTCCGACTCCGGGACGCCGAAGAGGATGGCGAAGAAGACGAGGGTGACGGCGACGGCCGGGAGCATGAGCGTGACGGCGATGTCGCCGCCGAGGGCCGTGAGGATGCGCCCACCGGACAACGCACCGATGATGGCACCCGCTTCGAGCGCGACGACGAGGAGGCCCGCGGCCCGACGGGTCTGCGAGGCCCCGGTGCCGGAACGCCGGCCGCGTTCGAAGATCAGCGCGATCTCGAGGGGCAGCCACACGACGTAGAACCCCTGGAGCGCCCACGCCGCGAGGAAGGACCAGAAGTCGCCGGCGACGACGAGCCACCAGCTCGCGCCGGCCGTCAGGACCGTCGAGACGAGCAGGATCCGCTTGTGCCCGTACAGGTCGCCGAGCTTGGCGAGGATCGGGACCACGAGCGCCGACAGCAGCAGCTGGGCGGCCTCGAACCAGTTGAAGTCCGCGTCGACGACCCCGAGGTGCCGGACGAGGTCGGGGATGAGCGGCACGTAGTACCCCTGCAGCACCCCGCTCGTGATCTCGACGAGGAACAACCAGCCGATGAGTCCCGCTGTGATGCCCGCCGTCGAACCGCGGAGGGACGTCCGCCACCCGCCGGCCGCCGCCCCGTTGGCCTGCCGATCTTGCGTCATGAGGGGGATGGTACAGGCGCCCGGTCCGGCAGGATAGCGTTGGAGGATGTCGACCGAGAACCCCAGCGCAGCGTCCCCGGAGCGAGAGGTCCTCGACTGGCCCACGTTCGGTGACGCGTCCCGTGAGTTGTCCAGCCAGATCGTCGCGAGCGGGTTCCGGCCCGACTCGGTCGTCGCCATCGCCCGCGGTGGCCTCCTCCTGGCCGGTGCCATCGCCTACGCCCTCGACGTCAAGGCGTGCGGCGCGTTGAACGTGGAGTTCTACACCGGCGTCGACGCGCGGCTCCCCGAGCCCGTCGTCCTGCCCCCGCTGCTGGACATGGCCGGACTGCCTGGCAGCCGGGTGCTCCTCGTGGACGACGTCTCGGACTCCGGACGCACCCTCGCGATGGTGCTGGAACTCATGCAGGCCAGCGGGGCGGAGGTGCGGACGGTCACCCTGTACGAGAAGCCGCAGACGGTGCTGCGCCCGGACTACGTGTGGAAGCGCGTCGACCGGTGGATCTCCTTCCCCTGGTCGACCCTGCCGACGATCACGGCCTGACCGGACCCCTCGCGGCCCGGGCGCCGGGTAGGGTCGCAGGGTGAGTGTTTTCCTCCTCGGCGGTCCGGCCGCCCCAGAGACCGAGTCGACCGTCTACGCAGCGTTCATCGCCGAGGCGGCCGCCCTCGCGGTCGTCGCCGGCCGGCTCGCCCCGCGGATCGCGATCGTCGTCGTCCACGACGGGGACGGGCTCGAGCAGTCCGCTGCGCTGGAGCGCGCCGTGGCGCGCGCTGGTGAGATCGAGGCCGTGCGCGTCGTGGTCCGCGAGGGCGGCGTCGTCGCGCAGGCACAGCTCGCCGAGATCGACGGCGTCATCGTCGGCGGCGGTCTGCCGTCCGCCTACGCGGAGGCCGTGGCTCCCGTCGCGACGGACATCCGTCGCCTGGTCGCCGCCGGCCTGCCCTACCTCGGCATCTCGGCCGGCGCGATGATCGCCGCCGAGCACGCGATCATCGGTGGTTGGCGTGTCGGCGAGGTCCCGGTGAGTCCGGAGGCCGCGTCCGAGGAACTCGACGAGGTCACCATCGGCGATGGCCTGGGGCTCGTGGACATCGCGGTCGAGGCGCACGCCGCGCAGTGGGGCACCCTCGGGCGCCTCGTGGCCGCGACCGAGGCCGGGGTCGTCGACGGCGGTGTCGCGATCGACGAGAACACGGCCCTCGTGGTCGGGCAGGGTGCGTTGACCGTGCTGGGCGGCGGCAGCGTGTGGCAGGTCTTCACCGCCGAGCACGGTGTGGTCGTGCGCACGATCGGCGCCGAGCAGCAGCAGTAGGCGATGACGGACGGTGTGCTGGGTGGGAGCCCGGCGGAACTCGCCGCGGCCGGACTGATCGACGACGGTTGGGCGGCAGCGCTCGAACCGGTCACCGACCGCCTGGCCGGGATCGATGCCTGGCTCGCTTCGGAGACGGCTGCAGGAACCCCCTGGCTCCCGGCACCGGAGCTCGTCCTGCGGGCCTTCCGGACCCCGTTCACCGCGGTCCGCGTCCTCATCGTCGGCCAGGACCCGTACCCGACGCCCGGTCACCCGATCGGGCTGTCGTTCGCCGCGGACCGCGGGGTGCGCCCGCTGCCGCGCAGTCTCGTGAACATCCATCGCGAACTCCGCGACGACCTCGGCGTCCCGACTCCGGAGCACGGCGACCTCAGCCAGTGGACCGGACAGGGCGTCATGCTCCTCAACCGCGTCCTCACGGTCGAGGCCGGCGCCGCCGGTTCCCACCGCCGGCGAGGCTGGGAGGCGGTCACCGAGCGGGCCATCCGCGCGCTCGCCGAGCGTCCTGTGCCGCTCGCGTCCATCCTCTGGGGGAAGGACGCCGAACGGTTGGCCCCGCTCCTCGCGTCCCCGGACGACCCGGACCGCCACGTGATCGTCTCCGCCCACCCGAGTCCGCTCTCCGCCTCGCGCGGGTTCTTCGGATCGAGACCGTTCAGCCGCACGAACGACTTCCTCGCCTCGCGCGGGGCGGACCCCATCGACTGGTCCCTCGACTGAGCAGCCCGCCACCGCGCGGGCCGCAAGGCCTGTCCGTGGCCGCGCCCCCTGGCTAGGCTGGGGGGATGCTGGAAGAGGAGTACGAGCCGAAGCGCCGACTGCCACCGCACCTGCGGAAGCCGCCGACGCCGGAGACGCCGTTCGCCTTCACCATGCGGGACGCGACCGCGGCCGACCTGCCCGACATCCGTGCGATCTACAACCACTACGTCGCCAACAGCATGGTGACCTTCGACGAGGACGCGATGACGCTCGCGGAGTGGCGTTCCAAGTTCGCCTACCTGCAGCGGCTCCAGCTGCCGTTCATCGTCGCGGTCAACCCGACCGGACAGATCCTCGGGTACGCCCTGTGCGCGCCGTGGAAACAGAAGCGCGCGTACCGGTTCACGGTGGAGAGTTCGATCTACCTCGGAGCGGCGGCGACGGGCAAGGGGCTCGGCACCGACCTCCTCGGCGAACTCATCGAGCGGGCGAAGGCCGCGGGCCTCAAGGAGATGCTCGCGGTGATCGCCGACAAGGGTGCCGAGGCGTCGATCAAGCTCCACGAGAAGTTCGGCTTCACCGAGGTGGGGCGCATGGGCCGCGTCGGGTTCAAGTTCGACCGGTGGATCGGCACGGTCCTCCTGCAGAAGTCACTCAAGCGCTGAGCAGAGGGCGGCTCCGAGACCGGGGTCGCGGCCTAGGCTGATCCCATGGCGGAACTCCACGAGCTGACGGCGCTCGAGCAGTGGCAGGCGTTGCAACGCGACGAGGTGTCACCGACGGAGTTGGCACGGCACTACCTCGATCGCATCGAGCGACTCGACGACGCGATCGGGGCGTTCACCTCGGTCGCCGCCGGATCGCTCGCCGGGCGGGTGGAGGCCGTCGAACAGCTGTCGAGGACCGCACCGCTCTGGGGACTGCCGATCGGCGACAAGGACCTCGTGTCCCGCGCGGGGCAGCCCGTCCGCTTCGGGTCCCGGCTCACCGCTGAGTTCGTCGCGACGAGTGACGACGAGCTGGTCTCCGTGCTCGATCGCGCCGGTGCGGTGAGTCTCGGCAAGACCGCGACGCCGGAGTTCGGACTCTACGGCTACACGGAGCCGATCGGCGCCGAGCCGACGCGCAACCCGTGGGCCCTCGACCGCGGGGCCGCCGGTTCGAGCGGTGGAGCCGCCGCTGCCGTCGCCGCCCGACTGCTGCCGTTCGCGCCGGGCTCGGATGGAGGCGGGTCCGTCCGCATCCCGGCTGCCGCCTGCGGGCTCGTCGGCCTGAAACCGACCAGGGGACTCGTCCCGGCCGGGTCCGGCGTCGACCGGCTCGCCGGACTCGTGGTCCCCGGCCCGATCGCGAGGACCGTCGCCGATGCCGCGCTCCTGCTCGACGCGATGATCGAACGCGTCCATGGCCGGATCGACCACCACTTCACCCTCCGTGCGCCCGACGCCGACGACGGTCCGCTGCTCGGCCACGCCGTCCGCGGTGAGGGACGGTTCCAACTGGCGGTCCTCGACGGGTCCCCGTGGGACAGCGCCTACGAGCTGGCCTACGATCCGGAGGCCCGGGCAGCGGTCGGTGTCGCGGTCGATGCCTTCACCGCGATGGGCCACGGCATCGACGAGCTCGCCCTCCGCGACGCCGAACGCTACCCGGCCGACTTCACGACGATCTGGCAGGCCTCCGCCGCCGGTGTCCCGGCCTCCTCCGAAGCGGAGCTGGCGCTCCTCGAGCCCATCACGAGGTCGCTCGTCGAACGGGGTCGGGCGCTGCCGGCCACACGGCTCATGGAGACGCTCGCCAGCCTCCACCGGTTCGAGCGCAGCGTCCTCGCCCAGTTCGCCCCGTTCGACGCGATCATCACCCCCGCGCTCGCGCAGACACCGCGACCGATCGGCTGGTACGACGCGGCGTCGCCCGAGCTGAACTTCGAGCAGCAGGTGCGCTACGCCCCGCACACCTCGTTCGTGAACGCGACCGGCCTCCCGGCCATCACCCTCCCGGTGCACCAGACGGCCGATGGGCTGCCGATGGGCGTCCAACTGATCGGCCGTCCCGGCGGCGAGACCACCCTCCTCGCCCTCGGCGCCCAGCTGGAGCGCCGGCTGCGCTGGCAGGACCGGGTCCCGCCCGTCGCGAGGTGAACCGGCCGGGCGAGGTATGACGGGATGTGACGCGGTCGCCCCGCCCGACACGGCCCCTCGCGCCTAGGGTGCTGAGGCGGCCCGTTCGGAACGGATCGATCGGACCGCTCCAGCAGAGGAGCCCGTCATCGCCGTCCAGTCCAGTCCCAAACGCCTCATCCTCAACCTGTTCGAGATGAACTGCGTGAGCCACATCACCCACGGCCTCTGGCGGCTGCCGGGCAATCGGCGCGAGCAGTACACCGACATCCGCTACTGGACCGAGCTCGCCCGCACGGCGGAGGCCGGCGGCTTCGACGCCGTGTTCATCGCCGACGTGGTCGGGACGTACGACGTCTTCCGCGGCGGACCGGCGGACGCCCTGCGTGAGGGCCTGCAGATCCCGAACAACGACCCGCTGCTCATCGTGCCGGCGATGGCCGCCGTGACCGAGCACCTCGGGTTCGGGATCACCTTCTCGACGAGTTACGAACCACCGTTCGCCTTCGCCCGTCGCATGAGCACCCTCGACCACCTGACGAACGGCCGCGTCGCCTGGAACATCGTCACCTCGTACCTGCCGAACGCCGCACGGAACTTCGGCCTGGCCGAGGAGATCCCGCACGACGAGCGGTTCGCGATCGCCGAGGAGTACCTGGACGTCCTCTACAAGCTGTGGGAGGGCTCGTGGGACGACGACGCCGTCGTCCGCGACCGCGAGGCCGGGGTCTACTCCGACCCCGACAAGGTCCGGTACATCGACCACGTCGGGCGCTACTTCCAGGTCGCCGGACCACACCTGTCCGAGCCGAGCGCGCAACGGACACCGCTGCTGTACACCGCGACCGCCTCGCCGGCCGGGATCGCGTTCGCCGGGCGGCATGCCGAAGCGGTGTTCACCGGCGTGCGCGGACCGGGCGGTGCGGGGCCGCTCCTCGAGCGGTTCCGTGCGGCGGCGGCCGACAACGGCCGCGACGGTGCCGCCCTGAAGATCGTGGTCCAGGCGGCCGTGATCGTCGCGGCCACGCAGGAGGAGGCCGAGGCGAAGGCGGCACAGTACCGGGAACACGCGAGCCTCGTCGGCCGGTTCGTGCACGCGAGCCTGCCCTTCGACCCGCTGGCGCACCCGGAGGACCGGACGGTCGCCGAGGCGCTCGCCGCGGAGGGGGTCCCGGCCGACGCCCTGCCGCCGCAGGTGACGGCCGGCACCGTCGGCGAGTTCATCGCGCGAGCCGGCAGCGATCTCGAACGGGACTTCTTCGCCGTCGGCACCCCGGAGGTCGTCGCGGACGAGATCGAGCGATGGCTCGACGAGGTCGGCATCGACGGCATCAACCTGCGCCAGTACCACAGCCTCGACACGCTCACCGATTTCGTCGAGCTCGTCGTGCCGGAGCTCCGTCGCCGGGGACGGCTGCGCGACAGCTATCTGCCGGGGGAGACGCTCAGAGAGCGCCTGACGGGGGGAGCCGCCCGGCTGCCGGACGACCACCCGGCGGCCCGCTACCGCGGTGGACGGAACCTCGGCGGGCACGGTGCCACAACCTCCGAGGGTCACACGGCGTCATCGAGGGAACCTGCGGGAAACCTGTCGTAACAGAGCGGCGGGGTGGCCCGGTGTGCCGACCAGGATGGGCAACCACACCGGCACAGCACCGGACCACCCCGACCTCCAGGAGCACCCGTCATGACCCCAACCACCAGACGGCGAGCACGACTCGCCGCCGCAGCCCTCGTCGCCGTGAGCATCGCGCTGACCGGCTGCTCGGCGGCATCGGCCTCGTCCGACGCGGACGGTGGCAGCCTCACCTACCTCGACGCGGAGATCCCCACCTCGGCGCAGGTGCAGGAGGCGGGCACGTGGCAGACCCGTGCGCTGCAGCAGAACGTGACCGACCGCCTGCTCTACCGGAACGCCGAGACCGGTGAGCTCGAACCGTGGATCGCGGACTCCTGGACCGTCAGCCCCGACGGTCTCACGTACACCTTCGTGATCCGTGACGGCGTCACCTACAGCGACGGTACCGACGTCGACGCCACGAGCGTCGCGAAGAACCTCAACTGGCAGTCGGCGGGCGACGAGGCGAAGGGGACGACGCCGAACGCGCAGTTCCCGTCCGGCCTCGTCGCGACGCCCGATGACGCGAGCAGCACCGTCACCGTCGTCCTCGCCGCACCGTACGCGCCCTTCCTCAACGTGCTCACCGGGTGGGGATCCGGGCTCGTCGCCGACGCCACGATCGACGCGAGCAAGGAGGAGCAGTCGAAGTTCGTGAACCTCATCGGCTCCGGCCCCTTCGTCGTCGCGTCCGAGACCTACGGCAAGGAGATCGTGCTCGACCGTCGGGACGGCTACGCCTGGGCCCCGCCGTCCTCGCCGAACCAGGGCGAGGCACACCTCGCCTCGGTCACGGTCATCCCCGTGCAGGAGGACAGCGTCCGGCTCGGCACCCTGAAGTCCGGCGAGGCGGACGTCATCCGCTACGTCCAGCCGAGCGAGGAGCAGGGGCTCGTCGACGCCGGCTACGACATCGTGTCCAAGACGGGTGTCGGGCTCAGCAACCAGTGGTTCCTCCGCAGCCAGGCGCCGTTCCTCGACGACGTCGACGTCCGGAAAGCGCTCCTGCACGCGATCGACCGTGACCAGATCATCGAGACGCAGTACACCGACAGCTGGACGCCTGCGACCTCGGTCCTGTCGCCAGGCACCTTCGGCTACGTCGACGAGTCGGCGAAGTTCGCCTACGACCCGGATGCGGCGAACAGCCTCCTCGACGGGGCCGGCTGGACCGAGCGCGACGCGGACGGCTATCGCACGAAGGGCGGCGAGCGGCTCACGGTGAAGACCTACATCGACGTGTACGACAACACCGCGAAGAGCCTCTTCCAGCAGATCCAGAACCAGTTCAAGGACGTCGGGATCGAGCTGTCGCTCAACGAGCTCGACTACTCCACCTACTGGGCGACCGCGTTCGCGGACCCGGAGGTCGGGGCGCTCCGTGTCGGTTGGCCGCACCCCGACCCGTCGAAGGGTCTCAGCGAGTACTACGGCAAGGACGGCTCCGACCTCCTCGGTCTCGCCGGCTCCGACACGACCCTGCAGTCGCTGCTCGACGCGCAGAACGCCGCGACCGACGACGACACCCGTGCGGCGATCCTCGGACAGATCCAGGACCACCTGATCGACCAGGCCTACGTCGTCCCGATCCTGAACGACAGCCAGGTGTTCGTCACCCAGCAGCGGGTGCGGGGCTTCTCCCTCACCGACGGCGCCCTGCCGGAGTTCTACAACACCTCGATCGAGGACTGAGCGTTCGGGAGGGCCGTCGACCGGATGGCCCTCCCGGTTCAGATCCCGTCCCTTCCGAGAGGAGGCCCACATGTCCACTCAGCATCCGAACGCCAGCGCGGCGGACACGCGACGCCGGCAGTACCGCGAGTACGTGGTCAGGCGCGTCGCCCAAGCGCTGCTCGTCATCGCCCTCGTCTACACGCTCGTCTTCTTCACCCTGTTCGTCCTGCCCGGCGACCCGATCGAGAACAAGCTGACGAGCCCGCTCAATCCACTGCCCCCGGCCGCCGGCGAAGCGCTGCGGGCGTACTACCACTTCGACCTGTCGCCGATCGAACAGTTCACGCTGACGGTCGGTCGACTCCTCCACGGGGACCTCGGCTACTCGCTCGTGAGCGGTCGTGCCGTGTCAGACCTCGTCGCGCAGGGCTTCTCGGACACGATCGTGCTCGCGGGCGTCGCATTCGTGTTGACGATCCTGCTGTCGCTCGCGACCGCGCTCACCGCCGTCTACGCCCCCGTCAGGACGATCAGGAGCATCGCCGCCTCAGCGCCCATCGCCTCGATCTCCGCACCGAGCTTCCTCATCGGCTTCGTGCTCCTCGCGATCTTCTCCTTCCAGCTCGGCTGGGTGTCGTCGGTGCGCGACCAAGGCTTCGTCTCCTACCTGCTGCCCGCGCTGACCCTGGCGCTCGCCGTCAACGGTCCGTTGACGCAGGTGCTCATCCAGGGGCTCCGGAACGCCGCCGACGAACCCTTCGTCACCGTGCTCCGCGCGAAGGGGACGAGCGAGGTCCGGATCGCGCTCGGACACGTGCTGAAGAACGGGGCGATCCCGTCGATCACGATGCTCGCCCTCGTCGTCGGTGAACTGCTGGCCGGAGCCGTCGTCGTGGAAGCCGTCTTCACCCGGACCGGGCTCGGTTTCATCACCTTCGAGAGCGTGCGCGATCAGGACACCCCGGTGATCCTGGCCGTCGTCATCCTCATCTCCTCCATCTACGTCGGGATCAACCTCGTGACCGACCTCGTCTACCCGATCCTCGACCCGCGCATCGTCCGGCCAGGGCACGCGCGGTCCCGACGCTCCCGCCTCGCCAGGCCGGATGTCACCACAGCGGTGGCCTCGGGGACGGCAGCCCCCGGTGGTACCCCGACGAAAGCGAGCGTGGACGCATGAGCCTCCGACTCCACCCGGACCGCGACGTCACCGCGGCCGACCGCGAACCGAACGCGTTCCGGCGACTCCGCGCCCGCCTCGGCGTCGCCGATGTCCTGGCGATCGTCGTCGTCGGTCTCGTCCTCGTATCCGTCGTCGCACCCGGCCTCCTCGCGCCGTACGACCCGCTCGAGCCCGACGACGCGAACGCGCTCGCCGCTCCATCGTTCGCGCACTGGTTCGGGACCGACTCGCTCGGTCGCGACCTGCTGTCCCGGGTGATCCACGGCACCGGACGGACCCTGCTCGGCTCGGCGGTCGCCGTCCTCATCGGTCTCGGCGCCGGCACGGTCCTCGGCCTCGTCGCCGCCTCGTTCGGCGGTGTCGTGGACGCCGTCATCAGCCGCATCGTCGACGTGCTGCTCTCGATCCCCGGGCTGCTCCTCGCGATGGTGGTCGTCGTCGCGCTCGGGTTCGGCACCCTCAACGCCGCCGTCGCCGTGGGGATCTCCTCGATCGCGGCCTTCACCCGCATCATGCGCTCCGAGGTGCTGACGGTGAAGGACCTGCCGTTCGTCGAGGCGAGTCACCACCTCGGCGGGTCGCGGGCCTACGTCCTCGTGAAGCACGTCTTCCCCAACTCCTACTCGGCCGTCCTCTCGCTCACGGCCCTCCAGTTCGGCCTCGCGATCATCTGGATCTCCTCGCTCAGCTTCCTCGGGTACGGGGCGCCGCCGCCCGACCCGGAGTGGGGACTGCTCGTCTCCGAGGGTCGACAGTACGTCGTGTCGTCGCCGTGGCTCGTCGTCGTCCCGGGCCTCGTGATCGCCGTCACCGTGCTCGCCATCAGCCGTCTCAGCCAGCTCACCCGCGAGAGGACCACCGCATGAACCAGGCAGCCCAGCAGCTCAGCACCTTCCACCTCGTCGGCGCGGCCTCGGTCCCGTTGCTCGTCGACGGGCTCGCCGTCGGGTACCGGACCCGTGGCTCGAGGGCTCCGGCCGACACCGTCCGCGAGGTGTCCTTCCAGGTCGGGCGCGGTGAGACGGTGTCGCTCGTGGGGCAGTCCGGATCGGGGAAGAGCACGATCGCCCGGGCGGTCGCGGGGCTCCTCCCAGGCAACGGCTCGGTCACCGCCGGTCGGATCGCGGTCGCCGGGCACGAGGTCGCCGACTTCTCGCGGAAGCAGTGGCGGCCGTTGCGGGGCTCGACGCTCGGGTTCATCCCGCAGGACCCGCTGTCGTCGCTCGATCCGCTGCAGCGCATCGGCGTGCAGATCGCCCAGGCGGTCCAGGTGACGGGCGACACCCCGCGCTCGGAGGTCCCGGCGCGCGTGATCGAGCTCCTGGAGCACGTGGGCATCCGCCAAGCCGCGAGCCGGGTGCGCTCGTACCCGCACGAGCTCTCCGGCGGGCAGCTGCAGCGGGTGCTCATCGCGATCGCCATCGCCGCGAGGCCGAGGCTGCTCATCGCCGACGAACCGACGTCCGCGCTCGACGTGACCGTCCAGCGGCGCATCCTCGACCTCCTCGACGGCCTCCGCGAGGAGCTCGGGCTCGGCATCCTCTTCATCACCCACGACCTGGCCCTCGCCCAGGAGCGCAGCGATGCGATCGTCGTCCTGCAGGACGGGAACGTCCGGGAGTCGGGCCCTGCCGAAGAGGTGTTGCTCACGCCGCGGGACCCGTACACGATCCGGCTGCTCTCGGACTCGCCTGCGTCCTCGCCGCTGCGCTACCGGGAACGCATCCGCGCTGCGGCCGACCAGGTGCAGGCGGAGCAGCGCGGCGACACGGGCACGACAGCCGCGGTGGTCGAGGTGTCGCACGTGTCGAAGCGGTTCGGACGCGATCCGCGGACGCCGCCCGCGCTCGACGGTGCCTCGCTCGTCCTCCGACCGCGATCGATCCATGCCCTCGTCGGTGAGTCGGGGTCGGGCAAGTCGACCCTCGCCCGCATCGTCGCCGGGCTCACGTCCTTCGACGACGGCTCGGTGCGGGTGGCCGGCCGGGAGCTGCCGAGGGAGCACGCCGTCGCGAACCCCTTCGCCCGGGACCTCCAGTTGGTCGCCCAGAACCCGCTCTCCGCGGTCGACCCGCGGTACACCGTGGGGCAGATCATCGAGGAGCCGCTGCGCATCCACGGGGTGCGGAGTGCGGTGGAACGACGGCGTCGCGTCGCGTCGATCCTCGATCAGGTCGGCCTGCCGGCGAGCGTCCTGGGCCGTCGTGCCCGGGAGGTCTCGGGCGGTCAGCGCCAGCGGGTCGCGCTCGCGCGAACGCTCATCCTCGCGCCCTCGGTGCTCGTCCTGGACGAACCGACCTCCGCCCTCGACGTCTCGGTGCAGGCACAGATCGTCGACCTGCTCCTCGACCTCCGCGACGAGCACGCGCTCAGCTACCTGTTCATCTCGCACGATCTCGGCCTCATCCGGCAGATCGCCGACGAGGTGACGGTGCTCTCGGAGGGACGCGTCGTCGAGTCGGGGCCGGCCTCCGCCGTGCTCGATCGACCGCAGCACGCGTACACTCGGGAGCTGCTCGACGCGGTCCCGCGGTTCGACGTCGAGCGGCTCGATCCGAGCCGGTTCGAAGCCGTCGGGTGAGTGCCTCGACCACCACGCGGAGTGTGGAGCAGACCATGTCGCGTTCGTTCGACGAGCTCGTCGCCGAGGCTGATGCCGCCTCGGTCGACGGGTGGGACTTCGCCTGGCTCGACGGTCGAGCCACGGAGGAGCGTCCGTCGTGGCGGTTCGCCGAGCTGCTCGGCCGCCGCTTGGCGGGTGTCCCGTCCTCGCTCGACCTCGAGACCGGCGGGGGAGAGGTGCTCGACACGGCGCCGGTGCTGCCGCCGCTCGCCGCCGCCACCGAGTCCTGGCCACCGAACCTCGCCCGCGCCGCCGCCCGCCTGCACCCGCGCGGCGTCGTCGTCGTGCGCACGGAGGAGGGCGCTCCACTGCCGTTCGCCGACGACTCGTTCGCGCTCGTGTCGAGCCGGCACCCCGTCGCCGTGGACTGGACCGACGTGGCGCGGGTGATCGCGCCGGGTGGAAGCTACCTCGCTCAGCACGTCGGACCGGCGAGCGTGTTCGAGCTCGTCGAGGCCTTCCTCGGCCCGCAGCCCGAGGCCGTGCGTCGCGGTCGGCACCCTGACGACGAGGCCGCAGGAGCCCGAGCGGCGGGTCTCGAGATCGTCGAGCTGCGGACGGAACGCCTGCGCATCGAGTTCCACGACATCGGGGCGATCGTCTGGTTCCTGCGCAAGGTGATCTGGATGGTGCCGGGGTTCGCCTCCGCTCGGTACCTCGACCGGCTGCAGGAACTGCACCGGTCCCTGCAGGACGGTCCGTTCGTCGCACACTCCTCACGGACCCTGATCGAAGCGCGCAAGCCCGTCCGGTGATCGAGCCTCCTACGGGTGGGGGCGGCGGCATCCCGACATAGGCTCGTGGTGACAGCGAGTGGAGGACGATCGGGTGGTGGATACCGGCACGGGGCGACGACCGGTCTCGCGGATACGCACCCGACTGCTCGCCGGGCTCCGCTCGCGGATCCTCGCGGTCTTCGCGGTGGAGCAGGATCGCCCACCGCAGTGGACGCTCGACCTCGAGGACGGCACCGACACCGGGCACTTCACGCCGGGCTCCGCCGCCTGGGTCGTCCACGGTGGCGTCGAGACCATGGTCGCCGGCCTCCGGGCCCTGCTCCTGCAGGCGGCCCATCCGGGAGCCCTGGCCGGCGTGCACGACTGGTCCCGCTACCGGGAGGATCCGCTCGGGCGGCTCGACGGGACCATCCGTTGGATCTTCACCGTCACCTACGGCGACCGCGGCACGGCCAGGCGGACGAGCGACTACGTCCTGAAGCTCCACGAACGCGTCGTCGGCGAGTACCTGGACGCCCACGGGGCGACGCGCCCGTACGCGGCCAACGACCCGGAACTCCTGCGGTGGGTGCACCTGGCGTTCACCGACGCGTTCCTGAGCGTGCGGCAGACCTGGGGCGGCCCGATCCCGGGTGGCGCGGACGCCTACGTGGCCGACTGGGCACTCGCGGGCGAGCTGATGGGGGTCGTCGACCCGCCGCGCTCCGAGGCCGAGCTGGCCAGACAGTTGCGCGGATATCTCGACCGGGGTGAACTCACCGGCGGACCGCGGGTGGATGAGACCCTGGCGTTCCTCCGTCGGCCGCCGCTCGACCGCTCGCTGCTCCCCGCGTACTCGATCCTCTTCGCCGGAGCGGTGGCGACGCTCCCGCCCGAGTACCGCCGGATCCTCGGGCTCCGGAAGGCGCACCTCGGCCCGATCCCGCTGCCGGTCGTGACCGCGACGAGAGTCGTCCTCTGGGTCGTCGGCCTCGTGCTCCACGGTGAATCACCCAGCCAGCGCGCGGCCCTGCGCCGCCACCGTCGACTGGCCGACCCGTCCGCCTGACGCCCTTCGACAGGCTCAGGGACCGGGACGGCGGCTCGGGGACCGGGACGGGGTCCAGGGCCGGGACGGCGTCAGAGACGGGGGACCGAGGCGAGCAGCTGTGTCGTGTAGGGGTGCGAGGGTCGACTGAGGACTCGCGACACGGGACCCTCCTCGACGATCGCCCCGTCGCGCATGACGACCACCCGGTCGCAGAGATGCTGCACCACGCCGATGTCGTGCGAGACGAGCACGATCGCCAGGCCGAGCTCCTGGCGGAGCCCGCCGAGCAGATCGAGGATCTGCGCGCGGACGGTGACGTCGAGCGCACTCAGCGGTTCGTCGCCGACGAGCAGCCGCGGGCGGTGCACGATGGCGCGGGAGAGGGCGATGCGTTGCCGTTGCCCACCCGAGAACTCGTGCGGGAAGCGGTCCGCGGCGTCCGCGTCGAGCCCGACCAGGCGCAGCACCTCGCCGACCCGGGAACGGTGGTCGCCCTCGATCCCGAGCGCCTCGAGGGGTTCGGCGACGATCCGTCCCACCCGCATCCGCGGATCGAGGGAGGCGTAGGGGTCCTGGAACACCACACCGGTCTGCCGACGGAACCAGTGCAGGCTGCGGGCGCTCGCCGTGGCGCTCACCGGGCGGCCGTCGAACTCGACCGAGCCGGAGCTCGGGGTGTCGAGCGCGAGGAGGAGTCGCACGAGCGTCGACTTCCCCGACCCGGACTCCCCGATGATCCCGACCGCCTCCCCGGGGGCGACGACGAGGTCGCTCGGGTGGAGCGCGACCGTGCGGCTCGGGCGCTGGAAGAGGGATTCCCGCGGGTTCGTGTACACCCGGCCGACACCCTGGGCGCGCAGTAGCGGCTCAGTCATCGTCCTCGCCCTTCCAGCTCATCGTCTTCGCGGCCGCCAGGAGTCGCTGCGTCACGGGCGACTCCGGAGCAGACAGCAGGCGCGCGACGGGTCCTGCCTCGACGACCTTGCCCTGCGCGAGCACCACGGCCTCACTCGCGATCCGGGACAGGACGGCGAGGTCATGCGTGATGAAGACGAGTGACGCACCCGTCTCGCTCACGAGGCGCTCGAAGAGGCCGAGGATCTCCGACTGGATCGTGACGTCGAGCGCCGTGGTCGGTTCGTCCGCGATGAGCAGCGACGGACCGCAGGCGAGGGCGATGGCCGCTGCGACCCGCTGCCGTTGCCCGCCGGAGAGCTGATGCGGGTAACGGCGGACGATGCGCTCGGGCTCGGGCAGCCGCACCCGTGCGGCGAGGTCGACGGCTCGGGCGAGCGCCTCCCGTTTCGACACGCCCTCGTGGATGCGGAGTGGCTCACCGATCTGCCGTCCGATCGTCCGGATCGGATTGAGCGCCGTCCGCGGCTCCTGGAACACGATGCCGATCTCCCGGCCGCGGATCCTCGCGAGCTCGCGGTCGTCGCGGCCGACGAGTTCCTCGCCCTGCCACCGGATGCTGCCGCTCACCGTCGCGCCGTCGGGGAGCAGACCGAGGATCGCGAGCGCGGTCAACGACTTCCCCGACCCGGACTCGCCGATGATGCCGAAGCGGGCACCGTCCGGCACGCTGAACCCGACCCCGTCGACGACGCGGCGACCACCGAGCGTGATGACAAGGTCCTCGACGTCGAGACTCATGCGGTCACCCCCTGCGGTGAGGTGGGCGTCGAAGCCGGCCCGCGCCGGCCGAGGGTCGGATCGGTCGCGTCGCGCAGGGCGTCGCCCAGGAGGTTGAGGCCGAGGACGGTGATCGTGATGGCGAGCCCCGGCCACAGCACGGACAGGGGGTGCACCGCGAGGTAGGTCTGCAGCTCGCTGAGCATGCGCCCCCAGGACGGGACGCTGGATGGTGCACCGTACCCGAGGTAGGAGAGGCCCGCTTCGGCGAGGACCGCGACCGCCATCGACCAGGACAACTGCACGATGAACACCGGCGCGACGTTCGGGAGGAGGTGGCGGGTGAGGTTCCGGAACGGGCCGAGTCCTGCGGCCTTCCCCGCGAGCACGTACTCGCTGTTCGAGACGCGGCGGATCTCGGGGCGGGTCACGCGGGCGATGTTCACCCCGAAGCTGATCCCCACGGCCCAGACGACGACCCACAGCGAGCCGCCGAACACGGAGGCGATCATCATGGCGATGAGCAGCGTCGGGAACGCGATGAGGATGTCGATGAGGACGGCCACCGTCTCCCGCACCCACCGCCGCGTCAACGAGCCGAGGGCGGCGAGTGCGACCCCGATGACGGTCGACACCACGGCGGAACCGATCGCCACGGCCACGGTGACGCGGGCTCCGACGAGGAGGAGGCTGAAGATGTCCCGCCCGACCTCGTCCGTCCCGAGGAGATGGGTGGGTGAGGGGGACAGCCATTTCGAGAACGGGTCGGTGAGCTGTGGGTCGTGCGGTGTCCAGAGGAGGGAGACGCCGGCGCTCACGAGGAGCAGGGCGACGACCGCGAGCCCGAACACCCCGGAGGGGCTGCCCAGGAGGGCGCGGAGTCCGGCCGCTCCCGCGCGACGCGACCGCTCGGCCTGACGGGCGGTCATGCGGCTCGCTCCCGTTCCCGGAGGCGCGGGTCGGCCAGCCGATGGACGACGTCCACGACGGCCCCGATCACGAGGACCACGCCCGTGAGCACGAGGAGCTCACCCTGGACCTTCACGAGGTCGCGGTTGCCGACGTCCGCGACGAGCATGCGGCCGATCCCCGGCAGGGTGAAGAGCTGTTCGATGATGACGCTCCCGACGATGAGGCCGGCGATCTGGAGCCCGAGCACGGTGACGACCGAGAGGGCGACGTTCGGCAGCCCGTGGCGGACGAGCGCCTGCGAGCGGGTCAGCCCCTTGGCCGCCGCCGTCCGGACGTAGTCCTGGCCGATGGCGTCGAGCGCGGCGGAGCGCACGAAGCGCAGGAGGACGGCGCCCTCGACGACGCCGATCGTGAGGGCCGGGAGGAGGAGAGAACGGATGGCCGCCAGCGGGTCGTTCCAGCCGGCGCGGGGGAAGCCCTGCGCGGGCAACCAACCGAGGACGACGGCGAACAGGAGTACGAGCATCATGCCGGCCCAGACGACCGGGACGGCGGCGAGTCCTTGCGAGGCGAAGGAGATGATCGTGCCGGTCGCGCGCGTGCGTCGTACCGCCGCCAGCACGCCGAGCGGCACACTGAACGCGAGGGCGATGACGAGGGCCATGAGGCCGAGCGGCACCGTGACCTGCGCCTTCTCGGCGAGCTCACTCGCGACGGGGGTGCCCGTGACGAGGGAGTTCCCGAGGTCGCCGCGGAGCAGCCCGCCGATCCAGTCCAGGTATTGGAGGAGCACGGGCTGCCCGAGTCCCAACCGCTCGCGGATCGCGGCGACCGCCTCGGGGGTCGCATCGGTCCCGGCGATGACCTGGGCGACGTCGCCGGGGAGCACCCTGATGGTGAAGAAGATCAGGGCGCTCGCGGCGAGGAGCCCGACGAGGAGGAGCACGAGCCTCGTCAGGAGGAACCGGGTCACCCGGTCACGGCGACCTTCGCCAGGTTGATGCGCGAGTTGACCGAGTCCACGGGGAAGCCGGTCACGCCGTCGCGCACCACCGTGAGGGTGATCGCGGTGTAGAGCCAGTCGGCGGCGTTGTCCTTCGACACGAGGTACGCCGCCTCCTTGAGCTTCTGGGCTGCGACGGCCGGATCGGTCGCCGCTACGGATTCAGCATAGAGCGACTGGACCTGCGCGTTGTCGTAGCCGAAGTAGTAGTTCGGGTTCGCCCAGTTCTGGAAGTCCCGCGACTCGACGTGGTTCACGTAGCTGAGGTCGTAGTCCTTGTTCGTGTAGACGTCGTTCAGCCAGGTGGGGAACTCGACGCTGTTCACCGTGAGGGTGACGCCGATGGCCTTGAACTCGGAGACGAGGACGTTGGCGACGGAGGTGCCGTAGAAGCTCGGGATCGTGAGCGTCAGGGACAGGTTCTCCTGGCCGGCCTGGGCGAGGAGCGCCTTCGCCTGCTCGGGGTCGTAGTCCACCAGCTCCTCGAGGTTCTCATACCCGGGGTCGAGCTCCGGGATCGGCCCGTACTGTTCGACCGCTGCACCGCCGACGGCTTCGACGATGGCCGCGTGGTCGATGGCCGTCCGCAGAGCCTGGCGGACCAGGGGGTCGTTGAGGGGTGCACGCTGGTTGTTGAAGGCGAGGGTGTACTTGTCGGTCGTCTTGCCCTCGGTGACCGTGAAGCCCTCGGCGCGGGTGATCTGGTCCTTGAGGTTCGCGTCGAGCGCGGTCTGCACGTCGAGCTCCGTCGGGGATGTAGCTGAAGACGACCTCCTTGACCTTCGGGGCGTCGCCCCAGTAGCCGTCGTACCGCTCGAAGGTGATGCTGTCGCCCTGCTTCCAGGTCTTCAGGGTGAACGGGCCGGTGCCGTTCGCGGTGGTCGACAGGTCGTTGTCGGCGCCGGACTGGAGGACGAGTCCTGCACGACCGGTCAGGGTCCAGAGCAGGTTGGAGTCGGGCGAGGTGAGCTGCAGCTGCACGGTCGTGTCGTCGACGGCGGTGATCGTGGCGAGCTTCTGCAGCGCCACGTTGTCGACGAAGGACGGGTCCTGCTGCACCTGGGTGATGGAGTTCACGACGTCGGCCGCGGTCATCGTCGCGCCGTCGTGGAAGGTCACGCCGTCGCGCAGGACGAAGGTGTAGGTGAGGCCGTCGGGGCTGATCTCGTGGCTCTTCGCGAGCGTGTCGACGATCTGGTTGTCCTCGGTGCGCGAGACGAGCCCCTGGTAGACGTTGTCGATGAGGATCTGGTCGAGCGCGGCGCCCGAGGTGGTGCGGATGTTGAGGTCCGAGGGCTCGAGGACGAGGCCGACCCGCAGGCTGGCGTCGGCGTCGGGCGTCGGCGCGGCGGCCGGGCCGGCGCAACCGGTGAGGACGAGCGCGGCGCCGGTGACCGCGATCGCGGCGGTGAGGAGCTGACGACGCAGCTGACGATGACGCATGGTGGTCCTTTCGGGGGATGCAGGGTGGCAGGCATCTGAGACGCACAACCGGTTCCGGGCAGCGGGGATTCCCGCCTCGGCCGGACGGATAGTGGACCGCGTCCGGAAAAGCCGCTTCGCTGGGGCTCCAGCGAGCGTACCCGGGTCGGTGAGGGGGTGCCAGCCAGGTGGTCGGCGGGCGTCACAGAGTGATCGGATCGTGATGTGCTCCACCGGCTCGGAATCCGCCTCGGACGGGACGGAAGTGAGCTTAGGCATGCCTATACTGATCGCGTGAGCTATTTCGAGGATCCGGCGGAATTCGCCGTCGCCGACGCGCGGCACGTGCTGCTGGCGGGCGACGAGTCGTCCATCGGAGAGCTGTCCGAGGTACTCGCTCTCCTGCCGATCTGCGCCCGTGGCCAGGTGTTCGTCGAGGTCGACGACGCCGCCTCCATCGCCACCCTGCAGTCACCCGGTCGCGTCGTCGTGACCTGGCTCGTCCGCGCGGCCCGTTCCGGCGAGCCGGGAACCGGCGCGAGCTGCGCCCGTGGCCAGGCGGCTGCGCGCGCCACCCGGGCCTGGGCGAGCGAAATGCTCGACGTCGAGGGCCACGAGTCGGCCGAATACCACGTGTGGATCGGCGGCGAGACGGAGCACCTCACGGGTCTCCGCAACGACCTCCGCATGACCCTGGCCGGCATGGACGCACGCCTGCGTCGCCACTCGGAGGAGCGCGCCTCGCACTGACCGGCTCCGCCGCGACGACGGGTGGCTCAGCGACGTTTCGGCAGGTATCCGCCGGCCTCGAGGCCGGCTTCGATCTCGAACCGGTTCCGCAACGGGTCGCGCCCGGCGATGCCGTACATGAGCGGGAAGAGCATCCCGTAGCGCTGCCACTGACGCTTGTGCACCGCCTCGTGCTCCAGGACGCGCGTCGACACGTTCCGGTCCGTGAGGTACACCCCGCCGACGCAGGACCCGCCGCGCCCGAAGGTCCAGGACGGCATGCCGCGGAAGACGATCATCCCACCTCGTCGTTCCACGGGACCGGTGCTCCAGATCGCGCCCCACACGAGGCCCGTGAGCGTGGCGTACCAGTACCCGAGGCGGCTCACGGGCGAGTCGAGCCACGGTCCACCGGACCGTCTGCTCCGCACCGCGTCCCCTGACCGATCGGTCATGCACCGCTCCGGTAGGTCTCGAGGAGCCGCAACCAGATCTCGCTCATCGTCGGGTACGACGGCACGGCGTGCCAGAGCCGGTGCAACGGCACCTCACCCACGACGGCGATGGTCGCCGCGTGGACGAGCTCGGCCACGTCCTGGCCCACGAAGGTCATCCCCACGATCACGCCGCGCTCCTCGTCGACGACCATCCTCGCCTGCCCGGTGTAGCCGTCGGCGTGGAGGCTCGAGCCTGCGATGCCACCGAGGTCGTAGTCGACGACCCGGTGGTCGATCCCCGCCTGCTCGGCCTGCTTGGCCGTCAGCCCGACGGCGGCGACCTCGGGCTCGGAGAAGACGACCTGCGGCACGGCGCGGTGGTCGGCGGTCGCTGCGTGGTCGCTCCACGGGCTGGTGTCGACGTCCTCGCCGTTCGCCCGCGCGGCGATGACCGCGCCGGCGGCACGTGCCTGGTACTTGCCCTGGTGTGTCAGGAGCGCCCGGTGGTTCACGTCGCCGACGGCGTACAGCCAGTCGCTGCCCGGCACCCGGAGCTGGTCATCGACGTCGATCCACGCGCCCGGTTCGAGCCCGGCGGTCTCGAGTCCGAGATCGTCCGTCCGCGGCGTCCGGCCGGTGGCGACGACGAGTTCTTCGGCGGTCACGGCGTCGTGCTCGTCGAACTCGAGCGTCACGGCACCGCCGTCGGCCCGCGACACGGCGGTGGGGGAGGCGTGCACGATCGTCACGCCGAGCTCGCGGAGGGACGATTCGACGAGCTCCCCGGCGAAGGGTTCGTTGGCGCCGAGCAGACCGCTGCGCGCGACGAGCGTGACGTCGACGCCGAGCGAGCGGTAGGCGGTCGCGAGTTCGACGGCCACGACCCCGCCCCCGAGGAAGGCGACGGAGCTCGGCAGGGTCTGCACGCTGGTCGCCTCACGGCTCGTCCAGGGGCGCACCTCGGCCAGTCCCGCGATGTCGGGGAGGAGGGCGGCGGATCCGGTGCAGACGGCGACGGCGTGGGTCGCCGAGAGGACGGTCGTCGTGCCGTCGGCTGCCGTCACGGTGACCTCGCGCTCACCGGTGAGGCGGCCGTGCCCGCGGACCAGCTCGATGCCTGCCCCCTCGAGCCACTCGACCTGACCGGCGTCCGACCAGTCGCTCGTGAACGAGTCGCGGCGTGCGAGGACCTTGAGCGGGTCGAGTGCGGTGTCCTCGGGGATGGACCCACCGGTGCGCTTCGCGGCTCGGAGTGCCGCCCCCGAGCGGATGAGCGCCTTCGAGGGCATGCAGGCCCAGTAGGAGCACTCACCCCCGACCAGTTCGCTCTCGACGACGACCACGCTGAGCCCGCCGCGGTGGGCGTAGTCGGCGACGTTCTCGCCGACGGGTCCGGCTCCGATGACGACGAGATCGACGGTACGGCTCATGGGGTGACTCCTGTCGGGTTGGTGCGGTTCGGATTCGGGTCGCGACTGATCGCGCCGATGATGCGGAGGATGGTGCCGAGGTCGTCGGACGCGGCCTCCGGGGTGGCGGGGGAGAAACCGGTGACGCCGGCACCGGCGAAGCCGAAGCGGGCGCGCAGGGCGGTGATGGACTCCATCAGGGTGCCGAGTTCCAGACCGAACGGGACGGCCGAGCTGACGCCGGCGATGACGGAGGGGTCGAGGACGTCGACGTCCACGTGGAGGTAGACCCGTTCGGCGCCGGTCGCCTCGACGGCCGCGACGACCTCGGCCGCGCTCGTCATCACCGAGGAGACCATCGGGATGCCGCGCTCCTCGATGTGCGCGAGCTCACCGTCGTCGAGATCCCGCACGCCGACGAGGACCAGCCGCTCGGGGTCGAGCGGTGCCTCGGGCAACAGCATCGCCGCGCCTTCGCCGGTGAGCGCCCGCGTCACCATGCCGCTGAACGCGCCGGAGGGTGAGCTGAGCGGGGTGTTGAGGTCGCCGTGCGCATCGAACCAGACCACCGCGATCCCGGGGTCGCGCCGGAGGGCTTCGCCGACGGAGGCGAGTTCGACGCCGCAGTCCCCGCCGATGGTGATGACCGGCTCGTCGATCCCCGCGAGCGCCTGCCGCTGGAGGCCGACGGTCGTCGCCAGCGAACTGGCCCGCCGGATGCCGGTGTCGAGGGCCTCTCCCGCCTCGGCGGGGACATGGACGAGGGTGGTCGCCGCGACCGGCAGGTCTCCGCGGATCGCTTCGGCTCCATCGATCAACTGCATGGCCCTGGACGAACCGGAGCCCTGCCACTGGGGTACGACGACGAACTGCGTCATGCGGTGCCTTCCTGGGGGTGGTGCGACGGTGCGTGGGGCGATGGCGACGGGCCCCGGGTGGCCCCGGGGACCCGTCGGGTCGTCGTTACCGACCGGCGTTCGGCGTGAACTCGGGGCCCGAGGACTCGATCGCGGGTGACGACGGAGCGCCGCTCTTCAGTGCGGCCAAGCGGGCTTCGACCTCGGTCAGCTCGCCCAGGTCCTCGAGGTCGTTGAACTGCGCGTCGAGGCTCGAGGCGGCGAGCTCCTGCTGCCCGAGCACCTTCGCCTCCTCGCGACGGATCTTGTCCTCGTACCGGCTCAGGTCGCTCGTCGGGTCCATGATGTCGATGCTGCCGACCGCATCCGCGACCTTGCGCTGCGCCTCGGCGGTCTTCGCGCGGGCGACGAGCTCGCTGCGCTTCGTCTTCAGCTGTTCGAGCTTCGACTTCATGCCGTTGAGGCCGTTCTTGAGCTGCTCCACGACCTTCGTCTGCGACGCGAGCTGCGGCTCGGCCTGCTTGGCCTCGTTCTCCGCGCCGATCTGACGCTGGAGGGCGATCTTCGCGAGGTTGTCGAACTTGTCCGCGTCGGCGCTGTTGCCGGCCTGGCGGTACTCGTCGGCCTTGCGGCTCGCGGCCAGCGCCTTCGTGCCCCACTCCGAGGCCGCTTCGACGTCCTGCTGGTGGTCCTGCTCGAGGAGGCGGAGGTTGCCGATGGTCTCGGCGATCGCGCTCTCGGCGTCGGCGATGGAGTTCGTGTAGTCACGGACCATCTGGTCGAGCATCTTCTGCGGATCCTCGGCGGAGTCGAGCAGCGCGTTGATGTTGGCCTTGGTCAGCTGGGCGATGCGTCCGAAGATGGACTGCTTCTCTGCCATGGTGTGGTTCCTCTCTCTGGTCCTGCTGGATCGGTTGGGTTCGTCTCGGACACTGGGGTCTGACGGCGGCGCGGGCTCAGAATCGGCCACCGCCGCGCCTCGAGCGGGTGCCGCCGCCGCCGAAGCTGCCGGCGCTGCGTGAGCGACCGCCGCCGCCGCCGAACATACCGCCGCCACTCCGGGACCGGCTGCCGCCACCACCGCCGCCGAACATGCCGCCGCCGGAGCGCGAACCGCCGCCTCCGCCCCCGCCGAGGACGGAGTTGATGAGGATGCCGCCGAGGACGGCGCCGAGCATGCCGTTGCCGCCGCCCTGACCGCCGCCGTCGAACATCCCGTCGAGGCCGCCGGCCGACTGGTTCTGGAACTGTCCGAGGTCGGCCTGGGCGAGCTGCACGGCCTGGCCGGCGAGCGAGGTGGCGCGCTGGGCGAGCGAGAGCGCCTGCGTCGGGTCGTTCGGGGCGAGGCCCTGCGCCTGCACGAGGGTGCGGCCGGCCTCGGCGAGACGGGTCCTCGCCTCCGGCCCGACGGCGCCGCGTCGCGACACGACGAAGTCCTCCGCGGCGGACACCTGTGCCTGCGCGGTCTGGAGCGTCTGGCCGAGTGCGGCGACCGCGCGCTGCCGCTGCTCCGCGGCGGTGCGGACCTCCTGCAGGGCACCGTCGATCTGGGCGTTCGCCGCGTCCAGCCGGGCGAGCAGGGCGATCGGGTTGTTCGCGACGCCGAGCGCGGTGCGCACCTGGGCGACCGTGGCCGACGTGCTCGCGACGGCCGCCGCGAGGCCTCCGGTCGGATCCGCCTGGCCTGCCGCGGCGGCGACGTCGCCGTCGAGCTCGGCGATCCGGGCGGCCACCTGCTGTTCCGCGGCCGTCAGATCCGCCTGCAGGCGCTTGACGGCACCGGTCAGCTGCGTGCTCTGGTCGAGTGCCTCCTCCGCTGCGCGGATGCCGACGGCCGCCTCGCCCGAATCGCCGGCGGCGAGCCTGGCCGAGGCGTCGGCGACGGCCGCCGTGGCGAAGGTGAGGCGCTCCGCCGCCTCCGACGGGTTGTCGAGGACCGTGATGAGTGCGTCGGGGGTGTACCTCGCCTGCAGGGCGGTCACCGTCTCCCGAGCCGTCTGCACCGCTGGCTCCGCGGCCGCCGTCCTCGCTCGGAGCTCTTCGACGGCCGCCGGCGCGTTCCGCTCGAGGGCGCGGAGCTCGTCGAAGGATGCGGCCTGCTCGTCGAGCACGTGGTTCGCGTGGTCGCAGCGCCGGATGATCTCGATGTTCCAGTCGCGCTGCTGCTGCTCGGTGTCCGGTTCGGCGTCGTCGAGCCGTTGCCGGAGTGCGAACGCCTGCGTGAGCTGCTCCTTCGCTCCGGCGAGGGCTGCGGTGAACGCCGCCGTGGCCTGTTCGCCGTAGGAGGCGGTCGCGAAGCCGAGCTCCTCCTCGCTCGTGCGGACGGCGTCGTCGGTCTGGACGAGGGCGCTTCCGGCGAGTCGCTCGAGTTCGGGGATCGAGGTGGTCGTCAGCGGATCGACCGGTGCGCCCGCCCGCCCGGTCGGAGCCGGACCCTGGCCGGCCGCGACGCGCCGCCGACGGAGGAAGACGACCAGGAGGACGACGGCCACCACGGCGACGACGACGATCAGGAGGACCGTCAGCCAGCCGGTCGAGCCACCACTGCCGGCGGCCCCGGTCGACCCGCCGCCCACCGCGGAGCCGAGCCCCTGGGCGGCTGCGACACCGGCGCCGGCCCAGTCCTCGTCGCGCAGCTGCGGCAGGATGAGTCGCTGCTCGATCGCGGTGAGCTGGTCGCCGCTGACCGGGCCGCTGGAGTCGCCGGAGAGGTAGTAGGCGCGGTCCTCGGTCGCGATGGCCAGGAGGTACTGGTTCGGTCCGAGGTTGTTGTCCTCGGCCGTCTGGTTCGCCCACCCCTCGGCGTCGCTCGGATCCGTGAAGGTCGGGACGTACACGACCCACAGGTCGACACCGTGTTCGGTGGCGAGGTCGTCGATGCTGTCGGTGACCATCGCCCGCTCGGAGCCGTCGAGGATGCCGGCGCTGTCGGCGATGCGTGCGGAACCGAGCTGGACCGGGCTGTCGGCCCAGGCGGCGGTCGCCCCCGCGCCGAGGAGCACGGCCAGGCAGAACGCCCAGATCGATACCGCCCAGCGAACCCGCATCGGCCACCTCGTCACTCGTCCGGACCCGTCGAGCCCCACCCCGCGGCTCGGGTCCGAGTCTAGGTCCGGGGCCCGGACTTCTCTACCGGTGCCTCCGGGCGGGGGAGCCTGCTGCGAGCTGTGCTATGCGGCGGTCGTCGCCCATGCACGTCGACGCCCCGTGCACGTCGACGCTCTGTTACCGAGCGTGACGCGTCCGGTCGCGTCCCCGGGTCGGCACGGCGAGACTGGACGAGTCCCCGTCGCGGAACCCCTGGAAGGAGCATCATGCAAGGACACGTCTCACCCATGCTGGCGCTCATCGAGGTCACGAGGTTCCGCGAGGACGACCAGGCGTACCACGAGTACGTGCAGATCCTCCTCGGTCGCACCATCGCGGCGGCCGAACGGGCCGGGTGGCGGGTGACGCGGTGGGCCGCGGAGGACCTCGGCACCGAGGCGCTCCTCGCCGCGACCGACGGCGCCTCGGCCGTCGTCCTCATGGGCGGGGCCGACATCGACCCCATCCACTACGGGGGTGCCGTCGGCTACCGTGCCGAGGGCCAGCACTTCCCTGAGGCCGACCGCGCGCAGCTCGCCGTCGCGAGACGGGCCGCCGAACGTGGCACGCCGCTCCTCGGCATCTGCCGCGGGCACCAGATCATCAACGTCGCCCTCGGCGGCACGCTCGTCCAGGACCTCGGTGCGCACAGCACCCACCGCAACGACGGCGTCCCGGTCGATCAGAGCATGACGCCCCACGAGGTCGAGCTCGACCCGTCGAGCGCCCTCGCGTTCCGGCTGCGGGCCCGGCACCTCCAGGTGCAGAGCGCCCACCACCAGGCGGTCGGCGAACTCGGCGAGGGACTCCGAGCGGTCGCCTGGTCCTCCGACGGCACCGTCGAGGCGATCGAGCACCACACCCTCCCCATCACGGGCGTGCAGTGGCACCCGGAGGACCCCGGCACCGTCGACGACCAGCTCGAGCTGCTGCTCGGTGGCCTCGCCCGCGAAGCGGAGCGCGCAGCCGCCTGAACCGGGTCTCGTCCACGGGCGAGGACGACGCCGGGACCGCCCGCCTCCGGTGACAACCGCGCGACGCCACGCCGGAGCGCTCCTGGCTTGTCCACCGCGCTGTCGTAGCGTTGACGGGTGTTCGAAGACAGGTATGGCCAGGACGTCCTCGCGGGTGACTGGCGGAAGAAGAACCGGGTGGTCGCCCGAGAGGTCGAGGCCGTGACCGACCTCGTCATCGAGGAGCTCGGCGGCTTCTGCGGTGCGATCACGCGCGTCGAGGCGAAGACGGTCGAGCTCGAGGACTACCGGGGCAAGCGTCGCGTGTTCCCGATGGGGGCCGGCTTCCTCCTCGAGGGGGAGCCGGTCGTCCTCGTCGTGCCCAAACGTGCTCCCGCCGGTCGTGCCCGGACGGCGTCCGGGTCCTTCGCCGTGGAGACGACCGCCCGGGTGGCTCGAGCGAGCCGGATCTTCGTCGAGGGGCGGCACGACGCGGAACTCGTCGAGCGGGTCTGGGGCGACGACCTCCGGGTCGAGGGCGTCGTCGTGGAGTACCTCGCCGGCGTCGACCACCTCGACGCCGCGCTCGCCGAGTTCCGGCCGGGCCCCGACCGGCGCGTCGGGGTGCTCGTCGACCACCTGGTCCGCGGTTCGAAGGAGCAGCGCATCGCCGATGCGGTCATGGCCGGGCCGAACGGCCGGAACGTCCTCATCGTCGGCCACCCGTACGTCGACGTCTGGCAGGCCGTGAAGCCCGCAAAGGTCGGGTTGCAGGAGTGGCCGACCATCCCGCGGTCGATCGAGTGGAAGAAGGGGATCTGCCAGGCCTTCGGCTGGCCCCACGACACGCAGGCCGACATCGCCCGCGCCTGGAAGCGCATCCTCGGTCAGGTCCGGACGTTCAACGACCTCGAACCCGAGCTGCTCGGCCGGGTCGAGCAGCTCATCGACTTCGTCACCGTCGACTGAGCCGCCCGCCCGGCCGGTCCGCTAGGACGTGACCTGCGCCAGGGCGTCCTCGAGGACCGAGACCGCGTCGCGCAGCAGCTCGTCGGACATGACCGCGCTCGGGAGCAGCCGGAGCACCGAGTCCCATGACCCGGCGTCGAGCACGAGCACGCCCTGGGCGATCGCCGCGTCGATGACCGTCTGCAGCGCCGTGGGATGCGGTTGCTTCGTGCCGGGGACGACGAGTTCGACGCCGGCCATCGCGCCGATGATCCGGACCTCGCCGACGATGTCGAACCGCTCGGCCCAGTCGCCCATGAGCGTCTGCAGCGTGGCCCCCACGCGACGCGCCTCGCCCAGCAGGTCCTCCCGCTCGATGACGTCGAAGGTGGCGAGTGCCGCAGCGGTGGACACCGGGTTGCCGCCGAAGGTGCCGCCGATGCCACCGGGCTGCACCGAGTCCATGATCTCGGCCCGCCCCGTGACCGCCGAGAGCGGGAAGCCGCCGGCGATGCCCTTGGCGCTCGTGATGAGGTCGGGGACGACGCCGTGGTGCTCGATCGAGTACCACGCGCCGGTCCGACCGATGCCGGCCTGGATCTCGTCGGCGACGAACACGATCCCGTTCTCGGTGCACCATTCGCTGATGCGCGAGAAGTAGCCGGGGGCGGGGATCACGATGCCACCGTCGCCGAGGACCGGTTCGGCGAAGAACGCGGCGACCTCACTCGCTCCGATGTGCCGCTCGATGTAGTCGATCGTGACCTCGGCGGCCTCCGGCCCGGTGAGCCCGTCGCGGAAGGGGTAGGACAGCGGGACACTGTAGATCTCGCCGGGGAACGGTCCGAAGCCGAGCCGTTCGGGGGCCGGGCGGTAGGTCATCGCCATGGTGAGGTTCGTGCGGCCGTGGAAGGCGTGGTCGAGCGCGACGATCGCGCGGCGGCCCGTGTACTTCTTGGCGATCTTGACGGCGTTCTCCACCGCTTCGGCGCCGGAGTTCAACAGGATCGAGTGCTTCTCGAAGTCGCCGGGGGTGATCTCGGCGAGCTTCTCCGCCACCCGCAGGTAGTTCTCGTACGGCGTCACCGTGAAGAGCGTGTGGGTGAGTTTCGTGGCCTGCTCGGCGGCGGCCGCGGCGACGTCGGGGTTGGCGTGACCGATGGTCGTGACCCCGATGCCCGTGCCGAGGTCGATGATGCGGTTGCCGTCGACGTCCACGAGGATGCCGCCGGAGCCGTGGTCCATCCACACCGGGGCGAGGTTGCCCGCGCCGCGCGACACCGCCCTGCGGCGCCGTTCCGTGAGGGCGAGCGATCGGGGACCGGGGATGGCGGTCACGAGCTGGCGTTCCTGGGGCACGGAGTATTCGATGGTCATGCAGGCCATGGTAGGCGCGAGTGCGCCGAGCTTCCCCCGGGCGTGCGGTGGGTCGCCGTCGCGCCCGCGACACCTCGCGGTTGACTGGGGTTCACCGGCCGTCCACCTGCGCTCCCTAGCGTTGGCGACGCTGATGGCCGGACGACAGAGGATCGCGCATGGACGCTGAGACCACCACCGCCCTGCTCGCAGAGCGGCAGCCGACGCTGCTCGGCGGCGGACGTGCGCCCGCCCAACGCACCCTGATCGACGTGCTGCGTGCCGTCGCCGCGGCGCACCCCGAGGCCTCAGCACTCGAGGACGCTGCCGGCGCGCTCAGCTACCGCGAACTCATCGTGAGCGCCGAACGCCTCGCGGCGGCCCTGCTCGCCGCCGGTGTCCGCCGTGGCGACCGGGTGGGGGTGCGGATCGCATCGGGTTCGCGCGAGCTGTACCTCGGCATCCTCGGCATCCTGTTCGCGGGAGCCGCGTACGTGCCCGTCGACGCAGACGACCCGGAGGAGCGCGCCCGCCTCGTGTTCGGTGAGGCGGCCGTGGTCGGGGTCCTCGAGGACGGCGGTGTCTTCCGGCGCCTCGGATCCGCGGTCGAGGCCGCCGGGGGAACCGGGGACGAGACCACGGGGGAGCCGATCCGGCTCGCCGTCGAGGGGACGCCGCACCCGGCGACCCGGGCGATCCCGATCCTCGAGGCTCCTCGGCTCGACGACGACTCGTGGATCATCTTCACCTCGGGATCGACGGGGACGCCGAAGGGCGTCGCCGTCTCCCACCGGTCCGCCGCGGCGTTCGTCGACGCCGAGGCCCGCCTCTTCCTGCAGGCCGAGCCCCTCGGTCCGGGCGACCGGGTGCTCGCCGGGCTCTCCGTCGCCTTCGACGCGTCGTGCGAGGAGATGTGGCTCGCCTGGGGCCACGGGGCCTGCCTCGTCCCGGCGCCACGGTCGCTCGTCCGCAGCGGGATGGACCTCGGTCCCTGGCTCACCGCGAAGGGCATCACCGTGGTGTCCACGGTGCCGACGCTCGCGGCCATGTGGCCGGCGGAGTCGCTCGAGAACATCCGCATGCTCATCTTCGGCGGCGAGGCCTGCCCGCCGGAGCTCGCCGCTCGACTCGCCGTCGACGGGCGCGAGGTCTGGAACACCTACGGCCCGACGGAGGCCACGGTCGTCGCCTGCGCGGCGCTCCTCACCGGAGAACAGCCCGTGCGGATCGGTCTCCCGCTCGACGGCTGGGACCTCGCCGTGGTCGACGCGGACGGGGTGCCGGTGGAGGAGGGCGGTGTCGGCGAGCTCATCATCGGCGGCGTCGGTCTCGCCAGGTACCTCGACCCCGTCAAGGACGCCGAACGGTACGCGCCCATGCCGAGCCTCGGATGGCACCGGGCCTACCGCAGCGGCGACCTCGTCCGCTTCGAGGCCGCGGGGCTCGTCTTCCAGGGACGCGCGGACGACCAGGTCAAGATCGGCGGCCGTCGCGTCGAGCTCGGCGAGATCGAGGCCGCCCTGCAGGCCCTCCCAGGTGTCTCGGGTGCCGCCGCAGCCGTCCAGCGCACCGCGGCCGGCAACCCGGTCCTCGTGGGCTATCTCGCGGTCCCGGACGGTGACGCCTTCTCCCTGGACGGCGCGCTGGGCACGCTTCGCGAGCAACTGCCCGCACCGCTCGTGCCCCTGCTCGCGGTCGTGTCCGAACTGCCCACGCGCACCTCGGGCAAGGTCGACCGGGCGGCGCTGCCGTGGCCGCTCGGCGGGACCGACGGGGAGGACGCCTCGACCCTGTCGGGCACGGCCGCCTGGCTCGCCGAACAGTGGACGGCCGTGCTCGGCGTCCGGGTCACGGCGGAGGGCGACAACTTCTTCAGCCTCGGCGGTGGCAGCCTGGCCGCCGCACAGCTGGTCTCGCTCATCCGCACGAGGGACGCGGAGTTCACCGTCGCCGACATCTACGGCCACCCGCGACTCGGCGCCATGGCCGCCGAGCTCGACGGCCGACGCCCCGAGCGCCGCACCCGCGCCGCGGTGGCCGACCCCGTCCGTCCCACCCCGCTCACCACCCAGTGGGTGCAGACCCTGCTCGGGATCCCGCTGCTCATCCTCGTGGGCCTCCGGTGGCTCGTGTACCTGCTCGCCGGCAGCCGCGTGCTCGGCCTCGTGGCCGACGTGCCCTACCTGCCGATGGTCTCGTGGTGGTGGATCGCGCTCGGATTCCTCCTCGTCATCACCCCCATCGGGCGGATGGCGATCTCGGTCGTCGCCTCGCGGCTGCTGCTCGCCGGTGTGCGACCGGGCGACTACCCACGCGGCGGTTCGGTCCACGTCCGGCTCTGGCTCGCCGAACGCGTCGCCGACACGGTCGGTGCGGTGAGCCTCGCCGGCGCCCCCTGGATCTCGCACTATGCGAGGGCCCTGGGCGCGAAGATCGGCCCCGACGCCGACCTGCACAGCGTTCCGCCCGTCACCGGCTTCCTGACTGTGGGAGCCCGCGCCTCGATCGAGCCCGAGGTGGACCTCCGCGGGTACTGGGTCGACGGCGACACGCTCCGACTCGGCCACGTCCACATCGGTGCGGAGAGCACGGTCGGCGCTCGCAGCACGCTGCTCGCCGGCACACGGATCGGCAAGCGCGCCGAGATCGCCCCGGGATCGTCGGTGTTCGGTCGGGTGCCCTCCGGCCACCTGTGGTCCGGTTCACCCGCCGTCCGCGTCGGCAAGGCGAAGCCCGTCTGGCCCACCGAGCGCCCGCCCAGGCGGCGGCGTTGGTTGTTCGCCTACGGTGTCGGCTCGGCGCTCCTCTCGGTCCTGCCCTTCCTCGCCTTCGTGCTCGCCGCCGCGGTCGTGGCCGCCGGAGCCGCCGGTTCCGGGTCCCTCGTCGAGTTCTCCTGGCGCGCGCTCCTCTGGGTGCCGGTCGCGACGATCGTGTGGTTCCTCGTCCTCGCGATCAGCACGATCGGCCTGGTCCGTCTGCTCGGCATCGGGCTGCGGGAGGGCTACTTCCCGGTGCGCAGTCGTGTCGGTTGGCAGGTGTGGGCCACCGAGCGCCTGCTCGACGCCGCCCGCACCCTGCTCTTCCCCATCTACGCGAGCCTCTTCACGCCGGTGTGGCTCCGCCTGCTCGGCGCGAAGGTCGGCAAGAACGTCGAGGCGTCGACGGTCCTCCTCCTGCCGCGCATGACGACCGTGGGTGACGGCGCGTTCCTCGCCGACGACACGATGGTGGCGTCCTACGAACTCGGCGGCGGGTGGATGCGGATCGCGGGCGCGTCCGTCGGGAAGCGCGCGTTCCTCGGCAACTCCGGGATGGCGGGCCCCGGCATGCACGTCCCGAAGAACGGACTCGTGGCGGTGCTGTCGGCCGCCCCGCGGAAGGCGAAGTCCGGGTCGTCGTGGCTCGGCAGCCCGCCGATGCGACTCCGCAGGCAGGTGTCGGACGCCGACCTCGACCGCACCTACGCGCCGCCGCTGCGGCTCCGCATCGCCCGGTCCCTCTGGGAGGTCTGTCGCATCGTCCCGGTGATGGTGACGACGGGCATCGCCCTGCTCGTGCTGCTCACGCTCGCCTGGTTCGCCGACACCTGGGGTCTCGGCGTGGCTGTCGCGGTCAGCGGTGCCGTCCTCCTCGCGGCCGGTGCGGTTGCGGCCGGCATCACGACCGTCGCCAAGTGGCTCATCGTCGGACCGATCCGTGCCGGGGAGCACCCGCTGTGGTCCTCGTTCATCTGGCGCAACGAGGTGTCGGACACCTTCGTCGAGATGGTCGCGGCGCCGTGGTTCGCCGCGCCCGCCACCGGCACCCCCGCCCTGACCTGGTGGTTGCGGTCACTGGGCGCCCGGATCGGTCGCGGTGTCTGGTGCGAGAGTTACTGGCTGCCGGAGGCCGACCTCGTCGAGCTGGGCGACGGCGCGACGGTCAACCGGGGCTGCGTTGTGCAAACACACCTGTTCCATGATCGAATCATGAGTATGGATCAGGTCGAACTCGCTGCGGGCGCCACGCTCGGACCGCACAGCGTCATCCTCCCCGGAGCCCGGATCGACGACGACGCGACCGTCGGCCCCGCCTCCCTCGTGATGCGCGGCGAACGCGTCCCCGCCGGCACCAGGTGGAGCGGCAACCCGATCGGCCCGTGGCGCGAGGTGACGACGGCGGAGTACCGGGAGCCCCAGGTCGCGTCCTGATGGGGGAGGCGCTCGCCCGCCTGCGCAGCGCAGGCGATCCCTACACGCCGACGAGCGGCAACCGCGGCTACCACGTCGTCCGCTACGAGCTCGACCTCGACTACGCGATCGACCGGAACGGCCTGAGCGCGACGGCACGCCTGACGGTGGTCGCGACGGAGGAGCTCTCCCGCTTCTCCCTGGACCTCGCGGCCCTGCGCGTCACCCGCGCCCAGGTGGACGGTGTCGACGCGAAGCGCACGCACGGCTCGGGGAAACTGACCCTCACCCCGCGGAATCCGATCGCCGCCGGAGCCGAGTTCACCGTCCTCGTCCGGTACGCCGGGACGCCCCGTCCGGTCCGCAGCCACTGGGGCGAGATCGGCTGGGAGGAGCTCGAGGACGGCGTCATCGTGGCCTCGCAGCCCTGCGGCGCCTCGAGCTGGTTCCCGTGCAACGACCACCCCTCCGACAAGGCGGCCTACCGCATCAGTGTCACCGCCGCCTCGGCCTACACGGTCGTCGCCCCTGGCGAGCTCGTCTCACGGACGGCGCGGGCGAGTCGGACGACCTGGGTCTACGAGCAGCGCGAGCCGATGGCGGCCTATCTCGCCACCGTGCAGATCGGGCGCTACCAGCGCCTCGCCGTCGACGCCCGGGTGGCGGCCTCCGCCGTGCCGGTCGTCGCCCACCTCCCGCGTGACCTCACCGCCGACTTCCGTCACGACTTCGCCGAGCAGGTCGACATGCTCGCCTGCTTCGAGCGCGCCTTCGGCCCCTACCCGTTCGAGAGTTATGGGGTGGTCGTCACCGACGACGAGTTGGAGATCCCGCTCGAAGCGCAGGGGATGAGCGTGTTCGGACGCAACCACGTGGACGGCGTCGGCGGCTCCGAGCGACTGATCGCCCACGAGCTCGCGCACCAGTGGTTCGGCAACAGCCTGACGATCGGCGCGTGGCGCGACATCTGGCTCCACGAGGGCTTCGCCTGTTACGCCGAGTGGCTGTGGTCGGAGCAGTCGGGGGCCGAGACCGCGGACGCCTGCGCCAGAGCCCACTACGCGGTGCTCCGTCGAGCACCGCAGGACATCGTCGTCGGCGACCCGGGGCCCGCGGACATGTTCGACGACCGCGTGTACAAGCGCGGCGCCATCGCCCTGCACGCCGTCCGGCTGCTCCTCGGCGACGACGCGTTCTTCGACCTCCTCCGCGACTGGGTGGCGACGTTCCGGTTCGCCACAGTGTCGACCGAGGACTTCGTGCGCACCGCCGACCGCCATGCGCCGGAGCCGATCGAGTCGCTGCTCGACGCCTGGCTGTTCCGTGAGGCGCTGCCGCCGTTCCCCACCCGCTGAGCCCGGCTCAGGGGAGCAGGAGGGCCGTCGCCACCACGGTGTCCGGTGCGAGGGTCGGATGGTCGACGACGAAGCGGCGTCCCGCGATCTCGGCGACCGTCCCTCCGGCGCGGCCGATATAGCCGGTGAGGCCGATCGTCGCTGGATCGGTCGTGAGTCCGGTGCCGAGCGCCTTCGTCACCGCCTCCTTCGCCGTCCAGTGTTCGGCGAGGGACCGCAGTCGTCGTCGCTCCGGCAACCGGAGCCACCGCTCCCGTTCCGCGGGGGAGAGGGCGACGGCCTCGACGCCGCCGAACCGTGCCGCGTCGAGCCGTTCGACGTCGACGCCGACCGGGTTCGACACCGACAGTGCGACCACCGAGGCGCCGCCGGTGTGCGAGACGCTTGCGTGGACGATCACGCCGTCGACGCGCACCTGCGGCCGTCCGTGGGCGAGCCCGCAGTCCGGGCAGCGGGCGGTCACCGTGACGCGCCGGGCGTCCGCGCCGACCGTCTCCGCGACGGTGCAAACCAGGAGCGCGCGACCGAACAGGAAGCGGCGGGCCCCGGCCTCGGACGACGCTTCGAGACGGTCCCTGGCGGCCTCGTCGAGTCGGTCGGCGGTGCCGTCGAGGTCGAGCTCGTCCGCCCGAGCCCAGGGGAGGAGTCGGACCGTGGGCTGCGGGTGGCGGCTCGGTCGCGACATGCGTCCAGTATCGCGGAGTGACCCGTCCGCGTGGGCGGACGGCGTCGTGCCTGATGAGATGGTGCCCTCGACTGGATTCGAACCAGCGACTTCTTCCTCCGGAGGGAAGCGCTCTTCCGCTGAGCTACGAAGGCGGAACGTGTCCAAGCTACCAGAGTCGAGGCCGTCGCCGGAACCGGAGCGACGCGGGGTCGGTGCTCGTGACCGCGTGGGATGATGGGCACATGCAGCGCACCCTGACCGCGTCGCTCGATCTGCGGGTGCACGATCGAGCCGACCTCATCTTCTCCATCGCTGTCGCCGGCGGTACCCCGCTGGCGAGTGAACGGCTGCAGGTGCGCTCCTCGGACGGCCCGTGCGCCGTCACCGAGATCCTCGGCCCGGACGACACCCGGCTCCACCGCGTGATCGCCGAGCCGGGACGCCTGCAGGTCGACTACGAGGCGGTGGTCGTCGGGCAGGCGGTGCCGCGGGCGGTCGACCCCCTGGAGACGGTGACCGCCCTCCGCCCGAGCCGCTACTGCGAGTCGGACGCCCTGTTCTCGCTCGCGCGCTCCGAGCTCGGATACCTGCTCGAGCACCGTCGTCTGCACGAGGACGGCACGGTGTCGGGCGGCCTCCAGATCCTGCCGTGGGTCGCCGCGTGGGTCGGCCGTCACCTCTCCTACGTCTCGGGTTCCACGACCGTCTCCGACAGTGCGGTCTCGACCCTCGCCGCCGGCCAAGGGGTCTGCCGGGACTTCGCACACCTGACGATCGCCATGCTGCGTGCGCTCGACATCCCGGCGCGGTACGCGGCCGTGTACGCCCCCGGCCTCGTGCCGATGGACTTCCACGCCGTCGCCGAAGGGTTCGTCGACGGCGCGTGGCACGTGGTCGACGCGACGGGGCTCGCCCCGCGCCAGTCGCTCGTCCGGATCGCGACGGGTCGCGACGCGGCGGACGTCGCGTGGCTGAGCAACCACCACGGCAACGTCACCGTCGAGGACATGCGGATCGACGCGCTGATCGATGTCCTCCCCACCGACGATCCCGCACAGCCGGTCGTGCTCGCCTGACGCATCGTTCCGCCGGGCGGGCCCCGTGCCGCTCCCGCCGGGAGCCCGGGTAGAATCGCTCCTCGTGACTCCTGAAGACCTCGCCTCCGCCCTGCACGCCATCGTCGTTCCGATCGTCGAACGACGACGCGAGGCGGCGGGGATCGACCAGGAGGTCGTGGTCTCGGTCGACGACGTGGTGCTGGAGCGGCCCAAGAACCGCGACCACGGCGACTGGGCGTGCAACATCGCGATGAAGCTCGCGAAGCGGGTGGGCGCGAATCCGCGCGAGCTCGCGCAGGAGTTCGCCGACGCGCTCGTCCAGGTCGACGGGGTCGCCTCGGTCGAGGTCGCCGGCCCGGGGTTCATCAACGTCCGGCTCGATGCCGCCGCCGCCGGTGCCCTCGCGAAGGTCATCGTCGACGCCGGCGAGGCCTTCGGGCGCAACGACAGCCTCGCGGGCCAGACCATCAACATCGAGTTCGTCTCCGCGAACCCCACGGGCCCGCTCCACATCGGCCACACGCGGTGGGCCGCTCTCGGCGACTCCCTGGCCCGCGTGCTCGGCGCGTCCGGCGCGACGCTCGTCAGCGAGTACTACATCAACGACGCAGGCAACCAGATGGACACCTTCGCGGACTCGATCCTCGCAGCGGCCAAGGGTGAGCCGACGCCTGAGGGCGGCTATCCCGGGGCGTACATCGGCGACCTCGCGAAGACCGTGCTGGCCGAGATCCCCGACCTCCTCGAGCGTCCTGACGCCCGCGAGGTCGCGCGGGAACGCGCATACGCCCTGCAGCTCGGCGAGATCCGCGCGTCCCTCGAGCGCTTCAACGTCCATTTCGACGTCTGGTTCAGCGAGCGCACCCTGCACGCGACGGGCGAGGACGGCACCAGCCTCATCGACCAGGCCGTCGACCGCCTGCGCGAGCAGGGTCATGTCTTCGACGAGGACGGTGCCGTGTGGGTGCGCACCACGGACTTCGGCGACGACAAGAACCGGGTGATCCGCCGCTCGAACGGTGTCTACACCTACTTCGCGGCGGACGCGGCGTACTACCTGAACAAGGGCGACCGCGGCTTCCAGCACAAGGTCTACCTCCTGGGCGCCGACCACCACGGCTACGTGCACCGCTTGAAGGCCCTCGCGGGTGCCGCGGGAGACGACCCCGACCGCGACATCGAGGTGCTCATCGGCCAGCTCGTCAGCGTGAACGGCGCCCGACTCTCGAAGCGCGCCGGCAACATCATCGAGCTGGACGACCTGCAGGCCTGGATCGGGACGGACGCCCTGCGGTACTCGCTCGGTCGCTACCCGGCCGACTCGCCGCTGGCCCTCGACCCCGAGCAGCTCCGCAGCCGCACGAACGACAACCCCGTGTTCTACGTCCAGTACGCGCACGCCCGCACGAGCTCGGTGGCGCGCAACGCTGCTTCGGCGGGCGTCGACCGCAGCGTGTTCGCCCCCGAACTCCTCGCCCACGAGACGGAGTCCGCGCTCCTCGGTGTGCTCCAGGAGTTCCCGCGCATCGTGGCACAGGCCGCGCAGCTGCGCGAACCCCACCGGGTCGCGCGCCACCTGGAGGAGACGGCGAGCCTGTACCACAAGTGGTACGACAGCTGCCGGGTCGTCCCGATGGGCGAGGAGCCGGTCACCGACCTCCACCGCACGCGGCTGTGGCTGAACGACGCCACCGGCACCGTCATCCGCAACGGCCTCGCCCTCCTCGGCGTCTCCGCACCGGAGCGCATGTAGCGTCACCGCGGCACCGGCTCCGGCGCGCGCCGGACCGTCCTTCGGGATGGCTCCTGCGCGCGCCAGCTCCGCCGGTGAACGTGCCGGGCGGGAGGCGGACCCTCCGGTACCGTGGCAGCATGCATCCGCCCCGGTTCCGCCCGATCCTCGCTGCCGCCGCGGTCCTGGGCGTCCTGTCCTGCGCCGGCTGCGTCGGCACGGGCCCGGACGCGTCAGGCACCCCGACGCCGAGTGGCACGTCGCCGTCCTCGGCCGTCGACCTCCGTGCCTTCGCGCCGTTCGGCACGGAGGGCGCCGGCGTCTCGATCCGTCTGCAGTTCCCGGACGGGCTGCACGCGGGGAGTGTCGGCACGATGGACTACCTCCAGAACATCGTCTGGCCGGCGGTCCAGTGCGCGCCGTTCGAGATCGAACTGCAGGAGGCGGGGGCGAGCACGCTGCAACTGCCGGACGCGCTCGCGGTCGTCGTCACCGGCGACGGCGGTGAGACGGTCGCACCGGCCTTCGTCATCCCCGGTGATCCGGTCCGGGCGGCGTTCATCTCCGCCGACGTGGTCGCGCGGGGATCGCTGGAGGACGCGAACCTCACCGAGCTGGAGGGCTACACCCTGGCGGCCTTCCACCCGACCTCGGCCGCCGAGTGGGAACGGTTCAGCGGGCGCGTGCTGGACATGGCCGAGGCGGAGCTCGACCAACCCTGCTGACGTCTGCTCCCAGACCACGGTTCGCTACGCTCGGAGCATGAGTGCACCGTCTCGCAAGCGCAGGCGTCCCTGGGTTCCGATCGTCGTCGTGGCCGGGGTGATCGTCGTCCTCGTCGGCGCGTTCCTGATCGCCGACACCATCGTGCGAGGCGTCGCCGAGGATCGTGTCGCCACGCAGATCGAGCAGAACCTGCCCGAGGGCGTCGACGCCGACGTCACCGCGTCGATCGGCGGAGCCTCGGTCATCGCCCAGTACCTCACCGGCACGTTCGAGCACGTGGACCTGCGGGCGCCGGGCGCGAGCGTCGACGGCATCCCGCTGGACGTCCGGGTCAGCGCCGACGCGGTGCCGCTCGATCCGAAGCAGACCATCGGCCGGGTGGTGGCGACGATCCGGATCGACGCGGGTGGGGCGGCGGCGCTCGCGAAGACCGCCGGGCTCCCCGGCACGCTCACCCTGGGGGACGACGAGGTCGGGTACGCGGGAGAGGCGACCGTGCTGGGGTTCACCATCCCGTACGACTTCTCCGTGGCGCCGACCACGACGGCCGAGCGGGTGAACCTCATGCCGACGTCGGTGAACGTCGACACGGGCCTCCTCGGTGTGATCGACCTGCGGGCCCTCGTGACCGGATTCCTGCAGGGGGATCCGCCGAGCATCTGCGTCGCCCAGTACCTGCCGGAGGGCGTCGACCTCGACGGTCTCTCGGTGACTCCGGAAGCGGCGACGGCCACGCTCACGTCGACGACGCTCCGCCTCGACGAGGCCTCCCTGCAGACCCTCGGCAGCTGCGGGTGAGCGCTGCGCCGATGGCTCGCGACCGCCTCGGTGAACCGGCGGGACGTCACGATGCTGCAGGAGCCTTGACGGCTCGCTAGACTTTCTCCACACCCACTGCTCCGACCGGGCGGTGACGTGTGCCGTCGGGCCGGAAGGCTCGTGTTCCACCTCAGCCGTTCCAACCGGGCGGCGATGGGTGCGGTCGACCGGGACACCCGCCCGAGCCGCGCGCACCCACCTTCATCGGTGCTCTCCAAATCGGTGCTTCAGGGGCCAAACCGGGTCCGCTCGCCCAACGAGAACCTCCTCTTCCGCTCACCAGGACTCAGGACAACCCCGTGGCCAGAAACCCCCTCGCCCCAGACTGGCTCGCCGAGCCGGTCGACCCGAACGCCCTCGATCCGGCCGTGTGGCCGGCCTCCGCCGCCCGCGACGCCGACGGCGTCCTGCGCGTCGGCGGGGTCGACGTCAACACGCTCCGTCGACGGTTCGGGACGCCGCTCTACGTCGTCGACGAGGACGACGCCCGGAGCAGGGCGCGCCGCCTGCGCGAAGCCTTCGAACGTGAGGCGGCCGCGCACGGGACGAGCGTCGCCGTCTACTACGCCGGGAAGGCGTTCCTGTCCTCCGAGGTCGCCCGCTGGATGACGGCGGAGGGCCTCCGCATCGACATCTGCAGCGGGGGAGAACTCGCCGTCGCCCTCGCCGCCGGGGCCGACCCCGGCCGGCTGGGGTTCCACGGCAACAACAAGTCCGTCGCCGAGATCGAGCGCGCCGTCGGCGTCGGGATCGGTGCCATCGTGCTCGACAGCCTGGTCGAGATCGAGCGGGTCGCTGCGGCGGCGGAGCGCGCCGGCCGCGTCCAGTCCGTCCGGCTGCGGGTCAACAGCGGCGTCCACGCGCACACGCACGAGTACCTGGCGACGGCGCACGAGGACCAGAAGTTCGGCCTGCCCCTCGAGGACGCGGCCGACGCCGTGGCACGGATCCGCTCCCACGCTTCGCTCGACTTCCTCGGGCTCCACTGCCACATCGGCTCCCAGATCTTCGGGTCGGACGGCTTCGCGGAGTCCGCCGCCCGACTCCTCGCCGTGCACGCACGCCTGCTCGAGACCGGCCCCGTGCCCGAACTGAACCTCGGCGGCGGCTTCGGCATCGCCTACACGAGTGCGGACGACCCCACGTCGATCGAACAGCTCGCCGCCGACATCCTCGCCGGGGTGCGGACCGCCGCCGAGCTCCATGGCGTCCCGATCCCGAAGCTCGCGTTCGAACCGGGTCGCGCCATCATCGGCGGTCCCGGCATCACGCTGTACGAGGTCGGCACGATCAAGGACGTGACGGTCGCGTGGAACGACGAGGGCGAGACGGCCGTCCGCCGCTACGTCAGCGTCGACGGCGGCATGAGCGACAACGCGCGCCCCTCGCTGTACGGCGCGGACTACACGGTCCGCATCGCCGACCGGGTGAGCGAGGCGGGCCCAGCGCTCGTCCGGATCGCCGGCAAGCACTGCGAGTCGGGTGACATCGTCGTGAACGCCGACTACCTGCCCGCCGACGTGCGCGACGGCGACCTCCTGGCCGTCCCGGCGACGGGCGCCTACTGCTGGTCCTTGGCGAGCAACTACAACTACCTCGGTCGCCCGGCCGTCGTCGCCGTCGCAGGCGGTGAGGCCCGCATCATCGTGCGTGGCGAGACCGAGCACGACCTCCTCAGCCGCGATGCGGGATTGGACACGGAATGATCGAATACCGCGGATTGAAAGTGGCCCTGCTGGGCGCCGGATCGGTGGGCTCGCAGGTTGCCCGCCTCCTGCTCGAGCACGCCGACGAGCTGGCGTCCCGCGCCGGAGCGAGCCTCGAGCTCATCGGCATCGCCGTGCGCGACGTCGACGCCCCACGGGACGTCGAGCTGCCACGGGAGCTCTACACGACGGATGCCGAACAGCTCATCCTGAGTGCCGACATCGTCATCGAACTCATCGGTGGCATCGAGCCGGCGCGGAGCCACATCCTGCAGGCGATCAACGCCGGTGCCGACATCGTCACCGCCAACAAGGCGCTGCTCGCGACCCACGGTCCCGAGCTCTTCGACGCCGCCGAGCAGGTCGGCGCGCAGCTCTACTACGAGGCGGCGGTCGCGGCCGCCATCCCGATCATCCGCCCGTTGCGTGAGAGCCTCGCCGGCGACCGCATCAACCGCGTGCTCGGCATCGTGAACGGCAGCACCAACTACATGCTCGACCGGATGGACCGCTTCGGCGACACCATGGAGGCGGCGGCCGCCGTGGCGAGCGAGCTCGGCTACCTCGAGGCCGACCCGACCCTCGACGTCGAGGGGTACGACGCCGCCCAGAAGGCGACCATCCTCGCCAGTCTCGCCTTCCACACCACCGTGCCCGTCGAGGCCGTCCACCGCGAGGGGATCACCGGCATCACCAAGGCGCAGGTCGACCTCGCACGGCGTGAGGGCTACGTCATCAAGCTGCTCGCGATCGCCGAGCGGATCGTCGACGAGACCACCGGCGAGGAGGGCCTGTCGGCCCGCGTCTACCCCGCGCTCATCGGGCGCGAGCACCCGCTCGCCGCCGTGCACGGTGGGAACAACGCCGTGTTCGTCGAGGCCGAGAACGCCGGCAGCCTCATGTTCTACGGCGCCGGCGCCGGCGGCAAGGAGACCGCCTCCGCGGTGCTCGGCGACCTGGTCTCGGCGGCCAGGCGTCACGTGGCCGGCGGACCGGGGGTCGGCGAGTCGACCCACGCGGACCTGCCCGTGCTCGACATCGGTCGCGTCACCACCCGGTACCAGGTGACCCTCGAGGTCGCCGACGAGCCCGGTGTCCTCGCGTCCGTCGCCGGGATCCTCAGCGACGGTGGCGTCTCGGTCGAGACGTTCCAGCAGTCCGTGGCCTCCTCGGACGGCACGCTGTCGACCGCTACCCTGGTCATCGGCACCCACCGGGCGCTCGAATCGGCTCTCGCGGCCACCGTCGAGCAGCTCGCCTCGAACGCCCATGTCGAGCGGGTCGTGTCCGTGCTCCGGGTCGAAGGAGCCGAGTAGGTGCCGAGCAGCACGACCCCCGACCGCGTCGAACCCCGACCCCTCTTCAGATTGCAGGCCACCGTATGAGCTCTTCCGACACGCTGGAGATCGGGCGCACCGTCACCGTCAAGGTCCCCGCGACCACCGCGAACCTCGGCCCCGGGTTCGACACGCTCGGACTGGCGCTCGCGCTGTACGACGAACTGACCGTCACGGTCCGCGAGGAGCCCGGCGTGTTCGTCGAGGTGATCGGCGTCGGAGCCGGCGAGGTCCCGACCGACGAGACGAACCTCGTCATCACCGCGATCACGCACGCCCTCCGCGCCTACGGTCGGGAGCTGCCCGGTCTCGACGTCGTCGCTCGCAACGTGATCCCGCACGGCCGCGGGCTCGGATCCTCGGGTGCCGCGATCGTCTCCGGCATCATGGCGGCGAAGGGGCTGCTCGAGGGACAGGTCGAACTCGGCCCGGACGACCTCCTCCGGCTCGCCACGGAGATGGAGGGCCACCCCGACAACGTCGCGCCGGCGCTGTTCGGCGGGCTCACGATCGCGTGGACGACGGACGACGGGCCCCAGCACAAGAAGCTGATCGTGCACCGTGGCGTCTCGCCCCTCGTGCTGGTGCCGGAGCACACCATGTCGACCGAACTCGCCCGCAGCCTGCAGCCCGCGAACGTGCCGCACGCCGACGCCGCGTTCAACGTCTCCCGGTCGGCGCTGCTCGTCGCGGCGCTCACCCAGAGCCCGGAGCTCCTGCTCGCGGCCACGGAGGACCGTCTGCACCAGAGCTACCGTGCCGCGGCCATGCCCGAGACGAACAGCCTCATCACGATGCTGCGCGAGCACGGCTTCGCCGCGGTCGTCTCCGGCGCCGGCCCGTCGATCCTCGTCCTCGCGGACGACCCGGGCCGCCGGCTCGAGGCCACCGCCCTCGTCGCCGAGCACTCCGCCACCCCGTGGCAGTCGCTCATGCTCGCGGTCGACTTCAAGGGTGCTACAGTAGGAGGGCACCCGGCCCACCCCGCCTCTTCGGCGTAACCGGCTTCCGGGGCATTTCCGCACAATCATCGCTTTCGCACCAATTGATCGCGTCTGTTCGGGTCCCACCGTGTTTCCATCCTGCTGAGCATCGCTCCGCCGGATCGTCGCACCGGGCTATCCGCACAGGCTCTGCGTCGTGTGAACATCACCCACCCGCCGCACAGGATTCCGGTGCGATCGCCGCCTGCGCGAGACAGCTCTGTCTCGACGCAAGGGAAGGAAGACACACGTGACAGACGTCAACGAAGGCGCCTCCGGCGTCTCGCTGGATGCCGACCCGAAGACACTGAAGGTCGCCGACCTCCAGCGTCTCGCCGCCGCTCTCGGAGTGGCCGGAGCCTCGAAGCTCCGCAAGGGCGAACTGGTCGAAGCCATCCAGACCATCCAGAACAGCACCGACACCGCCGCGGCGACCACCGAGACGTCCGACGTCATCGAGTCGGTCTCCGCGCTCGAGGTCGCCCCCGAGGCGCCGGTGCAGTCCAAGCTGCCCGAGCTCGACCTCGCGCTCGACCAGGCCTTCGGCGCCGAGAAGGCGGCTCCGCCGGCGCGACGCAAGTCGCGTCGTGCCACGACCGCCACCGTCGCGCCGAACGCCGCCCCGATCGTCGGCGCGCCCGTCGTCGAGGCACCCGCAGTGCAGGAGCCGGTCGCTCAGGCGCCCGCCGCAACCGCCCCGGCCGAGCCGGCAGCGCCGGCCGAGGCCGACGGCTCGCAGCTCTCCGCTCCCGTCGAGGCCGACGCCGCCGAGTCGCGCGACGACCGTTCCGCAGGAACCTCCGAGTCCACCGACGCCGACGAGGCGACGCCCGAGCAGACCCCGAGGCGTTCGCGCGGCAACCGCCGTGGCCGTGGCCGCGATCGCGACCGCAACACGGACGACGCCGAGCAGAGCGCCGCCGAGCAGGGTGGCGGCGAGCAGAACCGCGCCGCCCAGAACGCTCCCGAGCAGGACGCCGCCGACGACGACGCCGCAGGCACGGATGCCGACGAGTCCCAGAGCCAGGACGCCGAGCAGCAGGACGGTCAGTCCTCCGGCGGACGCCGCGGTCGTGGCCGAGGCCGCAACCAGAACAACGGTGGACAGAACAACGGTGGCCAGAACGCCGGTGGCCAGAACGCCGGCAACCAGAACGCCGACGCCGGTCAGAAGGCCGAAGCGAAGCAGGAGCAGCCCGGTCAGAACCGCGGCAACCAGGGCAACCAGGGCAACCAGGGTGCTCAGGGCGACGACGCCGAAGGACGCGGTGGCCGCAGCCGCTACCGCGACCGCAAGCGTCGTGGGTCCGTGCAGAACGACGACGTCGAGCCCGAGATCTCCGAGGACGACGTCCTCATCCCGGTCGCCGGCATCCTCGACGTGCTCGACAACTACGCCTTCGTGCGCACCTCCGGCTACCTGCCCGGCACGAACGACGTCTACGTCTCCCTCGGCCAGGTCAAGAAGTACCACCTGCGCAAGGGCGACGCCGTGGTCGGTGCCATCCGCCAGCCGCGCGACAACGACAGCAGCAGCCGTCAGAAGTACAACGCCATCGTCAAGGTCGACTCGGTCAACGGTCTGTCCGTCGACGAGGCCGGCACGCGGGTGGAGTTCGGCAAGCTGACGCCGCTGTACCCGCAGGAGCGCCTCCGTCTCGAGACGGAGCAGAACAAGCTCACGCAGCGCATCATCGACCTCGTCGCCCCGATCGGGAAGGGTCAGCGTGGCCTCATCGTCGCGCCGCCGAAGGCCGGCAAGACGATCGTGCTGCAGCAGATCGCCAACGCCATCTCGATCAACAACCCTGAGGTCCACCTCATGGTCGTGCTCGTCGACGAGCGGCCTGAAGAGGTCACCGACATGCAGCGCACGGTGAAGGGCGAGGTCATCGCCTCCACGTTCGACCGCCCGGCGGAGGACCACACCACGGTCGCCGAACTGGCGATCGAGCGCGCCAAGCGTCTCGTGGAGCTCGGTCACGACGTCGTCGTGCTGCTCGACTCGATCACGCGTCTGGGCCGTGCCTACAACCTGGCGGCTCCGGCCTCGGGCCGGATCCTCTCCGGTGGTGTCGACGCTGCGGCGCTGTACCCGCCGAAGCGCTTCTTCGGTGCCGCGCGCAACATCGAGAACGGTGGCTCGCTCACCATCCTCGCGACGGCGCTCGTCGAGACCGGGTCCAAGATGGACGAGGTCATCTTCGAGGAGTTCAAGGGCACCGGCAACTCGGAGCTCCGTCTCTCGCGCCAGCTCGCCGACAAGCGGATCTTCCCGGCCGTGGACGTCAACGCGTCCTCGACCCGCCGCGAGGAGATGCTGCTCGCCCCCGACGAGGTCAAGGTCACCTGGAAGCTGCGTCGCGCCCTCGCCGGCCTCGACCAGCAGCAGGCCCTCGAGGTCGTCCTCGGCAAGCTCAAGGAGACCACGTCCAACGTGGAGTTCCTCGTCCAGATGCAGAAGTCGATGCCCGCACCGACCTCGCACAGCCACGGACACGAGAACAACCACCGCTAGCGGTCCCGACCGACCCCATCCGCACCCGGAGCCCTCGTGGCGCCGGGTGCGGATGGGGTCGGTCCTGTTTCGCCCCGGTGCCGCATGATGGTGATGAAGGAAGTGAACGATGTTCGAATCAGTTGAGACGCTCGTCGCCGAGCACAAGGATCTCCAGGATCAGCTCGCCGACCCGGCGGTGCACGCCGACCCCGCGAGGTCGAAGAAGATCAACCGCCGGTACGCCGAGCTGTCCAAGATCATCGCGGCTTACCACACGTGGCAGTCGACCCAGGAGGACCTCGACGCCGCCCGCGAGCTCGCCAAGGAGGACGAGGCGTTCGCCGAGGAGGTGCCGGTCCTCGAGGAGCTGCTCGTGACCAACCAGGAGAAGCTGCGCCGCCTGCTCATCCCGCGCGACCCCGACGACGGTCGCGACGTCATCATGGAGATCAAGGGCGGCGAGGGCGGTGCGGAGAGCGCGCTGTTCGCGGCGGACCTGCTCCGCATGTACCTGCACTACGCGGAGTCCAAGGGGTGGAAGACCGAGCTCCTCGAGCGCACCGAGAGCGATCTGGGCGGCTACAAGGACGTCCAGGTGGCGATCAAGTCGAACGCCACCGACCCCTCACAGGGCGTCTGGGCGCACCTCAAGTACGAGGGTGGTGTCCACCGTGTGCAGCGCGTCCCGGCGACCGAGTCCCAGGGCCGCATCCACACCTCCACCACCGGTGTCCTCGTCTTCCCCGAGGTCGACGAGCCCGAGGAGGTCGAGATCAGCCAGAACGACCTGAAGATCGACGTCTACCGCTCGAGCGGTCCGGGCGGACAGTCCGTCAACACGACCGACTCCGCGGTGCGCATCACCCACCTGCCGACGGGCATCGTCGTGTCCATGCAGAACGAGAAGAGCCAGCTGCAGAACCGTGAGGCCGGCATGCGCGTCCTGCGCGCCCGCATCCTCGCGCGCCAGCAGGAGGAGCAGGCCGCCCTCGACAGCGCGAAGCGCAAGACGCAGATCCGGACGATGGACCGTTCCGAGCGCATCCGCACGTACAACTTCCCGGAGAACCGGATCGCCGACCACCGGACCGGGTACAAGGCGTACAACCTCGACGGGGTCATGAACGGCGCCCTCGGGCCCATCATCGAGTCGGCGATCACCGCGGACGAAGAGGCCCGTCTGGCCGACATCGGCGACCAGGACTGACCACCCCGGCCCCTCGGACCGCCCTGCTCCCTGAGCTTGTAGCAGGGCGGTTCACCCGTGTCCCTGGTCCCTGAGCGTGTCGACGGGCGCGGCGCTCAGCCGATGCGCAGGCGCTTCGTCGCGACCTTGTCGGCGAAGAAGCGGTCGTGGCTGACCACGACGATCGCGCCGGGGAAGTGCACGAGTGCGCGCTCCATCACCTGGGTGCTCGCGAGGTCGAGGTGGTTCGTCGGCTCGTCGAGGAGGAGCACCGACGCTCCCGAGAGCAGGCACTGGGCCATAGCCACGCGGGCGCGCTGACAGCCGGAGAGCATGCCGATCTTCTGTTTGAGGTCGGCGTCGGAGAACTGGAACATCCCGAGGAAGCGGTTCACGGACTTCTTGGTGGCGGCGAACGCGAGGCTGTCGGGCATGGCGCCGACCGCGTGCGCGACGGTGTCGGTGAGGTCGAGGTCCTCGACCATCTGGTTGTACGAGGCGTACCGGACCCCGCCCGTCCAGGTGACGTGCCCGGCGTCCGGGCGTTCGTCGCCCTCGAGGATGCGGAGGAAGGTGGACTTGCCTGCACCGTTGGGTCCGTGGACGACGATCCGTTCGCGGCGGCCGATCTCGAGGTCCAAGCCGTCGAAGAGGGTGTGCTCGCCGTAGGCCTTCGTGAGCCCCTGGATCCGGCACAGCGTGTCCTTGATGTGCAGGCCGCCGTAGATGTCGGTGATGATGTCGTCGACCGGGCGCGGTGGCCTGGCCTTCTTGATCTTCGCCAGCTGAGAGGAGAGGTCCTTCTTACCTGCGGCCTTCGCGGCCTCCCGTCGGTCCGAGATGCCCTCGGCCTCGAACGCGAGCAGCTCCGACTCGTGGACGAACTGGGCCTCGAGGCTCTTCAGCCGGAACTGCTTCTGCACGACGTACTCGTCGAAGCTGCCGGGGTAGTCGTGGAGGTGGACGTTCTCCACCTCGACGATGCGGGTGACCACGGCGTCGAGGAAGGTCCGGTCGTGCGAGACGACGATGGCCGCGCCACGGAACGAACCGAACCAGGATTCGAGCCATTCGACCCCTGCGACGTCGAGGAAGTTCGTCGGCTCGTCGAGGAGCAGGACGTCCGGGCGCTCGAGGAGGATCTTCGCGAGCGCCGCGCGGTTGCGCCAACCGCCGGAGAGCGCGTCGATGGGGAGCACGCGGCGCGCGGCGTCGAAGCCGAGTGTGGTGAGGGCGGTGTCGATGTGGCGCTGGTAGTCCCAGCCGTCCTGGCGCTCCATCTCCTCGAAGAGCTCGGCCTGCCGTTCGATGAGCTTCGTCATCCCGTCGAGGTCGTTCGGGTCGGCGGCGATCGCGGCGTCGATCGACGCGAGCTCCGCCTCGATCGCGTGGATGTGGGCGAACAGTCCTTCGAGGACCTCCGTGATGGTGGCGCTTCCGTCGAGTTCGGAGAACTGCGAGAAGTACCCGATCCGTGTGCCGTCCTCGACGGTGACGGTGCCCGAGTCCGGCTGGATCTGGTCGAGGGCGAGCTTCAGGAGGGTGGACTTGCCGGAACCGTTCCGTCCGATCAGTCCGACGCGGTCGCCGGGTTCGAGACGGAAGTAGACGTCGCGCAGGACGGGGCGTTCCTCGAAGCGGACGGTGACGTCGTGCAGACGGATGAGACTCATGGTGCCCTCTCGAGGTGCGTGGGTGCGGCGGGACGCGGTGAGGCGTCGGGCGCCGGGGGAGGAGCCGGACGGCTCGGCGTGATCAGATGTGGTACTCGGGGTCGAGGAGCGCGAGGCCGTGCGCCCCGCTGCTGCGCGGGCGTTCGACCGCCGGCACGCCGAGCAGCAGGCTGCGCGGTGGGCAGGCCTTGGTGACGACCGCGTTCGCGCCGACGATGGTCTCGGCTCCGATGCGGATCGGCCCGAGGATCTTCGCCCCCGCTCCGACGGCGACCCCGTCGCCGATGGTGGGGTGCCGTTTGCCGGATCCGCGGCTCTTCCCGCCGAGGGTGACGCCGTGGTAGATCATGACGTCGTCGCCGATCTCGGCGGTCTCACCGATGACGACGCCCATGCCGTGGTCGATGAAGAACCGCCGACCGATGCGGGCGCCCGGGTGGATCTCCACCCCGGTGAGGAATCGGGCGAACTGCGAACCGAAGCGGGCGAGGCTCCGGAAGCCGCGGCGCCATAGATGATGGTTCACCCGGTGTGCCCACACGGCGTGCAGCCCGGCGTAGCTGAGGGCGATCTCGACGGTGCCGCGCGCCGCCGGATCGTGGGCTCGTGCCGCACCGATGTCCTCGCGGACCCGCGACAGCATTCCCATGGGTCGAGCCTACTCGCGGAGGTCGTCGTACATCGCCGTCGACAGGTAGCGCTCGCCGGCGTCGGGGATGATCACCACGATGGTCTTGCCGGCCATCTCCGGTCGGCGACCCACCTCGAGCGCCGCCCAGACGGCGGCGCCCGCGGACATCCCGCCGATGATGCCGTCGTCCGTGGCGAGGCGTCTCGCCGTCGCGTAGGCGACGTCGGTCTCGACCGGGACGACCTCGCTGAAGAGGGAGGTGTCGAGGATGTCGGGGACGAAGTTCGGCCCGATGCCCTGGATCTTGTGCCCGCCCGCCCGGCCCTCGCTCAGCAGCGGGGAGTCGGAGGGTTCCACCGCGATGATCTGGACGTCCGGGTTGCGTTCACGGAGCCACTGGCCGACGCCGGTGATCGTCCCGCCCGTGCCGATGCCGGCGACGAAGGCGTCGACGGTCCCGCCGGTGTCCTCCCAGATCTCCGGCGCGGTGGTCCGGCGGTGGATCGCGGGGTTCGCCTCGTTCTCGAACTGGCGGACCCAGACGGCGCCCGGCGTCTCGTCGACGATGCGCTGCGCCTCCTGGACGGCGTTCGCCATGCCCTTGGTGGGGTCGGTGAGGACGAGCTCCGCCCCGTAGGCCCGGAGGAGCATGCGGCGCTCCTTGCTCATGGACGCGGGCATCGCGAGGATGACCCGGTACCCGCGGGCCGCGCCGACGAGGGCGAGGGCGATACCGGTGTTGCCACTCGTCGACTCGACGATGGTGCCGCCGGGCTGCAACTGCCCGGAGGCCTCCGCCGCGTCGACGAGGGCGATGCCCAGGCGGTCCTTCACACTCGACCCCGGGTTGTAGAACTCGAGCTTCGCGAGCACGGTCGCACCGACGCCCTCGGCGATCCGGTTGAGGCGCACGAGCGGGGTGCGCCCGTAGGCCTTCGTGATGTCGGTGTAGACAGTGCCTGCCACGGTGTTCCTCTTCCTCGTACGGGGTCGGTTCAGCCTACGTCGTGGGAGACGGCGCTCCTCCTGTGTGACGTGGGTCCGGACGGCCGACGGCCACGACGAGGCTGTGAGGTAGGCTCGGTGCGGCCCATCCGACCAGGGCCACCCCAATAGATGACCTCGCTCATGCCCAGCACCCCTCCCGCCGTTCCCGCCGACAGCCCGTCCGGCGGTCACCCCGCGACCGTCGACCTCGCGCGCCAGCACGCCGTCGAGATCCTCACCCGGGCCGCGGTCCCGTCGCCCGACGTCGACGCCGAGCTGCTGCTCGGTCACGTGCTCGGACTCGGCCGTGGCGCCGTCCAGGCCGCGGCCATCACCGGCCGCGTCCTCGACGCCGAGGAGCGCACGGTGTTCGCGGAGCTCGTCGAACGTCGCGCGGCACGCGAGCCGTTGCAGCACATCACCGGGCGGGCGGCGTTCCGTTCCATGGAGCTCGCGGTCGGCCCGGGCGTCTTCGTCCCGAGGCCCGAGACGGAGTCCGTCGTCCAGTTCGCGATCGACGCGCTCCGGGCCGTCCCGATCCCGCGTCCCATCGGCGTCGACCTCGGCACCGGGAGTGGCGCCATCGCGCTCGCCATGGCCACCGAGGTCCCGAACGCCGCGATCTACGCGACCGAGAACTCGGTCGAGGCGTTCATCTGGGCCAAGCAGAACTTCGCCGAGTCGGCCACCGACAACGCGACGGTCGTGTTCGAGCACCTGGCCGACGCCTTCCACGAGCTCGACGGCATGGTGGATGTCGTGATCTCGAACCCGCCGTACGTCCCCGACGATGCGATCCCGCGCGATCCGGAGGTCCGGTTCCACGATCCCTCCGCCGCCCTGTACGGCGGTCCGGACGGTCTCGACGTCGTCCGACAGGTCTCCACGACGGCCAAGCGCCTGCTCCATCGCGGCGGCACGCTCATCATCGAGCACGGAGAACTCCAGGGGCAGGCGATCCGCGAGCTCCTCACGGCCGACGGCTGGAACGCCGCTGCGACGCACCGCGACCTCACCACGCGCGACCGCACCACCATCGCGATCCGCTGACCCGGCTCTCACGACCTCCGGTCCCTGAGCCTCCTCCGGTCTCTGAGCCGCTTCCGGTCTCTGAGCCGCTTCCGGTCTCTGAGCCGCTTCCGGTCCCTGAGCCTGTCGAAGGGCGGCAGGGTCAGGGTGTGGCGGCCACGAAGGCGTCGACCGCCGCGTCGAGTCCCGCGATGTCGAACGTGCCCGAAGCGTCCTTCGTGAGGTGGAAGGCGTGCATGCCGATGGCGGTGGCCCCCGCGCAGTTCGCTGCGGAGTCGTCGATGAGGATCGCCCGCTCCGGCGCCACGCCGTAGCGGCTGAGGGCCCTCGTGTAGATCCGCGGTTCGGGTTTCTCGGCACCGAGCACGGCGGACACGAGGTCGTTCTCGCCGAGGAGGGCGGCCGCCTCCGGTGCCAGCTGTGCGAAGGAGTCGCGGAACGGGATCGGGTTGTTCGACAGGAGCGAGACGGTCCCGAGGGAGGCGGCTCGTCGGAGGGTCGCGAGCGCACCGGGGACCGGCGTCATGGCCGCCGCCCTCGCCTCCCGCCACTCGTCGAGGGAGAGTGGGTACCCGGTCACCTCGGCGAACACGGCCAAGTAGTCGTCGCTCGTCGGGTATTCGCCGATATTGGCTGCCGCCTCGTGGCCGCCGACCCACCACTGCTTGGCCAGGCGGTACTGGCTGACACCCGTCAGGCGGGCGAGCGCGGGGAGGCGCTTCCGGAAGTCGTAGTCGTACAGGGTCTTGTCGCAGTCGAAGAAGAACACACGCTCTGGCACCTCTCCAGTATGCGGCCCGCGGCTCCCGGGCCACGACCGGGCAGCACGTAGACTGACGACGCGCGCCGGGCCCACGTCCGTCGTGTCTCGGTGGTGCCGTCCCGCTGCCGGAGAGGGTGGACCGTGGACCGTCCAGTGACCGGGTGCATCGTCATGTACCAGAACGATCGCGACAAACTGCGTGCGGCCATCCGTTCGACGCTCGGGAGCCCCCTCGTCGAGACGCTGTACCTCGTGGACAACTCCCCGACGGACGAGTTGCGCGACCTCGCGGACGACCCGCGCATCGAGTACCTGCACAACCCGTCGAACCCGGGGTTCGGCGCCGCCCACAACATCGCCATCGCCAAGGTCCTCGGGCGCTCGAAGTTCCACATGGTCGTCAACCCGGACGTCTACTTCGAGCCGTCGGCGATCGAGGAACTCTACGAGTTCATGCTCGAGCACCCCGAGGTCGGCCATGTCATGCCCAAGGTGCTGTACCCGGACGGGTCGCTCCAGTACCTGGTGAAGCGCAACCCCTCCGTCTTCGACCTGTTCGCCCGACGATTCCTCCCCGGGCCGCTGAAGCCGCTGGTCGCGAAGCGCATGGCCAGGTACGAGTACCGCGACATCGACGAGAACCCGGCGCACGACTACGACAAGACCATGTTCGACGTGCCGTACCTCTCCGGCTGCTTCATGTTCCTGCGCACCTCGACCCTGCACCGCGTCGGCTTCTTCGACGAACGCATCTTCATGTACATCGAGGACGCCGACCTGACGCGTCGCTTCCTCCAGGTGTCCCGCACCGCGTACTACCCGGGGGCGACGATCCACCACCACTTCGCGAAGGGGTCCCATCACAACCGGAAACTGATGTGGTACTCGATCCAGGGAGCCTTCGTGTACTTCCGCACGTGGGGGTGGTTCGGCCGATGAGCCGCGTACTCGTGACCGGTGCGACCGGCTTCATCGGGACGAACCTCGTCCCCGTCCTCGAAGACGCGGGCCACGAGGTCGTGCCGTTCTCCCTGCGCGGATGGACGGGGGAGCCCTTCCCGGCCGGCATCGACGCCGTCGTCCACCTCGCCGGCAAAGCGCACGACCTCGACGGCACGGCCGGACCCGAGGTGTACCGCCGCATCAACACGGACCTCGCCGAGCGCGCCTACGTCGCGTTCCTCGCCTCGGACGCGTCCACGTTCATCCAGTTGAGCAGTGTCGCAGCGGTGAACGAGACGAGCGTGGAGGGTGTGCTGGACGAGTCGGCGGAACCCCGCCCGACGACCCCGTACGGCCTGTCCAAGCTCGCGGCCGAACGTCTGCTGCTCGCGGTCGAACCCCCGGCGGGGCGTCGGACGATCGTCCTCCGGCCGACGATGGTCCACGGCCCGGGGGACAAGGGGAACCTCCGCCTGCTGTTCGGGCTGCTGTCCCGAGGCATCCCGTACCCACTCGACGCCTTCCGCAACGCGCGCAGCTTCGTGTCCATCCAGAACCTCGCGTGGGCGATCAGGAGCATCATCGAGACGCCTGCGGTGCCGACCGGGGTCTACCTCGTCGCGGACGACGAACCCGTCTCGACGGGCCACCTCGTCACCCTCATCAGCGAGGTCACCGGTCGCCGGGTCAGACGCCTCGCGCTGCCACCCGCACTCGTGCGACTCGCAGCCGCCGTGGGGGACCGCGTCCCCGTGGTGCCCCTCAACACCGCTCGCCTGGGCAAGCTCACCCAGGACTACCGGGTCTCCGGCGCCCGTCTGCTCGCCGCGCTCGGCAGCGACCGCATGCCGGTGGCCACCGACGACGGCCTCCGGGCCTCGATCGCGGCGCTCGCCGCGGAGCGTGCACGCCCAGGCGACCCTGCCGACGCGCAGCCCGTCCGCAGCCAACGCGAAGCCGACGATCGGTAGGATTGACAGGTTATGACCCCCACTCTCCCCGACGCCCCCCGTAGATGGACACAGGCGCCCGGACCCCGCTTCGCGGCGAAGACGGCCCTCGACGCACTGTGCTGGGTCCTCGCCATCGTGGTGGCCCAGCTGGTCCGCTTCGAACTCGAGTACGAGCGGGTCGCCCTCGTCGGCACCGTCGCCCTGTGCGTCATCGCGGTGGTCGCCCAGCTCGTGGTGGCCTACCTGTGGAGCTACTACCACGGGCTCCACAGTTTCGGCAGTTTCTACGAGGCGAAACAACTGATCGTCGTCGCCCTGATCGTCACGGCGATCCTCGTCGCCGTCAACGCCGTGTTCGGTGTCGCCTGGGGGGTCCCGCGGTCGACCACGGTCATCGCCTTCCCGTTCGCGATCGTGTTCATGGGTATCACCCGGTACGTGAAGCGGCTCTTCGTCGACAGCCGCAGCCGCCCGATCGAGGCGCAGCGGGTCCTCGTCTACGGGGCCGGCGCGCTCGGCATGTCGATCATCCCGCGCCTCATGCGCGACCCGCAGTCGCCGTACCTGCCCGTCGGCGTCATCGACGACGACCCGTCGAAGCGCAACTTCCGGATAGCCTCCGTGGCCGTCGTCGGCACCGGCGCCGACCTCGTCGCGGCGGTCAAGCGCACCGGAGCGCAGGCGATCATCATCAGCATCGCGGACGTCGACAACGACTTCATCCGCCAGGTCAGCGAGCGGGCCGACGAGGCTCGCCTCCGCGTCCTGGTGGTCCCGCCCATCGACACCATGCTCGCGCCGGGCACCGCCGAGAGCGCGCCGAGCCTCCGCGACCTGAACGTCGAGGACTTCATCGGCCGCAACACGGTCGACCTGCAGGTGGAGAGCATCGCCGGGTACCTGACGGGCAAGCGCGTCCTCGTCACCGGTGCTGGCGGGTCGATCGGCTCGGAGATCGCACGGCAGGTCAACCAGTTCGGACCGGCCGAGCTCGTCCTCCTCGACCGCGACGAGACGGGTCTCCACACCACCCAGCTCTCGATCTCCGGGCACGGGCTGCTCGACACGAAGGAGGTCGTGCTCGCCGACATCCGCGACTTCCCCTCCCTCCTGGAGGTCTTCGAGGACCGCCGCCCGGACGTCGTGTTCCACGCGGCGGCGCTGAAGCACGCGCCCATGCTGGAGCAGTATCCGGACGAGGCGTGGAAGAACAACGTGCTCGGCACGCTGAACGTGTTGAACGCCGCGAGGGCCGTCGGCGTCGGCACCTTCGTGAACATCTCCACCGACAAGGCGGCGAACCCCACGACCGTCCTCGGGTACAGCAAGCGCATCGCTGAGAAGCTCACCGCCTGGATGAGCGCACAGGAGACCGACTCCCGCTACCTGTCCGTGCGGTTCGGCAACGTGATCGGGAGCCGAGGCTCCGCGATCCCCGCGTTCACCGCCCAGATCGAGGCCGGAGGCCCCGTGACGGTCACGCACCCCGACGTCACCCGGTTCTTCATGACGATCCCAGAGGCGTCGAAGCTCGTTATCCAGGCCGGCGCCATCGGCGACCCGGGAGAGGTCCTCATCCTCGACATGGGACGACCGGTCCGCATCCTCGACGTCGCCAAGCGCATGATCGCCGCGTCCGGGAAGGACGTCGAGATCGTGTACACCGGACTCCGCCACGGCGAGAAGCTGCACGAGGTCCTCATCGACACCGATGAGATCGCCGACCGTTCGAAGCACCCGAAGGTCTCGCACACGCGCATCCAACCGCTGGATCCGGCCATGCTCGACATCGCGGTCTGGCGAGAGGCGATCTCCGAGGAATGCGTCGAGACGCACCACCTGGTGCAATGACCGCTGCCGTGCTGGCGGGGGTCGTCGCGCTCGTCGTGAGTCTGCTGTCGCAACTCGTCATCCGCCCGATCCTCATCCACCGTTCGGTCGTCGACACTCCGAACCACCGTTCGATGCACGTCACGCCCACCATCCGTGGCGGCGGCATCGGCGTGGCGATCGCCGTCGCGGTCGGCCTCGGTACGGCTGCCGTGGTCTTCCAGAGCCTGCCGCTCTGGATCGTCGCCGGCATCTCGGTGCTCAACGCGGCGATCGGTGCCGTCGAGGACGTCCGCGGGCTCCCGGTCCGGGTCCGGTTCGGCCTGCAGGTGGTCCTCGGGCTGCTCGCCACGTGGGTGCTCGTCGTGTCCATGTCGGCGTCGTTCTGGTGGATCCCCCTCGGCATCGTCGCCCTCGTCGCGTATACGAACATCGCGAACTTCATGGATGGCGTGAACGGCATCTCCTCGTTGCACGGCACGGTGGTCGGCGGGTTCTACGCCGGCCTCGGCGCGGCGGCCGGGCTGCCGGGGGTGACCGCGGCCGGTCTCGTCGTGGCGGCCGCGTTCCTCGGATTCCTGCCCTGGAACCTGGCGAAGCGACGCATGTTCCTCGGCGACGTCGGCAGTTACCTGCTCGGTGGATCCCTCGTCGCGGTCGCCGTCTACGCGGCCTTCAGCGGGGTGTCCTTCATCGCGCTGATCGGACCGGTACTCGTCTACGTGGCGGACACCGGGACGACGATCATCGCGCGCTGGCGTCGGGGGGAGCCGCTCCACGAAGCGCACCGCAGCCACGTCTACCAGCGTCTCGCCGCTGGTGGCCTCGGGCACCTCGGTTCCGCGGCCGTCGTCAGTGTCGCGACGCTCGCGACCGGCCTCCTCGGGGTCGTCGTGGCGACGGCGGCGTTCCCCTTCCAGGTGCTCGCCGTGCTCGGGATCCTGCTCGTCCTCGCCGCCTACCTGGGCTCCCCTCGACTGCTCGCCCGACGCCCGAGGCTATGATTGAGCGTCGTCACCCCGATCATCCGGCCGTCTGATCACTGATCGGCGGCCCCGCCCAGCCAGGACCACGCTCATGTCGCAGACCTTCGATTGCCAGGATCACGCGCAGTTGCTCGCCGGGATGCGCCTGGCCCGGACGGCCCTGGCACGCGGTGAACTCGTCGTGCTGCCGACCGACACGGTCTACGGCCTGGCGGCCGATGCGTTCTCGCCGACCGCCGTCCAGCGCCTGCTCGACGCCAAGGGGCGCACCCGTCAGTCCCCGCCGCCGGTCCTCGTCTCCGGCGTGAACACGCTCGAGGCGCTGGCGGCGTCCGTCCCCGACGCCGTGCACCGGCTCGTCGAGGCGTTCTGGCCTGGCGGTCTGACGATCGTGCTCGAAGCCCAGCCGTCGCTCGCCTGGGACCTCGGGGAGACCGCCGGGACGGTCGCGCTCCGCATGCCGTCGAACCCGGTGACCCTCGAACTGCTCCAGGACACGGGCCCACTGGCGGTCTCCTCGGCCAACCTCACCGGCAGACCGGCCGCGACGTCCGCTGCGGCCGCGCTCGAGATGCTCGGCGACTCGGTGTCCGTATACCTCGACGGCGGTGCCGGCGGGGAGGTGTCGTCCACCATCGTCGACGCCACGAGGCTCGGCACCGCCGACGAACGGCTCGTCGTCCTGCGCGACGGCGCCGTGTCCCGCGAGGCGATCCGGGACGTGGTGGGGGAGCTCCTGCCAGACCTCAGCGAGCGATGAACCAGTTCTCCGGGTACCTCATCGTGCTCGTCGTGAGCGCTGGCATCACGTTCGGCTTCGCGCACCTCGCACGACGCGTCGGGGTCAAGTACGGTCTGCACCCGCCGATCCGCGAGCGCGACGTCCACCAGACGCCGACGCCCCGCCTCGGTGGCGTCGCGATGTTCATCGGGATCCTCATCGCGTTCGGTGTCGCCTGGCAGCTCCCGTTCTTCGACCTCGTGTTCGCGGACCCGGAGCCCGTCCTCGCCATCCTCGGTGCGGCCCTCTTCATCGTGGGCATCGGGGTCGCGGACGACCTGTGGGACCTCGACTGGATGATCAAACTGGCCGCGCAGTTCATGGCGGCCGGACTGGTCGCCTGGCTCGGTGTGCAGATCTACTCGCTGCCGATCGGCGGGCTGACCGTCGGCTCCTCCTGGGTGTCCTTCTCGATGACGGTCTTCGCGATCGTCCTCGTCATGAACGCGATCAACTTCGTCGACGGCCTCGACGGCCTCGTCGCGGGCGTCGCGATCATCGCCAACACGGTGTTCTTCGTCTATACCCAGTTGCTCGTGACCTCGACGGGGGCGAGCGACTACTTCAACCTCGCCTCGCTGATCGCGGCCATCCTCGTCGGAGCCTGCCTCGGGTTCCTCCCACTCAACTGGCACCCGGCGCGGTTGTTCATGGGGGATGCCGGAGCGCTCCTCGTCGGACTGCTCATGGCGACCTCGGCGGCCGCCGTCACCGGGCAGGTCGACCCGGCCGCCCTGGGGCGTACCCAGCTGCTCCCGGCGTTCATCCCGATCCTGCTGCCGTTCGCGATCCTGGTCGTGCCGCTCGCGGACTTCGTCCTGGCGGTGCTCAGACGCCTCCGGGCCGGGAAGTCGCCGTTCAGCGCCGACCGGATGCACCTCCACCACCGCCTCTTGGACCTCGGACACAGCCAGGTGCACGCCGTGCTCATCTTCTACGGGTGGACGGTCGTCATCTCCGTCGGCTGTCTCGCGTTCTTCGCGGTCCCGTCCTGGATGGCGCTGCTGTTCGTCACCGTGGGCGTCCTCTCGTGCACCGTGTTCACCCTGTTGCCCATCGGTCGCCGCCGGCGCGCCGACCGTCTCGCCCAGCGGGCGGTATCGGACGCTGACGGGGCTCCCGGGTCGGCGCTGTACGATCGCCTCGACGAGGCCTCCGTTCAGCGCGACCCGGAGGCGCCCGTGAGCGGCGACACCCTCGACACCCTCGACTCTCTCGCCAAGAAGGACCAGCACCCATGACTCCTCCCGCCAAGGCCGGCTCGCATTCGAGCGCCAACCGGGTCTTCAGCACGGCCCTCAAGTACAGCGCGTTGCTCGCGCTCGTCATCGCGGTGGTCGGGGGAGTGGTCGGGTGGAGCGTCGACGGGACCCGCGGGCTCACGAGCGCGCTCATCGGCACGGCCATGGCCCTCGTCTTCCTCGGCATCACCTCGGTGAGCATCCTCTTCGCGAACCGCTGGTCCGGACAGGAGTTCTTCGTCGGCATCCTGTTCGGGGTGGTGATGGGCAGCTGGCTGGTGAAGTTCGTCCTGTTCCTCGTCCTCGGCTTCATCCTGAAGGACCAGCCGTGGGTCAATCCGCCGATCCTCTTCGGCAGCGTCATCGTCGGCGTCGTCGGATCGCTCGTCATCGACGCGGTCGTGGCCGCAAAGGTGCGCGTGCCGTACGTCTCGGACAGCATCCTCCCGAAGGCGCCGCCGCACGACGCCGATCAGGGCTGAACACCGCGCGCGGGTGGCATCCGCCGTCAGCATGCCGGAAGCGGCATCGGCGTCCCCAGGCCCGAGCCCCGCTCGGAATATAGCCGTGGAATACCACCCCTGGGTTCGTCGGGGGCCGGTTTCCTTGCTAGACTCGTCAACGAATCCTCCCACTAGCACCGCTTCGGCGTGCGGCGAGGAGACATCCCCCCTGTTCGTCGCCGCGAGAGCTCTGCTCCACGCCCCCGAAACTGGAGATACGTGCTGTTCGCTAACGCCGTGCATCTGATCGCACCGATGGCCACCGATGACGGTGGATTCCATGGTCCGACGATCAACGAGTTCTTCCCTGACGCCATCTTCTTCGAGGGGACGGCATTCGAGATCAACCGGGTCATCCTGATCCGGTTCATCGCGGTGATCGCCCTCCTCCTCTTCTTCTGGCTGTCGACGCGCAAGATGCGCCTCGTCCCCGGCCGGGCGCAGAGCCTGGCCGAGATGGGCCTGGGCTTCGTCCGCGTCAACATCGCCGAGGACCTCCTGGGCAAGAAGGACGGCCTGCGGTTCCTGCCGATCCTGACGACCATCTTCTTCATGGTGCTCGCCATGAACCTGACGGGCATCATCCCGTTCCTGAACCTGGCCGGCAGCTCGGTCATCGGCGTCCCGCTCGTGCTGGCACTCGTGTCGTACGTCACCTTCATCTACGCCGGTGTCAAGAAGAGCCCGGGCAAGTTCTTCAAGAACTCCCTCTTCCCCTCCGGTGTCCCGTGGCCGGTCTACATCATCGTCACGCCGATCGAGCTCATCTCGACCTTCGTGATCCGGCCCCTCACGCTGACGCTCCGACTCCTCATGAACATGATCGTCGGGCACCTGCTGCTCGTCCTGTTCTTCGCGGCGACCCAGTTCTTCCTCTTCACCGCCGGCGGCTGGTTCGCCCTCATGGGTGTCGGAACCCTGGCCTTCGGCCTGGCCTTCACTCTCTTCGAGCTCCTGGTGGCCGTCCTCCAGGCCTACGTCTTCACCCTCCTCACCGCGGTCTACATCCAGCTCGCGGTCGCAGAAGAGCACTAATCGAGCCCGGCACCCGCCAGGTCTCACCCAACGGAAGGAAACAAACGTGGACGCAACTACCGTTCTCGCCGCCCTTGAAGGAAACATCGCGACGGTCGGTTACGGTCTCGCAGCCATCGGCCCCGCCATCGGTGTGGGTATCGTCGTCGGTAAGACGATCGAAGGCACCGCGCGTCAGCCCGAGCTGGGTGGTCGTCTCCAGGTCCTCATGTGGATCGGTATCGCCTTCACCGAGGCGCTCGCCTTCATCGGCATCGCGACCTACTTCATCTTCCAGTAAGCCCCCTTTCACAACTCCGAAGGAGGCAAGATGTCTCACGCAGTGATCACCGCTGCTGAAGAGGCGGCCAAGAACCCGCTGATTCCAGAGTGGTACGACATCATCTGGTCTGCGGTCGTCTTCGTCATCATCCTCGGTTTCTTCTGGAAGCTGATCCTGCCGAAGGTGCAGAAGCTCCTCGACGACCGCGCAGCGGCCATCGAGGGCAACATCGCCAAGGCTGACGAGGCCCAGAAGCAGGCCGAGGCCGCGCTCGAGCAGTACAACGCTCAGCTCGCCGAAGCCCGCCAGGAAGCCGGACGCATCCGCGAGCAGGCTCGTGTCGAGGGTCAGACGATCCTCGCCGAGCTCAAGGAGCAGGCGACCGTCGAGGCAGCTCGCGTCACCGCCAGCGCCCAGGCGCAGATCGAAGCCGAGCGTCAGGCGGCCGTCGTGTCGCTCCGTGCCGAGGTCGGCACGCTCGCGCTCGACCTCGCCAGCGGCGTCATCGGCGAGACGCTGAACGACGACGCGAAGGCAACGGCCGTCGTCGACCGGTTCCTCGCGGACCTCGAAGCGTCGGAGAAGGCAGCCAAGTAATGGGAAGCGCGACCAGAGAAGCACTCGCCTCGTCGAAGGAGGCCCTCGTCGCCCTCGGCGCCGGGGCCGATCTGGCCACCGCGGACGGTCTGTTCGCAGCCGGCCGGGCCATCGGCGGTTCGAGCCACCTGAGCGCTGCGCTCAGCGACCCGGCGGCCGACGCCGACGCCAAGCGCGTCGTCGTCGACCGCATCTTCGGTGGTCAGCTCGGCGCTCAGGCGCTCGGGCTGCTCCAGACGGTCGTCTCAGCACGGTGGTCCAGTGAGCAGGACCTGCTCGCCGGCATCGAGGAACTCGGTCTCCGGGCGGCTTCGGTCTCCGCAGGCGCGCAGGGCGACATCGAGGCGGAGCTGTTCGAGTTCGGCAAGCTCGTCTCGAGCAACCACGAGCTCGAGCTCGCGCTCAGCAGCAAGCTCGGATCGGCCGAGGCCAAGGGTGCCCTCGCGGCATCCCTGCTCGCAGGCCATGCGAGCCCGCAGACCGTCAGCATCGTCGGTCAGCTCGTGCAGCAGCCCCGCGGTCGGCGTATCGGAGAGCTGCTCCGCTACGCCGCAGGCATCGTCGCCGACCAGCAGGGCCTTGCGGTCGCCACGGTCACGGCTGCCGCACCGATCGAGGCGTCGCAGTTGCAGCGCCTCGAACGCCACCTCGCCACGGCCTACGGCCGTCAGGTGAAGATCAACCAGGTGATCGACCCCGCCGTCGTCGGCGGACTGCGCGTGCAGCTCGGGGACGACGTCATCGACGGCAGCCTCGCTGCCCGACTGAACGACCTCCGTCTGCAACTGGCCCGATAGGGCCTGCGCAGCGCGGGGACCGACCCGACGGTCTCCACAACTCAAGACGTTGATCCTGACGGATCGCACCTCTCGGAACCCCCGGGTTCCACAACCAAAAGGAACATGATGGCAGAACTCACGATCAGCCCAGACGAGATCCGGGATGCTCTCAAGGACTTCGTCAAGGCCTACGAGCCCGGCGCAGCCGCGGCGACCGAGGTCGGACGCGTGATCGACGCCGCCGATGGCATCGCCCACGTCGAGGGGCTCCCGGGCGCCATGGCGAACGAGCTCCTCCGGTTCGCGAACGGCACGCTCGGCCTGGCGCTCAACCTCGACGAGCACGAGATCGGCGTCGTCGTCCTCGGTGAGTTCGATGAGATCGTCGAGGGCATGGACGTCACCCGCACGGGCGAGGTCCTCTCGGTCCCCGTCGGCGACGGCTACCTCGGTCGTGTCGTCGACACGCTCGGCAACCCGATCGACGGCCTCGGCGAGATCGCCAGCACCGGCCGCCGCGCCCTCGAGCTCCAGGCTCCGGGCGTCATGCAGCGCAAGTCGGTGCACGAGCCGCTCCAGACAGGCATCAAGGCGATCGACGCCATGATCCCCGTCGGCCGTGGCCAGCGTCAGCTGATCATCGGTGACCGCCAGACCGGCAAGACCGCGATCGCGATCGACACCATCATCAACCAGAAGGCCAACTGGGACTCCGGCGACGTCAACAAGCAGGTTCGCTGCATCTACGTCGCCATCGGTCAGAAGGGCTCGACCATCGCCTCCGTCAAGGGCGCGCTGGAAGAGGCCGGAGCGCTCGAGTACACGACGATCGTCGCCTCGCCCGCGTCCGACCCGGCCGGCTTCAAGTACCTCGCTCCGTACACCGGTTCGGCCATCGGTCAGCACTGGATGTACGAGGGCAAGCACGTCCTCATCATCTTCGACGACCTGTCGAAGCAGGCCGAGGCCTACCGTGCCGTCTCCCTCCTCCTCCGTCGTCCGCCGGGACGCGAGGCCTACCCGGGTGACGTCTTCTACCTGCACTCCCGTCTGCTGGAGCGTTGCGCGAAGCTGTCCGACGAGCTCGGCGCCGGTTCGATGACGGGTCTGCCCATCATCGAGACCAAGGCGAACGACGTCTCGGCGTACATCCCGACCAACGTGATCTCGATCACCGACGGCCAGATCTTCCTGCAGTCCGACCTCTTCAACTCCAACCAGCGCCCCGCGGTCGACGTCGGTATCTCCGTCTCGCGTGTCGGTGGAGACGCACAGGTCAAGAGCATCAAGAAGGTCTCGGGAACGCTGAAGCTCGAGCTCGCGCAGTACCGCTCGCTCGAGGCGTTCGCGATGTTCGCCTCCGACCTCGACGCGGCCAGCCGCCGTCAGCTCGCTCGCGGTGCTCGCCTCACCGAGCTGCTCAAGCAGCCGCAGTACTCGCCGTACCCCGTCGAGGAGCAGGTAGTGTCGATCTGGGCCGGAACCAAGGGCAAGCTGGACGACGTCCCGGTCGAGGACGTGCTCCGCTTCGAGCGTGAACTGCTCGACTACCTGGGTCGCAACACCGAGGTGCTCACCACGCTGCGCGACACCAACGTGCTCGACGACGACACCGTCTCGAAGCTCGATGCCGCTGTCGACCAGTTCAAGCTCGAGTTCCAGACGGGCGAGGGCGCTGCCCTCGGTTCGGAGCAGGTCGAGGAGCTCCCGGTTGAAGACGTCAACCAGGAGAAGATCGTGAAGGGTCGCCGCTAGTCCATGGGCGCTCAACTCCGGGTCTACACGCAGAAGATCAAGTCTGCGCAGACGACCAAGAAGATCACGAAGGCGATGGAGCTCATCGCCGCGTCGCGCATCCAGAAGGCGCAGGCGCGGGTGGCGGCGTCCGGGCCCTACTCTCGTGCGATCACTCGTGCCGTGTCGGCCGTCGCGACGTACTCCAACGTCGACCACGTGCTGACCACCGAGCCCGAGCGGGTTGAGCGGGCCGCGGTCGTCGTGTTCGCGTCCGACCGAGGCCTCGCGGGTGCCTTCAACTCCCAGGTGCTGCGCGAAGCGGCGGAACTGACCGAGCTCCTCCGGAGCCAGGGCAAGGACGTCACGCACTACCTCGTGGGTCGTAAGGCCGTCGCGTACTTCACGTTCCGCCGGATGCAGGCTGCCGGCCAGTGGGTGGGCAACACCGAGAACCCCGACTTCGCCACGGCACAGGAGATCAGCGAGTCCATCCTCAAGGCGTTCCTCACGGACGCCTCCGAGGGTGGGGTCGACGAGATCCACATCGTCTACAACCGCTTGGTGAGCATGATGACGCAGACCCCCGAGGTCGTCCGTCTCCTGCCGCTCGAGGTCGTCGAGGGTGTCGAAGAGCCGACCGACACCGCGGTGCTGCCGCTCTACGAGTTCGAACCGGATGCGGAGAGCGTCCTCGACGCGCTCCTCCCGAACTACATCGAGAGCCGGATCTTCAACGCGCTGTTGCAGTCCTCCGCCGCGAAGCACGCCGCGACGCAGAAGGCGATGAAGTCGGCCAGCGACAACGCCGACAAGCTCATCACCGACTACACCCGCCTCCGAAACAACGCGAGGCAGGCCGAGATCACCCAGCAGATTTCCGAAATCGTTGGCGGCGCAGACGCGCTCTCGTCCTAGTCATCGCAACACGCACACGTATCTGTAGAGACAGAGAAGAGAAGAACATGACTCCCACCGCAACTGCCGAGCAGGGCGCTGCAGAGGTGAAGGCCGGCGCCGTCGGTCGCATCTCCCGCGTCACCGGCCCGGTCGTCGACATCGAGTTCCCGCACGACGCGATCCCGGGCATCTACAACGCCCTGAAGACCAGCGTCGTCATCGGTGAGCAGACGATGGTCCTGACCCTCGAGGTCGCACAGCACCTCGGCGACGACCTCGTCCGCGCGATCGCGCTGAACCCGACCGACGGCCTCGTCCGCGGTCAGGAGGTCACCGACACGGGTTCGCCCATCACGGTGCCAGTCGGCGACGTCACCAAGGGCAAGGTCTTCAATGTCATCGGCGACGTGCTCAACGCCGAGCCCGGAGAGCAGATCGAGATCACCGAGCGCTGGCCGATCCACCGTCAGCCCCCGCCCTTCGACCAGCTCGAGTCGAAGACCCAGCTGTTCGAGACCGGCATCAAGGTCATCGACCTCCTGACGCCGTACGTCCTCGGTGGCAAGATCGGTCTCTTCGGTGGTGCAGGTGTCGGTAAGACGGTCCTCATCCAGGAGATGATCCAGCGTGTCGCGCAGGACCACGGTGGTGTGTCGGTGTTCGCCGGTGTCGGCGAGCGCACCCGTGAGGGCAACGACCTCATCCACGAGATGGAAGAGGCCGGCGTCTTCGAGAAGACGGCCCTCGTGTTCGGCCAGATGGACGAGCCGCCGGGAACGCGTCTTCGCGTCGCGCTGTCGGCTCTGACCATGGCGGAGTACTTCCGCGATGTGCAGAAGCAGGACGTGCTGCTCTTCATCGACAACATCTTCCGCTTCACGCAGGCCGGTTCCGAGGTGTCGACGCTGCTCGGTCGCATGCCGTCCGCGGTGGGCTACCAGCCGAACCTCGCCGACGAGATGGGCCTCCTCCAGGAGCGCATCACCTCGACGCGCGGTCACTCGATCACCTCGCTGCAGGCGATCTACGTCCCCGCCGACGACTACACCGACCCGGCTCCCGCGACGACCTTCGCGCACCTCGACGCCACGACCGAGCTCTCCCGTGAGATCGCGTCGAAGGGTCTGTACCCCGCGGTGGACCCGCTGACCTCGACCAGCCGTATCCTCGACCCCCGCTACCTGGGTGCCGACCACTACCGCGTGGCGACGACGGTCAAGCAGATCCTCCAGAAGAACAAGGAACTCCAGGAGATCATCGCGATCCTCGGTGTCGACGAGCTCTCCGAAGAGGACAAGATCACGGTGTCGCGTGCGCGCCGCATCCAGCAGTTCCTCTCGCAGAACACCTACATGGCGAAGAAGTTCACGGGTGTCGAGGGATCGACCGTCCCGCTGAAGGACACGATCGAGTCGTTCGACGCGATCGCCAAGGGTGAGTTCGACCACGTGGCCGAGCAGGCGTTCTTCAACGTCGGTTCGATCACCGACGTCGAAGAGAAGTGGGCTCAGATCCAGAAGGAGAACGGCTGATCATGGCCGCGACTCCTCTGACCGTGAGCGTCGTCGCAGCCGACCACGAAGTGTGGTCGGGTGCGGCGCGCCAGCTGATCGCGAAGACCGTCGACGGCGAGATCGGTATCCTCCCCGGACACGAGCCGATGCTGGCCATCCTCGCTGCCGGTGAAGTCCGTGTCACGCTCGACGACGGTTCCAAGATCGTCGCGAACGCGGAAGACGGTTTCCTGTCGGTCGAGAACAACACCGTCACCGTCGTGGCCGGCAACGCCACGCTCGTGACCCGCTCCTGAACCGGTGCTGATCCTCCTTCCCCCTTCGGAGACGAAGCGGGACGGCGGCGACGGACCAGCCCTGGACACCGCCTTGCTGCGGTTTCCAGGGCTTTCGTCGTCCCGGAACGATGTCGTCGGAGCCGTGGTGTCGCTCGCTGCCGATGAGGCCGCGACGGTGAAGGCCCTGAAGCTCGGCCCCAAACAGCTCGGCGAGGTCCAGCGCAACCGCGTGGCCGCGACGTCCGCGACGATGCCGGCGATCGACCGGTACACGGGGGTGCTGTTCGACGCGCTCGATGCAGCCACGCTCTCCGTGGACGCGAGACGCTTCGCTGCTGCGCACCTGGTGGTGCACTCGGCGTTGCTCGGCCCGGTCGGCGCGCTCGATTCCATTCCGGCGTACCGGCTCTCCCACGACTCCAGGCTCCCCGGGTTCGTCCTGAAACGTCACTGGGCGGTGCCGGTCGCGCGCGAGCTGGACGCCGTCCCGGGTGTCCTGCTGGACCTGCGCTCGGAAGGCTACGCGGCGCTCGGGCCGGTGCCGGATCGCGACGGTGCCGTGTACCTGCGTGTGCTCACGGTCGGCGACGATGGCCGCCGTCGCGCGCTCAACCACTTCAACAAGCAGGGCAAGGGCCGGTTCGCCCGCGCGCTGTTGGAGGCCGGTGTCGACCACCCTGATGTCGGCTCGTTGCTCGACTGGGCGCGATCGTCCGGATGGGTGCTCGACGTCCACGCGCGTGCCGCCGACGGTCGGGTGACCGAGCTCGCCCTCGTCGTCTGACCCCTCCGGATCAGGGCGCACTCTCGGAGCGCCAGCAGCCGACGAGGTGGTCGTCGACGAGGCCGCCGGACTGCATGAGGGCGTACATCGTCGTCGGGCCCACGAACCGGTAGCCGCGCTTCCGCAGGTGGGCGCTGAGCGCGGTGGATTCCGGGGTGATCGCCGGGACGTCGCTCCACTGTGCGAACCGTATCGGACGAGGAGGTGGAGCGAAGCTCCAGAGGAGCTCGTCCAGGTCGTCGCCCAGCTCGAGGGCGGTGCGGGCATTGCCGATGACCGCGTTGACCTTCCCGCGGTGCCGGATGATCCGGGCGTCCTCGAGAAGGCTCTCGACATCCGCCTCCGTCATGCCTGCGACAGCCTCGAGGTCGAAGTCGTGGAACCGCTCGCGGAACGCGGGCCGCTTCCGCAGGATCGTGATCCACGACAGGCCCGCTTGGAACCCCTCGAGGCTGATCTTCTCGAAGACCTGCCGTTGGCCGTGCAGCGGGACGCCCCACTCCTCGTCGTGGTACCGCTGGTATTCCGGATCGGTGCCGGCCCAGGCGCAGCGGGGGAGTCCGTCGGTTCCGAGGACGAGGGATGCTGAGCCGGTCATCGGCGGTACGGGATCCCTTCGTGGTCGAGGAGCCACCGTTTGGTCGGCGGCCCGTCACCGCCAGAATAGCCGGTGACGACGCCCCCGGTGCCGAGCACCCGATGGCAGGGGATGAGGAGGGCGATGGTGTTCGCCCGGACCGCCTGTCCGGCGGCGCGGCCACCGCCGGGGGCGCCGGCGGCTGCAGCCAGGGCCCCGTAGCCGGTGGTGGTTCCGAAGCCCACCCCGCGGAGCGCGGACCAGACCGATTCCTGGAACGGTGTGCCCGTCGCGGCGATCGGCACGTCGAACACCGTCCGGCGACCGCGGAAGTACTCGTCGAGCTGCTCGACGGCCTCCAGGAGGACTTCGGTGGGGCGTTCGTCCGAACCGTCGAGTGGGAGCCGCCCATCCTGCTCGAAGCGGACGGCGGAGACCGCCCCGTCGACGGATCGGATCTCCAGCCGCCCGACAGGAGTCGGCATGCGCAGGAACCCGTGGTCGGCGCGGCCGGGTGTCCCGGCGGTGGAGGTGACGGTCGCCGTGATGGGAACGGTCGCCGTGATGGGGACGGTCGCGGTGGTGGGGACGAGGTGTGGAGTCATGGGCCGAGCGTACGAAGGTCACACTGCGGCCGTCGGGGGAGCCGTCTCCTCCTCGGGATTCGGCCGGCGTGGGGCGCCTGTGGAGCGGCGTCGGACTAGCCTGGAGACCATGTCTGCTCTCAGCTATCGTCCGCTCGGTCGCAGCGGCCTCATCGTCTCCGCCGTCGGTATCGGCTGCAACAACTTCGGGCGGCCCGGCACCGTCACCGAGACCCAGGAGGGGACCACGGCCGTGGTCGACGCGGCCATCGATGCCGGCGTGAACCTGTTCGACACGGCCGACATCTACGGTCGCGAGTACGGACTGAGCGAGGAACTGCTCGGACGGGCGTTGGCCGGCCGGCGGGACGAGGTCGTCCTCGCGTCCAAGTTCGGCCACGCGGACTACGAGAGCCCGATCCCGAACTGGGGCTCCAAGGGGTCGCGCCGCTACCTGCGACTCGCGGTCGAGGGCTCGCTCCGCCGGCTCGGTACCGAGTGGATCGACCTCTACCAGATGCACACGCCCGACCCGCTGACGCCCATCGAGGAGACGATCGCCGCCCTCGACGAACTCGTCCACGAGGGCAAGATCCGCTACTACGGACATTCAAATTTCGCCGGCTGGCAGGTGACCGAGGCGCACTGGGCGGCGACCTCGGCCGGTCACCCCGCCTTCGTCTCCGCCCAGAACGAGTACAGCCTGCTCGTCCGCGGGGCCGAACGTGAGGTGTTCCCCGCGATGCGAGCGGCAGGCGTCGGCTTCCTGCCCTACTTCCCGCTCTCGAACGGCTTGTTCACGGGGAAGTTCTCGCGCGACGGCGGGCCGGCCGAGAGCCGGATCATGCGCCAGCGCAAGCACATCCTGGACCAGGCGCCCTGGGACGCGATCGAGGCCTACCAGGTGTTCTGCGACGAGCGCGGCATCAGCATGCTCGAAGCGACGTTCGGGTGGCTGCTCGCGCGCGAAGGACTGACGAGCGTCATCGCCGGAGCGACGACGCCCGCACAGATCCGCGCGAACGCCGCCGCTGGTTCGGCCTGGTCACCGACGGACGAGGAGACGGCCTGGATCTCCGACCGGTTCCCGCTCGACTGAGCGACCCGTCAGCGCCCGGAATCCGGACGGTCCGACTCCGCTGACGTCGACGCATCGGTCGCCGGTGGTGCGTCGGGCGAAGCCAGTTGCCGGAGGTCGAGCTGAGCGGTCATCGTCCCGAGATGCTCGGTGACCTGCTCCGTCACCTGGTCGGACACCTGCCCGCTGAGGTCGGCGGAGACGCTCTCCGTGAGCTCCGCCGCGAACAGACGGCGCTTGGCCCGCTGCTCCCGGCGGACCTCGATGCCGAACGCCTTGAACGACGAGACGCACATCAGGATGATCACGATGCTGAAGGGCAGTGCCGTGATGATCGCCGCCGTCTGCATGGAGGCGAGACCGCCCGCGATCAGCAGGGAGATCGCCAGCAGGCTCGTCACGAGCGCCCAGGCGATCCGCACCCGGTTCCGCGGCTCGGTGCCACCGGTCGTGAGCATCCCCATGACGAGGGAACCCGAGTCCGCGGAGGTCACGAAGAACAGCAGGATGAGGAGCAGGGCGCCGACGGTCGCGATGGAGCCGCCCGGAAGGCCGGCCAGCATGTTGAACAGTGCGGTGTTGAGGTCGACCGGTCCGTCGGAGCCGCTGAAGTCCCGCCCCTCGAGCGACTGCATGATGGCGGTGCCACCGAGCACGGCGAACCAGAGGAAGGTCACGAGGGTCGGGACGAGCAGGACCCCGAGGACGAACTGTCGCACGGTGCGGCCCTTGGAGATCCGGGCGATGAACACGCCGACGAACGGCGCCCAGGACATCCACCAGCCCCAGTAGAAGGTCGTCCACGACGACTGCCAGGCCTCACCCGCGGCACCCTGGTAGGCGGAGACGTTGAACGTCAGTCCGACGACGTTCTGCAGGTACGCGCCCATGGACTGGACCCACTCGCGGAGGAGGAACAGCGTCGGACCGGCGAACAGGACGAAGAACAGCAGCAGGCCGGCCAGGATGAGGTTCGTGTTCGAGAGCCACTTCATGCCCTTGTGCACGCCGGAGACGAGCGAGAAGATCGTGACGCCGGTGATCACCAGGATGAGGATGACCTGGGTGAGGATGTTCGGCTCGGCGATGCCCGTGTACCCGAGTCCGGCCGAGATCTGCAGGACACCGAGCCCGAGGGAGGTCGCGACACCGAAGACCGTGCCGATGACGGCGATGGTGTCGATCGCGTTGCCCCAGCCGCCCTGGACGCGCTTGCCGAGGAGCGGCTCGATGGCCCAACGGATCGACATCGGACGTCCCTTGCGGTGGACGGCGTAGGCCAGCGCGACGCCGACGACCGCGTAGATCGACCAGGCGTGCAGCCCCCAGTGCAGGTACGTCTGGCTCATCGCCTGCTGCGCCAGGGACTGCTGCGAACCGACGACGCCGGGCCGCGGCTCCAGGAAGTGCGTGAGCGGCTCACCGACCCCGTAGAAGACGAGCCCGATGCCCATGCCGGCGGCGAAGAGCATCGAGAACCAGGACATCAGCGAGAACTCCGGCTCGTCGTCGTCCTTGCCGAGTTTGATGTCGCCGAACTTCGAGACCGCGAAGACGATCGCCACGATCACGAACGCGGCCACGAGGAGGACGTAGTACCACCCGAGGCCGCCGATGATCCCCGACTGGATGGACCCGAAGACCGACTCGGCCTGTTCGGGGAGCAGGATCGAGAACAGCGCGACGCCGAGGATGACGACGAGGGCGGGCCCGAGCACCCAGGGGATGACCTTCGTCGGCGCCTTCGCGGTGGCCGCGTCGGAGGTGGGGATGGTCTTGGTGCTCACTGATGCGCTCCTCGGGCCGTGCGGACGACCCTGCGTCGTCCCGCCCACCAAGGGTAGGGAGCGGCGGCCATCCGGACAACGTTGCGACGAAGGCCCGGGTGTGCTGTGCCGTCGGTCAGCTGTTCAGTGCCGCGAGTGACCAGTTGAGGGTCGTGGCGAAGAGCAGCCACGCCCAGTAGGGGATGAGGAGCACGGCGGCGACCCGCGAGACCTCCCAGAAGGCGAACATGGTCGCGAGGACGGCGAGGTCGAGCGCGAGGATGATGACGAGGGCGATCCACAGGGCCGGCGCGCCGATGAACGGGTACAGCCCGAAGAAGCACGGGGTCCAGAGGGCGTTGAGCACCAGCTGGACGATGTACAGGACGAGCGCCCGGCTCGCGCCGTCGCTCAGCTCGGGCGTCCCATCCCGTCGTCGTCGCCAGACCAACCATGCGGCCACCGCGATCATCGTGTACAGCACCGCCCACACGGGACCGAAGATCCAGTTCGGCGGGTTCCAGGCCGCCTTGTCGGCGTCGGCGTACCAACCGTCGATCTGCTCCATGGTGGTGAGCGAGCCGAACGCTGCGACCGCGAACGCGATCAGGAGGAAGCAGAGGAGCGCGAGCGCGGAACGCCACGCCGGATCGGTGCGCCTCGGGCCGATGGATCGGACGTCCGGTGACGTCGGTGCTGTCGACTCGGACATCGTGCCTCCTGGTGTCGGGCGAGGGGTGGGAACCGCACGTCGAGCCTAGGACGGGGCGCGCATCGTCCGCACCCCTTGCGTGCGACCCCCGCTCGGGGGACGGATTCGGGCGAATCGGCACCGTGCGACCGGAATGTCGGGCAGAATTGCGGATGACCATGCTGGAGGATCCGTGCCGAGAACGCCCCGCGACCGACGTCGCACCCGCACGGCCGTCGCCCTCGGCGTCGTCGCCGTCCTCCTTGCCGGAGGAGCCCTCGCGGTGTCGATCGTGAGCCGCGTCCCGAGCGCCGCAGCAGGCCCGTTCGACGGCGCACAGTTGTACGTCGATCCCACCTCACTGGCCGCCCGTGCAGCGGCGGAGGCGGGCCTGGCGTCTCAGGATCCGACGTCTTCCGCCACCACCGGGACGAGTGGCGGCTCGAACGGTGATCCTTCGGACACGGCACAGCAGCGCGCGGCAGCGGCTCGGCTGGCGACTGAACCGACGGCGATCTGGCTCGTGCCTGAGCGGTACCCGATGGGCACGGTCGAGGAGACGGTGTCGGACATCGTCCGCTCGGCCGAGCGCGCAGGCGCGATGCCGGTCTTCACCGTCTACGGCGTTCCCGAGCGCGACTGCGGCAACGAGTCCGCCGGTGGCCTCTCGAGTGACGACTATCAGGACTGGGTGGCGGAGATCGTCGCGGCCGTCGCCGACCATCGGGTGGCGATCGTCCTCGAGCCGGACGCGGTCGCCCTCGCACCCGACTGCGGCGACCGGACCGCCCGCATGCAGCAGCTCAGTGCCGCGACGAAGCAATTCGCGGCAGCGTCTGTGCCCGTGTATCTCGACGGCGGGCACTCCGACTGGCGACCGCCGTCGGAGATGGCCGGACTCCTCAAGGAGGCCGGCGTGGCCGACGCGACGGGCTTCGCGACCAACGTCTCGAACTACAACGCGACCGAGGACGAGATCGCCTATGCCGAGGAGCTGAGCGGACTGCTCGACGGTGCGCACTACGTCATCGACACCTCGCGGAACGGGAGCGGATCGAACGGCGAATGGTGCAACCCGCCAGGTCGGACGGTCGGGCAGCAACCGCTCACGGCGCAGGCCGAGCACCTCGACGCGAACCTGTGGGTGAAAGCCCCCGGCGAGAGCGACGGGGCATGCAACGGTGGCCCCCTTGCTGGGGTATGGTGGCCGGAGCAGGCCGTGCAACTGGCCAAGGGATTCAGCGCGTGGTGAGCCGGCGACGGCCACATCCGGCATGTCGCTGACGGGTGGAACGGGTAGGGGCATCGTGACCGATCAGCTGAGCGAACGTCGAACCGCGGTCGTCATCGAGGACGATGCCGACATCCGTCAACTGCTCGAGACCGTGTTGGAACAGGCCGGCTTCGAGACGGTTTCCGCTGCGAACGGTCTGGACGGCGTGGAGGCGGTCCGCCTGCACGACCCCCTCGTCACCACGCTGGACGTCAGCATGCCAGGGATCGACGGCTTCGAGGCGGCCAAGCGGATCCGGGCCATCAGCTCGACCTACATCGTGATGCTCACGGCCCGTGGCGACGAGATCGACACCCTGCAGGGGCTCGACTCCGGTGCCGACGACTACATGACCAAGCCGTTCCGACCCCGTGAACTCCGGGCGCGCATCGAGGCGATGCTGCGTCGGCCTCGCGCGAACGGCGAGGCGGCTGCCGCACCGACTCCGGTGCCTGTCCAGCCATCACCGGCCGCGGCCGTCGTGCCGCAGGTGCAGCCCGTGCCCCAGGCGCAGCCCATGTCCCAGCAGCCCGTGTCGCAGCAGCCGGTCCAGTCGTCCGATCCCACGATCGTGCACGAGAACGTCGCGCGTCACGCCGCTCAGGTCGGTCAATCGGTCGTCCCCATCATCATGCAGCCCACGACATCCGCTTCCGACGATGTCGAGGGGTGGCTCGTCCACCGAGGTCTCAAGCTGAGTCCCGCCACGCGCATCGTCGAGGTGGACGGTGGCGAGGTCGACCTGACGCGGAGCGAGTTCGACCTGCTGCAGGCCCTCATGGAGTCCCGGCGTCGGGTGCGCAGCAAGGCGGACCTGGCGCTCATGCTCCGGGGCGAGAGCTACATCACCGCGTACTACGTCAGTGAGGCCGACAAGCGCGCCATCGAGGTCCACCTCGCCAACCTGCGCCGGAAGCTCGCGGACAGCACCGTCGCGCCGCGCTTCATCGAGACGGTCCGCGGCGTCGGCTACCGCATGACCTCCGACGACTGAGCGGACGCCCCTCCAGACCGGAGCCGGTCCGTCTCCGACGGGACCATCCGTCGGTCACGCCTCCGAGACGTCGGCCGCGTCCAGTTCGAGCAGCCGTTCGCAGCTGCGCGCTCCGAGCTCCGCGAGCGCGGACCGGATGTCCGCGGCCCGTACGAGGTCGGCCTGCTCCACGGCGCGCAGTCCGGCGCTCGCCAGGGCGGAGACCCCGATCACACCGAGCATGACGCTGGACGAGCGGATGCTGAGGAGGACGACCTTCGCCTCGTCGAGGTCCTCCGCCTCGAGTGCGGCTTCGAGACGGCTGAGGCGCGTCGGCCACATCTCGACGTAGGTGTGGACGAAACGACGACGACTGCGCAGGTCGCCCGAGAGCTCTCGGAGCAACCTGCGCAGTTCGCCGGCGTCGACGGTTCCTGGGTCGGACGTCATCACACCCGGTAGCCGCGCTGGCGACGGATGAGCTTGCCGAACATGCTGAGCGTCTGCAGCACGGTGATGACGCCGAGCACGGGCCAACCCGCCCAGAGGATCGTGGACTGCACGACGGGGGACAGCTGGGTCCAGACGGCGACGATCGCGATGATCGCGGCGAGGACGAAGAGCAGCGGCGCGAGGTGGGCGTTGCCCGAACCACGCTCGGCCTTGGCCTGCTCCGCCCAGTTGTCGACCTTCTTGTTCGACGCGAACTTCGACCATGCCCGGATGAAGTGGCCCATACGGATCCACATGTAGAACTCGGCGGGGAACACCAGGACGGCGAAGAGGATGTCGCGGGTGTTGCGCTTCTTCATCGACAGCGCGATGCGGAGGTTGAGGAGGATCGCGACGACCGGCGGGATGAGCCACACCGGGCTGAACACGAACGCGTGGATCGACAGCGAACCGGCGAGCAGCACGATGAAGAGGATGCGCGTGACGATGTTGAGGAGCATCTCGGCGTTCTCGAGCCACCGCAGTCGGAGGTTCGGGTGGAACGGCTGCCCCTTGGTGTCGCCGCGCTGGCCCGGCCACATGAGCTCGATGGCGCCGTAGTTCCACTTGACCTGCTGCGCGTCGAGGGAGCGGACCGTCGTCATACCGCCGACGTCGGCGCGGGCGCGGGCGCTGATCTTCGTGAGGTACCCGGCGCTCTTGATCTGCAAGGAGAGGAGCGAGTCCTCGACCTCGGAGTCCTTCACCCACGGGGTGGACTGGTGGTTCTGCTCCATGGCATCGCGCAGCGCCTGGACGGAGAAGATGGAGTACTGCCCGCCGAGCACGGCCATGTTGCGGCCTCGCAGCATGTTCTGCATGTTGAACGCGGCGAACTGCGTGCGCTGGCCGGCGATGAGGAAGGCCGGGATGATCTGCTTCTTGAACGGCTCGTCGTCGATCGAGAAGATCGCGGAGATACCGCCGATGCGGGTGTCCGAGACGATCTCCGCTTCGAGGGACTCGATGGCCGTCGGGTCGGCGACCGTGTCGCCGTCGACGCCGAGGAGGTAGTCGTACCCCTCGACGAGCGTGAAACCGTAGTTCAGCGCACCGACCTTCTTGTCGGGGTTCTTGCCGATGTCGTGGATGAACACCTCGGTGAACTGTTCGTACCCGTGCTCGTCGACCTTCGAGTGCGGGCCGGCGTAGGGTGCTGCGACGTCGACCGAGCGGTCGGTGGTGTTGTTGATGACCACGTGGATCACGTCGGGCATCCGCGTCTGCTCGAGCAGGGAGGCCAGGACGGCCGGCAGCGACTCCTCCTCGTTGTAGGCGGGGATGATGCAGCCGATGGTGGCCCGGTACTCGGGAAGCGAGTTGACCGAGTCGATGAATTCGTTCGCATACGCTTCAAGTTCGGGCGCGAGAAGCGGCTGGGTCTGAATGTACCGAGGGTCAGCCTGCTGTGCGGCGGGCCGAGTGTTGTCGGGTCGCGCTTCGAGTTCTGACATCAGAGGTCCTGTTCTGAGGGGGCCGGATACAGCGGTTCGCGCTGTAGAGCCAACTCTGCCGCGCCGGGTGCTGGTTTGGCGCGCGAATGCGATAGCGTCGGCTCAGGATTTCCTCAAGATTCGCTGTGCCCCCAGTTCAGGGGGTCGCGCGACGTCCTGAGCATCGCCCGACCACCCCTCCGAACCCCGCCAGGAGTCCCATGTCCCAGCAGCCCAGCCCGGTGCGGAACCGGCGCCTCGTCCACGCCGCGCAGCTCGCGACCGCAGCGCTCCTCGTCCTCGGCCTGAGCGCCTGTGGGACCCCGCCGTGGGAGGAGCCAGGTGCCGGGCCGACGGCGTCGCCGCGGACCTCGAAGACGCCGAAGCCGACGGTCAGTGCCATCACGAACGAACTGGCGAGCGGGAGCGCGAAGCACTCCCTGACGGCGGGGTCGGCGACGCTCTCGGTCGACTACTGGTCGACGCTCTCGATGGACGCGTGGACGGCCGACGTCAACAAGCCCGTGAGCTTCTCACTGAGCGGCATCCTCACCCCAGACGACCTCCAGGCGCTCTACCTGTCGCGGGTGACGCTCACGACGACCGTCCACGGGCCCACCGGGCAGCTGGAGTCGCCGGCACCGTTCACGGACCAGTCGACGGTGGCCCCCGGGTACCTGATCAAGGCGCCGTACAGCTACAGCCAGACCTTCGTGCTCCCTGAGGTGGACAGCGCCGCCACCGGCGTCACGCTGACGATCACCTACGAACTGCTCGTCCAGGCGACCCCGACGTCGGCGGAGTACGCGAAGCAGACCGCGGTGGACACACTGACCATCGCGATCGCCCAACCGGAGTGATCGCGGGACCTCGCCTCCTCGGCGAGGTCCTCAGGCGCCCGCCGCCGTTGACGCGGCGAGGACGGTCCGGTTGCCTCCGGCGTCGGACGCGCGGAGACTGGCGTCCCTGGCCGCTCGGGTGAGCACGCCGACGTCGTAGCCGAGGTAGTCGGTGAGGGCGATGCCGATGCTCGCGGTAGGGCGGAGCCGGGGCGTCGTCTCCACGGGGTGGTCGAGCAGCCCGTCCTGGATACCGGCCGCCGCCTGCAGCGCCGCGTCGACGTCCACCGCGGGCGTCGCGATGAGGAGGCATCCCGCGCCGTCCTCCCCGATGTCGGAGAGCGTCGGTCCGTACCGACGGATCGAGGAGATGAACCCCCCGGCGACCTCGCTGCTGAAGTTCGAGCCGAACGCCGTCGTCATCTCGTCGAGGTCGTCGAGCCGGATGTGCAGGATCGCGAGCTGTTCGTCGTGGAAGTTGGCGCGCTCCAGCCAGTCGTCGGCGATCCTGATGAAGGATTCGTGCAGGAGGACGTCGTCACCGGTGTACGCGACGATGCTGCCGTGCCGGCGGCTCGCCGGGGCGGCCCGTTCGGCGCGGAGGACGGACAGCACCACGGTCGCCACGATCAGGAGGGCGATGAGGAGGAGCGAGGAGGCGACCGTCCCGAAGAACGTGGTGAAGAACCTGCCTGACGAGCCCTCGACGAGGAAGACGACGAACCGCGCCGTGAAGAACACGGCGGCGATGCCGAGCACGACGGTGAACCCCCGCGTGCTCGGGTTGTCGCGCATCGCGCCAGTGAGGGTCTCGGCGGTCCCGAGCCCGGCGAACAGTGCGATGCACGCGAACGTCACGCCCGATCCGGCCCACGGCCCGCCGGACGGACCGGCGGCGAGGGCTGCCACGACGGTGACCGTCGCGCCGACGAGGGAGATCCACAGCAGATTCGACCGACCGTTGAACAGGCGGGCTCCGGACCACAGCGCGGCGATGCTCAGGACGTAGCCGCCGTTCCCCGCCGCGGTGGCCCACCAGGCGTCGGGGCTGAGCGCACCGACCACGTAGGAGAAGCTCGTGAACATCCCCGCCATGTACGACACGGACCACACCCGCCCGCTGGCGTCGTCCTTCCGCATGAAGGTGTTGACGATGAACGTCGCACCGCAGACGAAGATCACGAGCGCGTTGATCACGGCGACGGTCTGCGTGTCGAGGGTCATTCGGTCCGGCCTCTCGGAATACGGACGACCGCGGTGGTGCCCTCGCCCAGGACGCTGTGGAGCGTCAGGTCACCGCCGTGGAGTCTGACGATGTCGCGACTGATGGCGAGGCCGAGCCCGCTGCCGTGCACGGTCGAATTGCGGACGAGGTCCGAACGGAAGAACCGCTCGAAGAGTTTCGGCTGGTCCTTCTCCGAGATGCCGATGCCCGTGTCGCGCACGATCACCCAGGCCGTGTCGCCCTCGGCCGTGACACCGACGCTCAGTTCACCGCCGTCACGGTTGTACTTGATGCCGTTCGACAACAGGTTGTCGACGACCTGGCGGAGCCGGAACGGGTCGGCGAAGAGCGGCACCGCTTCCTCGTCGTGGCGGACGATGGTGATGTTCCGCTCGGCGGCGAGGTGCGCGAGCGACTCGACCGCGACGTCGACGATCTCGCGGAGTTCGCAGTCGGAGCGCTTGAGCGCCATCGTCCGGTTCACGTCGCGGGAGGCGGCGAGGATGTCGGCGATGAGTTCCAGGAGCCGGTCGCCGTTGGTCTGCGCGATCGTGAGTTGCTTCGCGACACGGGGCGGCAGGTCAGGGTCGTCGAGCGCGAGGTCGAGGTAGCCGAGGATCGAGGTGAGCGGCGTCCGGAGCTCGTGCGACACGGACGCGACGAGGTCGTCCCTCGCCCGGATCGCGTTGATCTCCGTCGTGACGTTCCGCGAGACGAGGACGGTGCCGTCGTACCCGCCCTCGTGGTCGTAGAGCCGCCGAGAGGTGAGTGCGAGGGCGACCCGCTCGGTGCCGGGAGCTCCGAGCCAGACGGTCAGGTTCTCGAACTCCTCACCACGACGCGCCCGGATGTAGGGCTTGTCCTGCGGTTCGAGCGGCGTCAGCCCGTCCTCCGCCCACACCGGGAGGTCGGGGTTGACGTCGGACAGTTCACCCACCTCGTCCTGCAGGCGGGTCTGGAAGCGGTTCACCATCGCCCTGGCGCCGATGCGGTCGAAGCGGACCACGCCGAAGTTGACCGCGTTCAGGATCTCCGCGAGGCGGCTCTCCTGATCCTGGGCGCGCCAGAGGGCGGTCTCCAGCTGGCCGGCCTGCTTGTTGAGGAGCACCCGCTGGGCTTCCGTCCGTTTCGCCGTCATCGCTGTGGACACGGCGACGAATCCGAGCACCATCGGAAGGATGACGAGACCGGGGAGGTTGGCGAGGGTGATCTGCCCCGGGGTCATGGCCAGCGTCGACCAGGTCGACGCGCATACGAGGACGATGGCGGTGACGGCCCCCGAGAGTCCGAAGGCCGTCGCCATCCAGATGGTCGGGAAGACCCAGAGGAGGCCGGCGCCGATCACGGGTTCGCCCTGCCGGATGAACGCGATGGCGATGATGTCGAGGATGGGGAGCGCGATGAGGAGCCGCGGCACCTGATGCCAGGGAACGATCGGAGCGAGCGCCGTCGCGATGAACGCGAGGATGACGCCGACGTAGAACAGGACGGAGTTGTCCTCGACACCCTGGAACAACAGCGTCGCGAACAGGATGGCGACGACGGCCAGTCCGAAGAGGAGCTGCGGGAAGGCGCTGTACCCGGTCATCCGTCCGACGCGTCGGGGGACCTCCACGGCGTGCGGGCCGGTCCTCACGGGGCCGGTGTCGCCGCCGCTCGCCGACCCGTGGGTGGCGCTGGACCGCGACTCGTCGGACGGGGGCGTCCGTTCTCCGGTCGGCTTCGCGGGCATGGGTTGAGAGTACCGCGATCGGGGGGTACGCGGTGCGCAACGCGCACGTCGGCGCCGACCACGGATCCCTGGGTCGGGACCTACCGGGTTCCCCAGTCGTAGAGCTGCTTGTGCAGGCGCAGATAGACGAAGGTCTCGGTTCCCGCGACGCCGTCGATCGTGCGGATGTCGTCGTTCAGGAGCGCGATGAGCTCCTCGTCGTCCTCGCAGACGACCTCGACCAGGAGGTCGAAGGATCCGGCCGTGAGCACCACGTAGTCCACGGCGGCCAGGCCGGCCAGGCGGTCCGCGACGACCCGGGTGTCACCCGCCACCCGCACACCGATCATCGCCTGGCGTGTGAAGCCGAGCTGCATGGGGTCGGTGACCGCGACGATCTGGATGACCCCGGACTCCGTGAGCTTCTGCACCCGCTGCCGGACGGCCGCCTCGCTGAGCCCGACCGCCTTCCCGATCTCGGCATAGGAACGGCGTCCATCGGTCTGCAGCTGCTCGATGATCGCCTTCGAGGTGTCATCGGGCTGGGCCGCCTTCGAATGCGGATCGGAGCTCGCTCGTATCATGCGTCGATCATGGCAGCGGCGCCCACCTGCGGCAAGCGGATCCGCAGGGCTGGGCGACCGCGGCCGACGGATCCGTCGTTCCGCTCGCCGATCCCCGTTCTGGAATCGGAGGAGCGGCGTGGGGCGGTCGGGCGGCGCATCGGTACCGTACTATCGTCGATGGTGCATCAGCCACCGCCAGCCGTATTAGAGGAGCAGACGTGACCGAGCACGGGCAACGGATCGTCACGCTGCCCGGCGGACGTCGGCTCTCCCTGGCGTGGGCCGGGATGACGGACGTGGGCAAGCGGCGCGAGCTGAACGAGGACGCCTTCGTGGCACTGCCTCCCGTGTTCGCCGTCGCCGACGGCATGGGTGGCCACTCCGCCGGGGAGGTCGCGAGCGCCGCGGTCGCCCACCGTCTGACCCTTGCGACCGACGGTGCGGAGATCCTCACCGTGGACGGCCTCGTCGACGCGCTGCGCATGGCGGTGGCCGACATGATCGACACCGCGGAAGAGGGCGAGCTCGGCATGGGCACGACCGTCACCGGCGTCGTGTTGACGGCCGACGAGGGTGAGGGCAGGGTGGCGGTCTTCAACATCGGCGACTCGCGCGTGTACCGCCTGCAGGACGGCGAGCTCGTCCAGATGACCGAGGACCACTCGATCGTGCAGGAACTCATCCGTGCCGGAGCGATCAGCCCGGAGGAGGCCGAGTTCCACCCCAACAGCAACATGATCACCCGGGCCGTCGGTCCGTCCGACGATCCGGTGCCGGACGTCGAACTCTTCCCGATCCAGGGTGGCGCCCGATGGCTCGTGTGCTCCGACGGGCTCACCAAGGAACTCACCGATCACGGGATCTGGTACTTCCTCACCGAGGGGAGCACCCCCGTCGACGCCGCGGAGCTGCTCCTGCGCGCCGCGCTCGACAACGGCGGTCGTGACAACGTCTCGGTCGTGGTCCTCGACATCGCCGAGCTCGACGACGCGGCGGACGAGCCCCAGGAGCAGCCGGGCTCCTGAGCCCGCTCCACAGCCTCCGTCCTCGGCCTGGCCACTCCACGAGGCCGGGTCCGGCGATGTCCCGACCCGTCGCCGTGCTGCACTGGGACCATGAGCCCCACAGACGTCACCGCTTCGGCGATCGCATCGCACCGGACCACCACACCCCCGGCCCGGCTGCACGCGCCGCGCAAGCCGGAGGAGGCGGCGTCCGGTTCGCTCCCGATCCTCGCGAGCATCGCGCCCGTCGTCGGGTCGCTCGCCCTGTTCGCCATCACCCGATCACCGGTCACGCTCGTCTTCGCCGCGCTCGGTCCCCTGATCGCCGTCGCCGGGTTCGTCGACGCGCGTTGGACGCGCCGTCGGCGTGGGCGACGGGCGCGAGCCGCCTATCGCCTTGCCGCCGACGAACTGGAGCGCGAGATCGAGCGAGCCCACGCCGTGGAACGCGAGGAGCTGCGCACCCTGCATCCGGCGGGTCGGTCGCTCGAGCTCCTCGACGGCCCGGACCGCGCACGATGGCGCGTCCCCGACCACCGACGAACCCTGGTGAGCGTCGGCCGCGGCGAGACCGCCAGCTCCGTCCGAGTCGACGCCGCGGCCGACGACGAGCGATGGGCGTGGGCGGCGCGGCTCCCGGACGCGCCCGTCGTCGTCGACGCGGCCGAGGGGATCGGCATCGTCGGCGGGAGGGTGCTTGCTCGTGCGGTGGCTCGCAGCATCCTGGTCCAACTCGGCCGTCAGCTGCCCCCGCATGCGGCCGAGTTCACCCGTGACGCCGCCCCCGGTTCCGACGTCGAGGGCGCACCTTGGGCCTTCCTCGACGACCTGCCACACCGATCGGCGGCGATCGCGGTCGACCCGTTCCAGAGCGGGCGCGACGTCGAGTCCGTCAGGGTCTCGATCTCTGAACGGTGGCAGACAGGCACCGCCACGCCGGCCCGTCAGGTGGGACGCCCTCCAGCCGGTGGCGTGCTCGTCGCGCTGTCCGACACGATCGAACTCCTCCCGACGAGATGCCGGCACCTCCTCGTCCTCGATGCCGACGGGCGGACGACACTGGCCGACGGAACCGGAGCATCGCCGTCCGTCACCGTGGCCCCGACACTCCTGGCCGAGGCCGAGGCACAGCACCTCGTCGGTGCGCTCGCCGCGGCCGCGCTGACGACGGGGGAGTCCCCGATGCTCTCGAGCCTGCCGTCGAACGTCGCCTTCGAGGAGGTGGGTCCGGTCCGGGGGCGGCGCCCGCATGATGAGGCAGGCTGGGCACCCGACGCACTCCGTGTCCCCATCGGGCTCGGAACGGACGGCGAGGTGACCCTCGACCTCGCGGCGGACGGACCGCATGCCCTGGTCGGCGGCACGACGGGGAGCGGGAAGAGCGAGCTGTTGATCACCTGGATCACGGCGCTCGCCGCACGGTCCTCACCACGGGAGCTCTCGTTGCTGCTGGTCGACTGCAAGGGTGGCGCCTCGTTCGGTGCCGTCGAATCACTGCCGCACGTGGTGGGCATGGTGACCGACCTCGAGCCGGGTGCCGCGGAACGGGTCGTGTCGAGTCTCCGCGCGGAACTCCGGCACCGGGAGCGGATCCTCGCACGGTTCGGGGCTCGCCATCTCCTGGACAGCGCCCTCGCGCCCGACGATCGACCGGCGCGGCTCGTGGTGGTGGTGGACGAGTTCCAAGCGCTCCTGGACGCGAGCCCACACTTGCACCAGGTCTTCGCAGACCTCGCCGCGCGTGGTCGATCGCTCGGACTCCATCTGATCCTCTGCAGCCAGCGTCCGGCGGCCGTCGCGGCCGACGCCATCCTCGCCAACTGCACCCTGCGCCTCTCGCTCAGGGTCACCTCCCGCCAGGACAGCACGGCGATCCTCGGCGTGGCTGACGCCGCTGCACTCCCCGCAGGGACACCTGGTCGCTGCATCGTCTGGAACGGCGAGGGGCGGGTCGTCTTCCAAGCCGCCGTCACGAGTCCTGGTGATCTCACGGCGGTGCGCGAACGCTGGCGCCACGCGCCCCGCCCTCGACGTCCCTGGTTGGATCCGCTCCCGTTCAGCCTCCCGCTGCAGGCCGTCCTCGCACTGGATTCCGGCCGGACCGACGGCCAGACGCGCACCGGCGACGAGACGGATGGTGAGGGCATCGTCTTCGGACTCGCCGACCTTCCCGAGGAGCAGGCACAACGACCGGCGATCTGGCGGCCGTCGACCGACGGATCATTGCTGGTCCTCGGTGCCGGACGCTCCGGCCGGACGTCCTTCCTGGACACGGTCGAGGCCTCGGCACGAGGTCGATGGCGGGTCGAGCGCGTGGCGCACGATGCCGAGCAGGGCTGGGACGTCATCATGGCGCTGGCCGAACCGCTCCGCCCGCCTGAGAGGATCCTGCTGCTCGTCGACGACGTCGAGTCGCTGCTGGCGACCGCCGGAGACGAGCACGGAGCCGCGCTCCGCGAGGCGATCCTGACCCTCCTCCGCGATGGCGGACGCCGCGGGGTCAGCGTCGTCCTGGTGGCCTCGCGGGTCGGCGGCGTGGTCCATCGCTTCTCGGCTCACCTGGACAGCACCGTGGTGCTGCGGCTCGCGGATCGTCAGGATCATCTCGTCGCCGGCGCGCCCGCGAGTTGCTTCGACCCGCGGCGCCCGGCCGGACGCGCTCACTGGCAGGACGCGGAGGTGCAGATCGCGATCACGTCACCGCTGCCGCACGGGGCACCCATGACCGATGCCCACCGGTGGCGGCCTGCACCCGGCAGTACGACGGTCGTCGTGACCCGCGCACCGGGTGTGCTGCGTTCGGCGCTGCAGCAGCGCGACACCTCGCACGCCGAGGTGCGGCTGATCGAACCGGCGGCAGAACCGTTCCCGCACCCGATGGTCGCGGGGAACCGGAACGATGCGTTCCGACACGACGATCCAGCGGCCGTGATCGTGCTCGTCGACCCGGAGACGTGGTCGTCGGGTCGACTGGTGGTCGGGCGGGACCTGCCGCCGCGGGTGGCGCGGGCGGACCTCGTGATCCACGCCTGTTCGGCCGCGGACTTCCGGCAGGTGACGCGGAGCCGGGAGCTGCCGCCACTGCTCGGCTACGCGAGCGGTCGGGCCTGGTGGTGGCGCGCCGGCGAGCCGACCCGACGGGTCGATCTGCTCGATGACTGAATCACCCGCCGAGCAGACCGGCCCCGACGGTGATCAGACGGCGGTGACGGTGATGCGACCGACGACCGCTGCGCCGCCGTGGACGGCGAGGTCGAGCTCGGGTTCGAGAGCGTCGACGGCCGCCGCGTCGAGCGCGCCGACCGAGACGAGCAGTCGCAGGGCCACGATCGTCGAGACCCGGAGCGAGCCGTCGAGCACCTTGAGTGCCACGGTCGCGCCACCCGGGACCGACATGACCATGACGCCCTCGGCGCCGAGCTTGGCGAACACGCCGAGGCGTTCGATGACGAGGGTGTTCGCTCGGCCCGGACCGTCGAGCGCCCAGCCGTCGGCGAGGACCGCCGCGGTGAGCAGCCCGGCGTTCCGGTACAAGGCGAACGGCGAGGTCGGCGATGAGTTGACGACGCGCCCGATGCCGCGCGCGAGCCCGGTGAGGGAGATCGCGTGCACGGGGGCACCGCAACCGTCGACGCCGCTCGCGGCCGGCTTCTCGCCGGTGAACCGCTCGATGGTGTCACGGACAGCGAGCTGCAGCGGGTGCTCGGGATCGAGGTACGTCGCCTGATCCCAGCCGTTCTGCGCACAGGCGAGCAGCATGGCAGCGTGCTTCCCGGAACAGTTCATGTACAGAGGACTTGTGCCGAGTCCGTCGCGGACGAGCTCGTCGCGCGAGGAGCGGTCGCCCGGCCAGTCGGCCGGACACTGCAGCGCCGAGTCCTCGATGCGAGCGCGTCCGAGCATGCTCCGGACGACCTGGACGTGCTTGCGCGTACCGGCGTGGCTCGCGGTGGCGAGCACGGCTTGTGCGCCCTCGAGCGAGACGCCCGCGTTGATGATCGTGATCGCCTGGAACGGCTTCAGGCAGGAGCGGGGGAAGACCGGCGCACTCGGCGTGCCGAGGCTTGCGAGCACCTCGCCTTCCGGCCCGAGGACGATCGCCGAACCGGCGTGCCTCGACTCGACGAAACCGCTGCGTTCGACGACGGCGAGCTCGACGGCGTCCTCGACGCCGAAGGTCTGCGGGGCCGCCGTGCTCACAGCGCCGCGAGCGCCTGGTCGATGACGGTCATCGCGTCGGCGATGAGCTCGTCGGAGACCGCGAGGCTCGGGAGGAAGCGGAGGACGTTGCCGTAGGTGCCGGCCGTGAGGACGAGCACACCCTGCTGGGCGGCCGCGGCCGCGATGGCACTGACCGCCGCCGCGTTCGGCTCCTTCGTGGTGTCGCCCGTGCCGGGCTGGACCAGCTCCATGGCGATCATCGCGCCGATGCCGCGGACGTCGCCGATGATGTCGTACTTCCGCTGCAGCTCGAGCAGGGCTGCCGTGAGCGTCGCGCCGATGCGGTCGGCCTCGGCGAGCAGGCCGCGGGACTCGATCGATTCGAAGACCGCCACCGAGGCGGCGCACGCGACCGGGTTGCCGCCGAAGGTGCCGCCGAGCCCGCCGGGCTGGCTCGCGTCCATGATCTCGGCGCGCCCGGTCACCGCGGCGAGGGGGAGGCCGCCGGCGATGCCCTTGGCGCTCAGCACCAGGTCCGGGACGAGGCCGAAGTGGGAGCTGGCGAAGTACTCGCCGGTGCGGGCCATGCCGCTCTGGATCTCGTCGGCGATGAACACGACGCCGTTGGCGGTGCACCACTCCTGCAGGGCGGGCAGGTAGCCCTCGGCGGGCACGACGAAGCCACCCTCGCCCTGGATCGGTTCGACGACCAGGCAGGCCAGGTCCGTCGCGCCGATGCGCTTCTCGAGGTAGGCGATGGTGCGCGCCGCTGCCGCCGTGCCGCTGAGGCCGTCGTGGTACGGGTAGGAGTTGGGTGCGTGGTAGACGTCGCCGGCGAACGGTCCGTAGCCGGTGGCGTACGGGGCCGCCTTGTAGTTCATGGCCATCGTCAGGTTGGTACGCCCGTGGTAGCCGTGGTCGAGCACCGCGACGGCGCGGCGACCGGTGTACTTCCGCGCGATCTTGACACCGTTCTCGACGGCTTCGGCGCCGGAGTTGACGAGCACGGACTTCTTCGGGAAGTCGCCGGGGGTGTGCTCGGCGAGGAGCTCGGCGACCCGCACGTACTCCTCGTAGGGCGTGATCGTGAAGAGCGTGTGGAGGACGTCGGCCGCCTGGTCCTGGACGGCGCCGACGACGGACGACTCGGTGTGCCCGATCGTGGTGACGCCGATGCCGGCCCCGAGGTCGATGAACTGGTTGCCGTCGACGTCGACCACGATCGCGCCGTGCGCCCGCTCGATGTAGACGGGCAGGACGCTCGACACGCCGTCGGACACGACAGCGGTCCGGCGAGCGTGCAGCTCCTGTGAGCGGGGCCCCGGAACGGCCGTCACGATCCGACGCTCCTGCGTCACGCTGGGGGCGGAGGCGGACGTCTGGTTCGTGGTGTCGAGCGTGTCAGTCATAGTCCTCCAGCGTAGCGCGACCTCCTGACACCGGAGCCGCTGGGCGGGCCCCCGGCGGGCAGGCCAGTGGGATACTGGTGGCATGATCTCCGGCCACCACGACTACGCCATCGGTGTCCGCTGGGACGGCGACCTCGGAACAGGTACGAGCGGCTACCGCGACTACTCCAGGGAGCTCACCGTCACCGCGGTCGGCAAACACGATCTCGAGGGTTCCGCCGACCGGCCGTTCCGGGGCGACCCTGCCCGGTGGAATCCGGAGGAGTTGCTCCTCGCGTCCCTCGCCCAGTGCCATCTGTTGTCGTACCTGCACGTCGCGGTGACCCTCGGTGTCGTCGTGACGGCCTATACGGACGACGCCGTCGGCACCATGGTCGAGGACGGTGCGGGCAGCGGTGCCTTCACCGAAGTCGTCCTCCGGCCGCGCGTGACCGTCGCGGACCACTCGATGGTCGACGCCGCGAGGGCCGGGCACGCCAGGGCGAACGAGCTGTGCTTCATCGCCAACTCGGTGAACTTCCCGGTGCGGCACGAGCCGACGATCGTCGTCGCGGGATCCGACGACGCCGTCTGACCGACTGGCCGCCGCCGGCCGGCGGCGCACCGCACGGTCCGATGCCGCGACTCAGAGTCGCTCGGGGCGCAGGGCTCGCTTGATCCGCTCGACGGCGTCCGCCGGCGGCGACTCGTTGTAGGCGTTCGCGAGTTCCTGCCCCGTGAGGGCGTGGATCGCGGACATGATCTCGTCGGTCGCCTTCCGGCGTGCGCGCCCTGACTCAGCGGCACCGTGGTGACTCACGTCGATCGGCTCACCGAAGATCACGGTGACGGGTTTGAACTTCGGGATCGTCGTGCCGACCGGCATGAGCTCGTCGGTGCCGATGAGGCCGACGGGCACCACGGTCGCGCCGGTGGTGAGCGCCAGCCAGGCGACCCCGGTCCTGCCGCGGTACAGACGTCCGTCGAGTGATCGGGTGCCCTCGGGGTAGATCGCGAAGGCGTCTCCGCCCTCGAGGATCCGCCGTCCCTGGTCGAGGGCCTCCTGGGCGGCCTGTCCGACGCCGCGTTCGACGCCCACGGCGCCGATCGAGGTGAAGAAGGTGCGCGAGACCCAGCCCTTCAGTCCCCGGCCGGTGAAGTAGTCCGACTTCGCGAGGAACTGCACGCGTCGAGGCGCACTGATGGGGATCGCGATGCTGTCGATGAACGAGAGGTGGTTGCTCGCGAGGATCACCGGGCCGCGCTTCGGCACATTCTTCCGGCCGATGATCTTCGGGCGGTAGAGCAACTTCGCCGTGGTGTTCAACACGGCCCGCCCGACGTAGTAGACGAGTCCGGGCTTGGAGGTCGGTTCCGCGGCCTCGGCCGGTTGCGTCTCCGACGATTCCCGGGCGCGTCGCTGCGTCTGCTCCTCATCGGCCATGCGGACGACTGTACTCGCGGACGCATGCGTGGGTCGGCATACTGGCCTGGCGGCGGTGCACCCGAGATGCTCGGCGCGCTGTCAGCCAGCATGGAGCCTCGTGGGTGAGACTGGACCGACCCCTCAGCAACGACCGAAAGTTCCCCTGTGCGCAAGAGCCTCTCCCTCCTGGCCGTCATCGCGTCCCTCGTGTCGCTGACGGCCTGCAGTTCGGCGACGTCGCAGTCGCAGGCGCTGGCCGGTCCGGGGGAATGCGCCGACACGAGCGCAGGCACCGCCTCCAAGGCGATCTCGGTGAGCGGCGACTTCGGCCGGATCCCGGAGGTCACCTTCGCGAAGGGCACCCTCTCGGCGGAGACGACCGAGCGCACGATCGTCGCGAAGGGCGACGGCGAGCGCGTCGATCCGGGCGACACGACGTTCGTCGAGATGTCGATCTACAACGCCGTCACGGGCTCCATCGTCGCGCAGACCGCCTACGGCGCGAGCCCGGCGACGGCGATCGTGGTCAACGACCAGAAGTACTTGAAGGGCCTCGTCCGCGCGGTCGAGTGCACGACGGTCGGCACGCGGGTCGCGGCCTTCGTGACCGCCGGTGACGGATTCGGTTCGGCGGGCTCGAGCGACGGCACGGTCCAGGCCGACCAGCCCCTCGTCGTGGTGGCCGACGTGCTCAGCACGGTCCACAGCGACGCGAAGGCGGACGGCGTTCCGCAGGAGCCCGTCGCCGGGATGCCGGCGGTCGAACTCGACTCCGCAGGCCGGCCGACGGTGACGATCCCCGAGGCGGCGGCCCCGGCCGAGCTGCAGGTCGCGGTCCTCAAACAGGGCGACGGCGCGGTGGTCCAGCCCGACGCCGAGGTCATCATCAACTACCAGGGCGTCAACTGGCGGACGGGCGAGGTCTTCGACGAGAGCTGGGGCAACGGGCCGACGAACTTCCAGCTGTCCGCCGTGGTGCAGGGCTTCTCGAGCGCGATCGCCGGCCAGCACATCGGCTCGCAGATCGTCGCGGTCATCCCGCCCGACCTCGGGTACGGGCCGGCCGGTGGCAACAGCCAGGCCGGTATCGAGGCCGACGACACGATCGTGTTCGTGATCGACATCCTCGACGCGAGCAGCACCACCGCGCCGGCAGCAGGCTGACCGTCCCACCGCCCACCGCCGTAGACTGACCGGCGTGAGACGCGTCATCATCCTCGGATCCACCGGCTCGATCGGTACGCAAGCGCTGGACGTCATCCGTGGCGACCGCGACCGCTTCGAGGTGGTCGGCCTGACCGCCGGCTCCAACGCCGAGTTGCTCGCCGAACAGGCCGCCGCGTTCCACGTCGACGACACCGCCCTGGGAGCGGACGACGCCGAACGGCTGATCCGGAGCGTCGACGCCGACGTGGTGCTCAACGGCATCACGGGTTCCATCGGGCTCGGACCGACGCTCGCGGCCCTCGAGACCGGTCGGACGCTCGCGCTGGCGAACAAGGAGTCACTCATCGTCGGCGGCGACCTCGTCCGACGCATCGCGGCTCCCGGCCAGATCGTGCCGGTCGACTCCGAACATTCGGCGATCGCCCAGGCGCTCCGCTCGGGCACCCCGGCGGAGGTCCGTCGGCTCGTGTTGACCGCCTCGGGCGGTCCGTTCCGTGGTCGGGACCGTGCCTCGCTGGCCGATGTCACCCCGGCAGAGGCCCTCGCCCACCCCACCTGGGACATGGGCCTCGTCGTGACCACCAACTCCTCGACCCTCGTCAACAAGGGCCTCGAGGTGATCGAGGCGCACCTGCTGTTCGACGTCCCGTACGACCGCATCGAGGTCACCGTCCACCCGCAGTCGATCGTCCACTCGATGGTCGAGTTTGTCGACGGCTCGACGATCGCACAGGCCTCCCCGCCCGACATGCGGTTGCCCATCTCGCTCGGCCTCGACTGGCCGAACCGGGTCGGCGGCGTCGGTGTCCCGCTCGACTGGACCGTGCCGCAGCAGTGGACCTTCGAACCGCTCGACCACGAGGCGTTCCCCGCGGTGCGCCTCGCGAAGCTCGTCGGTGGACAGGGCCGGACCTACCCGGCGGTGTTCAACGCCGCGAACGAGGAGGCGGTCGAGGCGTTCCACGCCGGGCGACTCGGCTACCTCGGCATCCTCGACACCGTGCGGGCGGTCGTGGACGACCACGAGGCGCCCGAGGGCGAACTCACCCGGGAGGCGCTCGCCGAGGCGGAGCGTTGGGCGAGGGCGCGCGCGCAGCAGCGGATCGGTTGACGCCCCTCGTCGCCCGTCCAGACCCTCAGGGCGTCCGCACAGCCGGCGCGCAGTCGGGGCCGTCCTGGCGCGAGTAAGGTTGCGCCGTGGAAACCGTCCTCCTCTACATCCTCGGCATCGTCATCGTGCTCGTGGGCCTCATCGTGTCCATCGGGCTGCACGAGGTCGGTCACCTCGTGCCGGCGAAACTGTTCGGGGTGCGTGTCACCCAATACATGATCGGATTCGGGCGCACCATCTGGTCGCGCCGGAAGGGTGAGACGGAGTACGGCGTGAAGATGATCCCGCTCGGCGGGTACATCTCCATGATCGGCATGTTCCCACCGAAGCAGCCCGGCGAGGCCGCGCGGAACGCGAGCACCGGCTTCTTCGACACCCTCGTTCAGGACGCACGTGAGGCGAGCGCCGACACCATCGGCGCCGGCGACGAGGAGCGCACCTTCTACCGTCTGCCCGTCTGGAAGCGGATCGTCGTGATGCTCGGCGGTCCGACGATGAACCTCGTGCTCGCCATCCTGTTCATCGGCATCGCGGTGTCCGGGTTCGGTGTGCCGCAGCAGAGCAGCACGCTGACCTCCGTGTACGAATGTGTCCTGCCGTCGACGAGCGAACGCCAGAGCTGCGCATCCGGCGACCCGGAGAGCCCGGCCGCCGCAGCCGGCCTGAAGCCGGGAGACACGATCCTGTCGATCCAGGGCACCCCGGTCACCACCTTCGCGGAGGTGTCGGCGGCGGTGCAGCGCTCGCCCGGCGAGCCGCTCGCCCTCGAGGTCGCCCGCGGTGATGGACGACTGGACCTCACCCTGACGCCGCTGCTCCTCGAGCGGGACATCGTGGACGCCGACACCGGCAAGATCGTGACGAACGCCGACGGCTCGCCCAAGACCCACGAGGTCGGCTTCGTCGGGATCACGCCGCAGCAGCAGATGGTCGCTCAACCGGTCACCGCCATCCTGCCGACGGTCGGCGACACCATCGCCCGCACCGCGAACATCATCCTCAACCTGCCGCAACGGCTCATCGACGTCGGGCAGGCGGCCTTCGGTCCCGGGGAGCGCGATCCGAACGGCCCGATGAGCGTCGTGGGCGTCGGACGGGTCGTCGGTGAGGTCGTCAGCCTCGACCAGATCCCGGTCGCGTCGAAGGCGGCCACGGTGTTCGGCATCCTCGGCTCGCTCAACGTCGCGCTGTTCGTCTTCAACCTCATCCCCCTGCTGCCCCTCGACGGCGGTCACGTCGCCGCAGCGCTGTGGGAGGCCCTCCGGCGCGGTGTCGCGAAGGTCTTCCGCCGCCGTGATCCCGGCCCGGTCGACGCGGCGAAGCTGATCCCGCTGACCTTCGGCGTGGTCATCGTGCTGGGCGGCATGAGCGCCCTGCTCGTCTACGCGGACATCGTCAAGCCCGTCAACCTCTTCGGATAGTCGCGACGCGCCCGTAGGCCGGGTGCTCCGAGAACGTTGTACTCCCGGGGGAGTACGGACCGTGCACCGCGGAGCCGACGCCACGGGCGAGGCCCGCGGGTACCATGCAGGGATGCCATCGGTCGAGACGAGCGCGGCGCACGGGCGCCAAAGCGACGGTCGCTTCGGCGATCCGCTGATCCGCCAGGGCCGACCCGTCTGGCGGCTGTGGGCTCCTGTGGTCGTCTCCTTCGTCGTCCAGGTGCCGGCGACCGCCGCCCTCGCGCTCCATGGCTCACTCGCCGCAGGAGCCGACGCTTCCGCATGGTCGCGCGTCTCGGCCGTGCTGACGGTGCTCGGTGCCGTCCTGGCCCTGCTCGCCGCCCGGCGATCGCCCGGCCCGACGGTCGCCGTCGTGGCCGTCCTCTCTGGCGCCTCCATGCTCACGGGCCCGGTGTGGGGACCGCCGGCCGTGGCCCTCGCGTTCGCCGCCGGATCGGGGATCGTCCGCGGGGCGCGCGGCTGGGCCTACCTCTCGCTGGGGCTCGCCTGGGTGCTCCCGCTGGCCGCTGCCCTCGCCGTCGGTTGGGGGCTGTCCGGTTTCCGGATCGGGGTCACCTCGGTCCTCGTCGTGATCGCCGTCCTCCTCGCCGAGGGCCTCCGGACGCGGCGCGAACAGCTCCAGGCGTTCCGGATCCGCCAGGGGGAGCGCCGCGCCTCAGCCGCGCAGGAGGAGCGCGTCCGCATCGCGCGTGACCTGCACGACGTCATCGCGCACTCGCTCGCGCAGATCGCCGTGCAGGCCGGGATGGGGCTCCACCTCATGGACTCCCAGCCGGAACGTGCGAGGGAAGCGCTCACCAACATCAGGATGGCGAGCACGGCCTCGCTCGACGAGGTGCGCGGACTCCTCGACGTCCTCCGAGGCTCCGACGGCTCGGCCGATCCGGCGACCGGCGCGCCGACCCGCCCGGGGCCGGACCTCACCGCGCTGCCGCTGCTCGCCGATGCCCTCCGCGAGCAGGGTGTCGAGGCGGTGCTGGAGCAACACCTCACCACGCAGCCCGGCACTGCCGTGCAGTCGGCGCTGTACCGCATCGCTCAGGAGAGCGTCACGAACGTCCTCCGGCATGCGCGTGCACGGCGGGTCGCCATCGAACTCGTGGAAGCGGACGGTGTGTACCGCCTGTGCGTGACCGACGACGGGGTCGGGGCGCCGCCGGGTCCTGCGGAGCGCGGGAACGGGCTGCTCGGGATGACCGAGCGCGCCGAACTCCTGGGCGGCACGCTCGAGACGGGACGCGGCCCGCTCGGCGGGTTCCGTGTCGAGGCGCGCGTCCCGGTGCGAGGTGTCGCATGATCCGCGTGGTCGTCGCCGACGATCAGGCGCTCATCCGTGGTGGGTTCCGCGCCCTGCTCGACGCCGAGCCCGACATCGCGGTCGTCGGCGAGGCGGCGACCGGCGACGCGGCGCTCGAGCTGGTCCGTCGCGAGCACCCGGACGTCGTGCTCATGGACATCAGGATGCCGGGTGGTGATGGTCTCGCCGCGACCGAGCTGATCGTCGCCGACCCGGCGCTGGGGTCGACCCGCATCATCGTCGTGACCACGTTCGAGCTCGACGAGTACGTCGCGCAGGCCATCCGCGCCGGCGCGAGTGGGTTCCTGGTGAAGGACACGGAGCCCGCCGAACTCATCCGAGCGGTCCGGGTGGTGGCGTCGGGTGACGCCCTCCTGTCGCCGGGGGTCACGAGACGCCTCCTGACCCAGGTCGCCGGGGTCATCGCGGCGCCGCTCGACGACGCAGCGATCGTCGGCCTCACGGAACGCGAGCGTGAGGTGCTGGCGCTCGTCGGGCGAGGCCTCACCAACGAGGAGATCGGCGGCGCCCTGTTCCTCAGCCCGCTCACCGCGAAGACCCACGTGTCGCGCATCATGTCGAAGTTGGCCGCGCGTGATCGGGTCAGGCTCGTCGTCATCGCCTACGAGACCGGGCTGGTCAGCCCCGGTTCCTGAGCGGAGCACGGCCTACTCCCCGGGGAGTCCCGCGAACGGTCCCGTCGTCGGATGCGTGCGGCCGACCGCCGGAGGAGGCTCGAGGTCGTGATGCGGACGACGGTCGTCGTCGCCCGCCCGACGAACGGAGTCCCTCGTGTCCACCTCCCTGACCATGCTCGCCACGACCGCCATGCACCCGGGTTGGAACGGGCCGGGGTCCCACCTCCTGTGGCTCGCGCTCATCCCGGTGTTCTGGATCGCCGTGATCGCCCTCGTCGTCGCGCTCGTCGGTCGACGGTGGCGTCGCCGCGCCTGGGCCGGAACGTCTCCGGACGGCCGCCAGGGGCCGCCGTGGGCCTGGCGTCATGAGGGGACACGGAGCGCCGAGCAACTGCTCGCCGAGCGGTTCGCCCAGGGTGAGGTGGACGAGGCCGAGTACCGCGAACGGCTCGGCGTCCTGCGGTCGAACCGCGAGGCTCCGCCCACCCGCTGACCGCCGATCGCGACGTCCCAGCCGGCATTCAGCCCACGGGGAGCCTGCGGGGCGTCGCGCGCGTAAGCTGAGGCTCGTGGTAGCTATCAATCTGGGTCTTCCGTCGGTTCCCGAGACGCTCAGCCCGCGACGCAAGTCGCGACAGATCAAGGTCGGCAAGGTCCTCGTCGGCGGTGACGCCCCGGTGAGCGTCCAGTCGATGACGACGACCCAGACGACGAACATCAACGCGACCCTCCAGCAGATCGCGGAGCTCACCGCCTCCGGTTGCGACATCGTCCGCGTCGCGGTCCCGACCCGCGACGACGCAGAGGTGTTGCCGATCATCGCGAAGAAGAGCCAGATCCCGGTCATCGCCGACATCCACTTCCAGCCCGCCTACGTGTACGCGGCGATCGACGCGGGTTGTGCGGCGGTCAGGGTCAATCCCGGCAACATCCGGAAGTTCGACGACCAGGTCGGCGAGATCGCCCGTCGGGCGAAGGCGGCCGGTGTCTCCCTCCGCATCGGCGTCAACGCCGGCTCCCTCGATCCACGCTTGCTGCAGAAGTACGGCAAGGCCACACCGGAGGCCCTCGTCGAGAGCGCCGTCTGGGAGGCCAGCCTCTTCGAGGAGCACGACTTCCACGACTTCAAGATCTCGGTCAAGCACAACGACCCGGTCGTCATGGTGAAGGCCTACCGACTCCTCGCGGAACGTGGTGACTGGCCCCTGCACCTCGGCGTGACCGAGGCTGGTCCGTCGTTCCAAGGCACGATCAAGAGCGCGACCGCTTTCGGCATCCTGCTCTCCGAAGGGATCGGCGACACCATCCGTGTGTCGCTCTCGGCCCCGCCGGCGGAGGAGATCAAGGTGGGCCTGCAGATCCTGCAGTCGCTGAACCTCCGCGAGCGGAAGCTCGAGATCGTCTCCTGCCCGAGCTGTGGACGCGCCCAGGTCGACGTCTACAAGCTCGCGAACGACGTCACCGACGGCCTGGAGGGGATGAGCGTCCCACTCCGCGTCGCCGTCATGGGCTGTGTCGTGAACGGTCCGGGGGAGGCCCGTGAAGCCGACCTCGGCGTCGCCAGCGGGAACGGCAAGGGGCAGATCTTCGTGAAGGGTGAGGTGATCAAGACGGTCCCGGAGTCCGAGATCGTCGCGACGCTCATCCAAGAGGCCAACCGGCTCGCCGCCGAGATGCCGGCCGACGACAGCTCCACGGGCGCACCCGTGGTCACCGTCGGCGCGAACTGACCGGGTCGCGCTGTTCCCGTCGACGGTGGCACCGCCTGATCGGGCGGCACCGCCGTCGTGGTCGTCAGCGAGCCGTCCGGTGCCGGGCGCCACGCGGAGCCCGCATGGTCGGCTCCGGTTCGATCGGCTCCAGCCGGCGTGACGGGATCGGTCGCCGCTCGGCAGGTCTGATGCCGCGCGCGCGGCGCACCAGACGGCGGGCGATCTGGATCGGCCGACCGATGACGAAGGCGACCGTCCCGAGGACGCTCGTGTCGGCTCGACCGAACGCCCGGCGTCGCTCCCAGCCCGTGCGGAGCATGCCGCCCCGGCTCTGTCGGGCCCGCGGGCGGATCGGCAGGACACCGCGGTCGCGGGCGGCGAAGGCCACCTCAGACCGTTCGATCCAGTCGTCCTCCTCTTCGGGGTGGAAGTAGTTCTGCTGGAGCCAGTCCTCGTTCGGGTGGCGGAACCGCGCGGCCATGAGCTCATCTTTGGACGCCAGCAGGCCACTGCCCTCGAAGACGCTGTTGATGAGCGCCGGATCGACGCCGAAGTCGTCGAGCACGATGACCGGGACCCCGGCCGCCACGGCCTCGATCGCCGCGGTGGAGCTCACCGTGACGAGACCGGCCGCGTGGCCGAGGTGCACGGCCATCGACCCGGTGGCGACCCTGAGATTGGTGGGGATCGGGCCGGTGAGGAGGGTGTCGAAGGGGAAGTGCTCGTGATGCGTCTGGGGGTCGCCGGCGAGCCCTCGGACCTTGATGACGACGTCGAGGTCCCGATGCCGGTTCGCGAGGGTCCGCAGCCAGGAGATGATCCGCAGCCGGTCGCCGCGATCGGCCGGAACGGTCGCCTGCGCCGCGAACACGACCCGGGTCCGTGGTGCCGGATCGATGTCGACGGCGGGCGGCCGGGTCGGGGCGACGGCGAGGAACGGCAGGGTGGCGAGCGCGAAGGCCGGCTCGACCCCGTGCTCCGCGGCGAGTTCCCGGTAGGCCGCGACCTCGCGGTGGCTGTGCAGGATGAAGACGTCCGCCTGGGCGCGGAGGAAGATCCCCTTCCACTTCGCGGGGATGGAGATGCCCGGCAGACCCGTGAGGAGGACCGGGCGGGTGGTGCGCCCCAGCGCGAGCAGCTCGGAGATGACGACCTCCGCGACCGGCCCCCTGGTCGAGACGAAGACGCCGTCGGGGCGCTCGGATCCGACGAAGGCGATCAACTGGCGGAGCGTCAACCGACGGACGGAACGCCCCTCGAACGCCGTGTGGAGCAATGCGATGTCCACCTGGCGGTCGGTCGCCGACACGTCGCTCTCGATCAGGACGAGGTCGACGTCCCAGTCGGTCGCTCGGGACAGGGTGGCGGCACCCCACTTCACGAAGGAGTCGGAGTCCACCACCCCGATCACCCGCCGGCGGGGTCCGTGATCAGGCATCGACCCTGCGCAGTTTCGCCAACGGTGCGAGTTCGCCGGGGAAGATGCGCTTGACGCCGTCGCCCATCGCCGTCTCGATGACGCGGATGTCGCGGACGAGGTTCGAGAACCCGTGCGGCTCGAGCGAGGCGGCGTGGTCGGATCCCCACATGGCGCGGTCGAGCGTGATGTGTCGTTCGACGACCTTCGCGCCGAGCGCGACCGCGGCGAGGGAGATCTGCAGTCCGGTCTCGTGCCCGGAGTAGCCGACGGGCACACCGGGATACCGGGCCGCCAGGCTGTCGATCATGCGGAGGTTGGCCTCCTCGGGCGGCAGCGGGTAGGTGGAGGTCGCGTGGAGGATCACGAGCGGGGAGCCGGCGAGGATCTCGACGGCGCGGTCGATCTGCTCGAGCGTCGACATCCCGGTGGAGAGGATGATCGGCTTCCCCGTGGCGGCGAGACGGGTCAGCAGCCCCGAGTCGGTCACCGAGGCCGACGCGACCTTGTGGGCACTGACACCGAGGTCCTCGAGGAAGTCGACGGACGGCTCGTCCCAGGGGGAGGCGAACCAGCTGAGACCCCGCAGGGTGGCGTGGTCGCCGATCTCGATGTACTGCTCACGGTCGAACTCGACGCGGTAGCGGTACTCCAGGTAGCTCATCTCACCCCAGGGCGTCTGCCGCGGGACGTCGCGCATGTGTGCCGGGGTCGAGATCTCCGGCGTGCGCTTCTGGAACTTGACGGCCTGAGCGCCGGCGTCCGCAGCGACGTCGATGAGTCGCTTGGCGAGTTCGACGTCGCCGTTGTGGTTGAGGCCGATCTCGCCGATGACGTAGGCGGGGGCGTCGCCGCCGACGGGGATGCCGTCGATCCGCACGGGGGCCGGCGTGACACCGCCGTCGATGGTGGTCCGGTCGTTCGAGTCCTGGTGGATGCTCATGGTCATGCTCCGTTCGGTTGCGGCGGGGACAGCTTCTCTGGGTGGGTGACCGCGCGAGCGGCGAGGACGAGGTCGGCGAGTTCACGGACGGCGCCGTCGCCGCCGCGGCGTTCCAGGACGAGCCTGGAGACGGCCCTGGCGGCCGGGTGCGCATCGGAGACGACGACGGGCCAGCCGACGATCTCGAGGGCCGGGATGTCGTTGACGTCGTTGCCGAGGTACGCGATGCGCTCGAGCGGGACGGCGTTCGTCGCGGCCCAGTCGCGGAGCGCGCTCGCTTTGTCGGCGGAGCCGTAGACGACGTCGACGCCGAGTTTGGCCGCGCGCGCGGCGACGATCGGGACCCGTTCGGTCGACAGGATGAGGAACGGCAGCCCGGCCTCGCGCAGCAGGCGGACGCCGAGGCCGTCACCGCGATGGACGCTCACCCGTTCGACACCGTCGGCGTCGATGCTGGCGCGGTCGTCGGTGTGCACGCCGTCGAAGTCGGTGACGACGGCGTCGACGTCGAGGTGGTGCTCCGGGTGCTCCGAGCCCGACGGGATCCCGAGCTGGCGTTCGGCGAGGCCGGCGATCGCCTCGGCGACGAGGAGGTCTTCCGGTTCGTCGATGTCGAGGGCGGCGAAGGACCGGGTGACGGCCGGTGCGATCCGGCCGAAGAAGCGGTGACCGGCGTCGAGGAAGCCGTCCGTGTCGAAGACGTAGAACGACCCGGTCTCGCGATACTGCGGGGCACGGTCCTGCCGCCGGGGACGCTCGCGATGGTCGTGACCGATCCCTCGGGCGCCCTTCGCCTTCTCCGTCCAGAGGAAGCCGTGGTCGAGCACCGCCGCGAAGACGGAGTCCGCCTGCCCGGAGGCGACCGAGGCGATGGCGTCGTCGAGTGCTTCCACGTCGAGGAAGGGCGATGTCGCCTGTGCGAACACGGTCACGGGGCTCAGCTCGCCGCGCCGGGCGAGGACGCCGAGGGCGTGCAGCAGCGCGGCCTCGGAGGAGGTGCTGTCCTCGGCGAGGGCTGCGGGCCGGTCGATCACCTCGGCGCCGGCGGCGACGGCGGCGGCTGCGAGGTCCGGGTGGTCCGTCGTGACCACGACCCGTGAGACACCACCGGAGCGCAGGAGTCCCTCGACCGAGCGGGCGATCAGGGTGGTGCCGCGGACCGTCCGCAGGTTCTTGCGATGGATCCCCTTCGAACCGCCCCGGACCGGGACGATCGCCGTCGCCCCGTCGCCCGTCCGGAGCTGAGCGTTCGCTGCGTGTGTCATCGATCCACGGTAGGAATCCGCGGTGGCCGGGAGGGGGACACCGGGCGAACGGCGACCGACGCCGGGGTGACCATCCGGTTGCCGATGCACCCGTCCGGCGCATCCGGCCACGTAGACTGTCCGGACCGCTGGGTTCCACCCGGCCCTCCGTGTTCGACGGTCATCCGGCCGGACCGCCCGCTTCGCCAGGGAGACCAGTGACCCTCACACCGAGCACCCCCATCGCGCCCGCCGAGCTGCAACGGGCGCGCAGCATCCTCTCCGAGATCGTCGGCGCGTACGACGCCAAGGTCGTCGGGCAGCAGGGGCTGCGGACCACGCTCCTCGCCGCCCTCGTCTCCGGCGGGCACGTGCTCCTGGAGAGCGTCCCCGGCCTGGCCAAGACGACGGCGGCGGAGTCCATCGCCGAAGCGGTGAACGCCTCCTTCAAGCGCATCCAGTGCACGCCGGACCTCCTGCCGAGCGACATCATCGGCACCCAGATCTACGACGCCAGGACCGGCGCGTTCCAGACCCAGCTCGGTCCGGTGCACGCCAACTTCGTGCTGCTCGACGAGGTCAACCGTTCGAGCGCGAAGACCCAGAGCGCGATGCTCGAGGCGATGCAGGAGCGACAGACCTCCATCGGCGGGACGCACTACCCCTTGCCGAAGCCGTTCTTCGTGCTGGCCACGCAGAACCCGATCGAGCAGGAGGGCACCTACCAGCTGCCCGAGGCCCAGCTCGACCGCTTCCTCTTGAAAGAGGTGCTCGACTACCCGACGATCGGCGAGGAGGCCGAGATCGTCCGCCGCGTGAACTCCGGTCTGTACGAGACGGACCAGCACCGCGAGGGTGTGAGCCTCGAGGACGTGCTGTTCCTGCAGTCACTCGCGAAGCGGGTGTACCTCGACGCGTCGATCCTCAACTACATCGTGCAGACGGTCTACGTGACCCGCCATGCGCGCGACTACCTCCCGCCCAAGCTGGCGAGCTACATCGACTACGGGGCCAGCCCGCGTGCCAGCATCGCGTTCAGCACCGTCGCCCGCGCGCTCGCCATCCTCGCGGGCCGCGACCACGTCATCCCGGAGGACGTCAAGAGCTACCGGCACCAGGTGCTCCGCCACCGCATCATCCTCAACTTCGAGGCGGCGGCCGACGACGTCTCGGCGGAGACCATCATCGACGCCGTCTTCGGTGCGGTCCAGGCGCCGTAGGACCATGTCCGCTCCGTTGCTCCACCGGGTGAAGTCGAAGCTCTTCATCCATGCCCACCGCCGCGTGCGGGGGATGCTCGACGGCGAGTACCGATCGGTGTTCCAGGGCAGGAGCCTCGACTTCGACGACCTCCGGGAGTACACGCCCGGCGATGAGATCAAGGACATCGACTGGAAGGCGACCGCCAGGCACGGCACGCCGCTCGTCAAGCGCTACATCGCGAGCCGGAAGCACCACGTGCTGTTCGCCGTCGACACCGGACGCGACCTCGCGGCGCTCGCCGAGGGCGGCAGCACGAAACGCGAGGTCGCGATCCTGGCCGTGGGCATCCTCGGGTACCTCGCGATCCGGCACGGCGACCTCGTCGGTCTCGTCGCCGGTGACGCCGCGGCACCGGAACTCGTGCGACCGGCTGGCACCGAGTCCGCTCTGGAGCGCCTGCTGCAGCACATCGACCGGCGCGCCTCGCTCGCAGCGCCGCAGAGCGACCTCGACGAACTCCTCGGGTTCGCCGCGCGCTCCGTCACCCAGCGCTGCCTGCTGGTGATCGTCTCCGACGACGAGGAGATCACCCCGAGACGGTCGGCGATCCTCCGCCGCCTGCACGCGCAGCACGAGGTGTTGTGGATCTCCGTCGGCGACGCCGACCTCATGCGCGCCGACTACACCAGCCGGTCGATGGTCGACGTCGCCGACGAGCGGTCCCTGCCGGCCTTCGTCCGGTCGGACGACGCGCTCCGCCGGGAGTTCGCCGACGCCGTCCGGAACGCCACGGCCCGCCATCTCGACCAGCTCGAAACGCTCGGCATCAGCGGGCAGCGGGTGACCGGGGCCGACGACGTCATCCCCGTGCTCTTCCATCTCCTCGAGGCCCACCGTCATGCCCGGCGATAACGGCTATTACGCACCGGTCCAGTACACGCTCCTCTGGCCGGTCATCGGACTCGTGCTCATCGCCCTCGTGATCGGGTGGTACGTCTGGATGTTCGCGCACGTGCGCCGACGCGCCCGCGGCAGCGCGCCCCGACCGACGCCTCCGCCGTCGCCGACCGTGCTGCGGGACCGCTACCTGGGGCTCATCGGCGAGATCGAGCAGGAGCACGCCGAGGGCGGGTTGAGCACCCGACGGGCCCATCAGCGGCTCGGCGCGATCCTCCGGATGTACGCCCACGAGTCGAGCGGTGTCCGTGCCCAGGTCATGACCCTCGCCGACCTCGACCGCGCGGGGCTCGCGCCGCTCAGTCGTGCCGTGTCCGCGTACTACCCGGTCGAGTTCCGTGAGGCGGAGACGGGGAGCGTCCCGGACGCCGCCGCGCTCGCCCGACAGGTGGTGACGACATGGAGCTGATCTACTGGTGGATGCCGCTCGTCTGGCTCCTCGCCGTCGCCGCCGTGGTCGCCGTCGCCGTGCTCGCGACGCGCGCCGGCCGTCGTCGGAAGGCGAACCAGGAGCCGCTGTGGGTCGCCCACTCCGGGCGCCTCACGGCGCTTCCGGGCTACCGCCGGGCGCTGACGCGGTACCGACGGCTGGTCGTCGCCACCATCGCCGCGGTGGCGGTCCTGCTGCTCGCCGGCACGGCGCTCGGATCACGCGTGGTCAGCACCACGGTGTTCCAGCCCGAGCTCCGGAACCGCGACATCGTGCTCTGCCTCGACGTGTCCGGTTCGATGACCGAGTACGACGCCGCCCTGGTGGGGGTGTTCGAGTCCCTCGTGCAACGCTTCGACGGCGAACGGATCGCGCTCGTGCTGTTCAACGCGTCCGCGACGACCTACTTCCCGCTCACGAGCGACTACGACTACGTGACCGCCCAACTCGACCACCTCGTCGAAGACCTCACCTCGCCCGAGAGCGACTACGAGTACTGGAACGGGACGGACCTCGGCAATGGCTCCTCACTCATCGGCGACGGTCTCGGCTCGTGCGTCATGCGGTTCGACCAGGTCGGCGAGCAGCGGTCACGGTCGATCGTCCTCGCGACCGACAACTACGTCGCCGGCGAACCGATCCTCACCCTCAAGGAGGCCGGCGAGTACGCGAAGGCCCAGGACGTCACCGTCTACGGGATCAACCCCGGCGACGTCAGCAGCAAGGACTACCTCGACGACCTGGCCGCGGAGATGGACGAGGTGGTGACGTCGACCGGCGGGGACTACTACGCGCTCGCCGACCCCGCCGCGGTCGGCGGCATCGTCCAGCAGATCACGGCCGAGCAGACCAAGACCCTGAAGGGCGCGAAGCAGCTCGTCCAGGTCGACGAGCCGCTGGTCTTCGTCCTCGCGGCGTTCGGCGGCCTCGCGCTGCTCATGCTGCTCGCCTGGAGGCTGCGCCGATGACGATCAACCCCGTCCTCCCGATCTGGTCACTCGCCGTGTTCGGAGCGGTCCTCGCGGCGTTCGCCGGCTGGCAGTACCTCGCCGGTATCCGCCGGCCCGGTGCCTGGCATTGGCTCGCCCGCCTGGCGATGGTCCTCGTCCTCGTCGTCATCGCGCTCCGTCCGACCATCCCGGGCAACCACCGTCCGCCGTCGGCGATGGGCGACCTCGATGTCTACTTCGTGGTGGACACCACGAGTTCCATGGCGGCGGAGGACTGGTCGGACGAGACCCTGCCCGACACGGACGAGAACGGCGCACCGCAACCGCCCACCCGGCTCGACGGCGCGAAGGCCGACATCACGGGCATCGCCGATCGCTTGGCGGGCGCCCGCTACGCGCTCGTGACCTTCGACGCCGTCACCGTCCAACGCATGCCGCTCACGACCGACGCGACCGCGCTGCGCTCCGCGACGGAGGCCATGACGCAGGAGGTGACCACCTACTCCCGGGGGAGCAGCATCGACGAACCGGTCGAGTACCTGACCACCCTGTTGACCAAGGCCGAGGAGCAGGAGCCCGGCCGGAACCGGATCGTCTTCTATCTGGGCGACGGCGAGCAGACGAGCGGCAGCCAACCCGAGTCGTTCGAGTCGATCGCGCCGCTCATCGGCGGCGGAGGCGTGCTCGGCTACGGGACCGAGGCCGGCGGCACGATGCGTGAGTTCTCGGGGTACGAGGACGGCAGCGTGCGTTACATCCAGGACTACTCGACGGGGGAGCCCGCGGTGTCGCGCCTCGACCCGGGCGCGCTCGAGACGATCGCGTCACAGCTCGGCGTGAAAGCGGAGATCAGGACGCCGGGTGCCTCGCTCGACGACGTCCTCGACGGTCTCGCCGTCGGCGGCGTGACGGTGCAGGACGAGGTGGACATCCGACGCACCGATGAGCTGTACTGGGTGTTCGCCCTCGCGTTCGGTGTTTTGCTCCTCACGGAGATCCCGGCGATCGTAGCGGCGCTCGGTGAACTGCGACGGACGAAGGGGAGTCAGACATGACGCTCTTCGACGATCGTGTGCAGTCCGACCGGGTCGAGGCCGAGCCGCGCAGTCCGGAGCCACGGCCCCTGATCGAGGAACCGCGGCGTCGACCGTTGGCTCCGAGCGAGGTGGCCCGCTTGCGCCGTCGACTCTTCTGGTGGTCGCTGCCGCTCGTCCTCGTCGCGCTCGCCGTCGGCGTCAAACTCGTCAGCTTGCCGGTCGTGGCCCAGGCGGCGATCTCTGGGTACCGCGCCGAGGACTATTCCGGGGCGCAGCTGAGCGCTGCACACCTCCAGACGGCGAACGTCGTCGAGCCGTGGATCGCCTGGTTCGACCGCGGCACCGCCGCCGCCGTCGGGCAGGACTGGGTGCAGGGGACCGACGACCTCGCGAAAGCGCTCGAACTCGCGCCCACCGAGGAGACCTCGTGCATCGTCCGGGTCAACCTGGCGCGGGCGTACGAGACGCAGGCCGACGAGTACGTGAAGGGTCAGTTCTTCCAGGGCGCCATCAACCTGTACGACACGGCGAAGCGCATCGTCGACGAGGGCGAGGACTGCTTCGAGGGCGGGTCGGACCAGCAGGACCAGCAGGACCAGCAGGACCAACAGGATCAGCAGGACGCCGGTGGACAGGGCGACCAGGGTGATCAGGGTGGGCAGGGCAACCAGGGCGATCAGGGCGGCCAAGATGACCAGGGCGAGCAGGGTGGCCAGGGCGACCAGGGTAATCAGGGCGATCAGGGCGATCAGGGTGGCCAGGGCGACCAGGGTGACCAGGGTGATCAAGGCGATCAAGGCGGAGCCGGGCAGCAGCCCGACGTCATCGACCCCAAGGGCACGCCCGGCGAGAACCTCAAGGACACGGGCGACCGCATCGACCGGAAGCGCGAGGATGCGGCGGACCAGCGCGACCGCTCCGGCGGGCAGGACCAGCAGGATCCCTCGGACACCGGCCAGGGCGACGGCGACTCGGGCGGATCGAGTGGCACGGGCGACAGCGAGGTCGACGGCAAGGTCGACCGTCTGAAGGACTCCGGCCAGGACGCGCAGCAGGACAAGTCCACCGAGGACGCGAGGAACCGCGGGCGGAACAACGACAACGGCAACTTCGCCGAGCGCCCCTGGTAGGGGTCAGGGGCGCCCGCGCCACGACGGACTAGCATGGACAGGTGGTTACGCGCCTTTCGAACTTCTTCCTCCGTACGCTCCGTGAAGACCCCTCCGATGCGGAGGTGACGAGTCACCGCCTGCTGGTGCGGGCGGGGTACATCCGCCGCCAGGCACCGGGTGTCTTCGCCTGGCTCCCGCTCGGGCTGCGGGTCAAGAACAAGATCGAGGCCATCGTCCGCGAGGAGATGGCGAACGCCGGCGCGTTCGAGGTGCACTTCCCCGCGCTGCTGCCTCGCGAGCCCTACGAGGTCACCGGGCGGTGGGAGGAGTACGGCGACGCGCTGTTCCGGCTCCAGGACCGCAAGGGGGCCGACTACCTGCTCGCGCCGACGCACGAGGAGGTCTTCACCCTCCTGGTGAAGGACCTCTACTCGTCCTACAAGGACCTGCCGCTGTCGATCTTCCAGATCCAGGACAAGTACCGGGATGAGGCCCGGCCCCGGGCCGGCCTGCTCCGAGGCCGCGAGTTCACGATGAAGGACGCCTACTCCTTCGACGTCACGGACGCCGGGCTCGACGCGAGCTACCAGGCGCAGCGGGATGCCTACGAGCGCATCTTCACCCGCCTCGGTCTCGAGTACGTGATCGTCCAGGCGGACGCGGGAGCGATGGGCGGTTCGCGGAGCGAGGAGTTCCTGCACCCCACCGTGGTCGGTGAGGACACCTTCGTCCGTTCGGCCGGCGGGTACGCCGCGAACGTCGAGGCATACACCACCGAGGTCCCCGAGGCCCGTCCCGTCGACGGACTCGCCCCGGCGACCGTGTTCGACTCGCCGGACACCCCGACGATCGCGACCCTCGTCGACCTCGCGAACGACCGCCACCCGCGCGACGACGGCCGTCCGTGGACGGCTGCCGACACGCTGAAGAACGTCGTCCTGGCGCTCACCCACCTCGACGGCACGCGCGAGCTCGTCGTCATCGGGCTCCCCGGCGACCGCGACGTCGACCTCAAGCGGGTCGAGGTCGCCTTCAGCCCGGCCGAGGTCGAAGCGGCCACCGACGCGGACTTCGCGAAGCACACCGGCCTGGTCAAGGGCTACATCGGTCCGTGGTCCCCGCAGGGCCCCGTCCTCGGCGAGGAGTCGGCCACGGACATCCGGTATCTGCTCGACCCGCGCGTCGTCGACGGCACCCAGTGGATCACGGGGGCGAACGTCGACCAGCAGCACGTCATGGGTCTCGTCGCCGGGCGCGACTTCACGGCCGACGGCTTCGTGGAGGCCGCGGAGGTCCGCGCCGGTGACCCCGCACCCGACGGCTCGGGTCCGGTCGAACTCGCACGCGGCATGGAGATCGGTCACGTCTTCCAACTCGGACGCAAGTACGCGGAGGCCCTCGGTCTCAAGGTGCTCGACGAGAACGGCAAGCTCGTGACGGTGACGATGGGCTCCTACGGCATCGGCATCACCCGCATCCTCGCGATCATCGCCGAGGGCAACAACGACGAGCGCGGACTCATCTGGCCGAAGGCCGTGGCGCCGTTCGACGTCCATGTGGTCGCCGCCGGTCGCGATGCGGCCATCTTCGAGGTTGCCGAGTCCCTCGTCGCGTCGCTCGAGGCCTCCGGCAAGGACGTCCTGTACGACGACCGCACCGGCAAGGTGTCTCCTGGCGTCAAGTTCGGTGACGCCGAACTGATCGGTGTCCCGGTGGTCGTGGTCGTCGGCCGTGAGGCCACCGAGGGCTTCGTCGAACTCTGGGACCGCGCCGCGGGGACGAAGGAACGCGTCGCGATCAGCGAGCTGTCGCTCTAGCCGAGGCCAGCACGTCGACGGTCGTCATCCTCGTCGGGTGACGGCCGTCACCGTCTGGTGCTGAGCCGGTAGCCCGCTCCTCGGACGGTGGCGATGGCGTCCTTGCCGATCTTGTTCCGCAGGTAGCGCACGTAGACGTCGACGACGTTGGAGCCGGGGTCGAAGTCGTAGCCCCACACGCGGCTGAGGAGTTCCTCGCGGCTGAGCACCTGGTCGGGGTGACGGAAGAACTCCTCGGCGAGGGCGAACTCCCGGGTGGAGAGTTCCACGGGGACGCCGTCGACGAGCACCCGGCGCTCGCGGAGTTCCAGTTCGAGCCGCCCGACGATCAGACGCTCCTCGACCGCGGCGGGGGCGGTCGCCCCTCGCTCGGCCAGCCGGCGGCGGATGCGGGCGAGCAGCTCCTCGAACCGGAACGGCTTGGACATGTAGTCGTTCGCGCCCCCGTCGAGACCCGCGACGAGGTCGCGGGCGGAGTCGCGGGCGGTGAGGATGATGACGGGGAGTTCGCTGCCGTCGTCACGCAGCCGCCTGAGCACCTCGAAGCCGTCCACGCCCGGCAACCCGATGTCGAGGACGAGCAGGTCGAAGTCCCCGCTCTCGGCGAGCTCGACGACCTGCGAACCGTCGACGGTCACGTCGGCCGTGTGTCCGGCGGCGCGGAGGCCCTTGCTGACGAACGCGGAGATGCGCGTCTCGTCCTCGGCGACCAGGATCCGGCTCATGAGCCGTCCTCCGTCGGCCGACGCCGTGCCGAGGTGTCGACGAGGTCGGGGAAGTCGTCCACCGGCTCCACGTGCACCGTTGACGGCTCCGTCGGTGACGCCGTGGCCTCCATGGCGGCCTGCGCCTCCATGGCCGCCTGCGCCTCGCGGAGGGCGATCGCCTGCGCCATCGCGTCCCGGGGGATCGCCGCGGTCTCGTCGGGATCGAGCTCGACGGCCGTGTCGGCGTCCTCGTCGTCCTCGGCGACCGCGAGCGGGAGCCGGATGCTGAAGACGGAGCCGGGTCCGTCGCCGTCCTCGACCTCGGCCCAACCGCCGTGCGCGGCGGCGATGGCCTGCACGATCGACAGCCCGAGGCCGGAGCCGGCGACCCCGCGCCCGCCGCTGACGCGCGTGAACCGGTCGAAGATGCGCTCGCGGAGCGCCTCGGGAACGCCTGGACCCTCGTCGGAGACCGAGAGGACGAGTGCCGGGTCGTCCGACTCGTCGAACCGGCTCGAGACGACGATCGTCGAGCCGGACGGCGAGTACTTCGCCGCGTTGTCGGCGAGCTGCAGCCAGGCCTGCGCGAGTCGGCCGGAGTCGACGTCGACGGTGAGTTCGGCCTGGTCGCCGAGGACCCAGGTGTGGTCGGTCGAGATCGCCGTCGCCTTGTCGTGCACGGAGGCGGTGAACGATGCGACGTCGACCGGCTCGCGATCGAGGGTCGAGGCCAGGCCGGCGGTCGAGAGCTCCGTGATGTCGGCGACCAGAGAGCTCATGCGGTCGAGCTCGTCGAGTGCGAGGTCGCGGGTGGCCGCCACGTCCGCCGGGTCGGACGGGTCGAGGAGTTCGAGGTGTCCACGAACGATGGTCAGCGGCGTCTTCAGCTCGTGACCGACGTCGTCGAGCAGCTGACGTTGGCTCGTGAAGGCCTCGTCGAGGCGGTCCAACATCCCGTTCACCGTCCTGGTGAGCTCGGAGACGTCGTCCCGGCCGACGACCGGGATCCGCTCGTCGAGGTCGGATTCCGTGATGCGCGCCGCGGCGTCCCGGAGCAGCCTGATGGGATGGAGCAGCCCGCCCGCGAGCTGCCAGCCGACGAGCCCCAGCAGGAGGAGGCAGACGACGGCGACGACGATCTCGACGGCGAGCACTCCGCGCGATTCGGCGAGGGCGGCGTGGACGTCGGTGGCGATGACGACGTGCGCCACGTTCGGGTCGCCGACGACCTGCACCGGGATGATCGCGTACCGCACGGTGCGCTGGCCGTCGGCCTCGCCCGTCACCACGCCGCGCGACGCGCGTGCGGTGATGGCGTCGAGGAGTGCCGGGTCGTCGTCGAGGCGGAAGGCGGAGGGAGCACTCGGCGGGACGGTCGAGCCGTCCGCGCGGACGCCGACGGCGGTCTCGTCCTCGGCGAAGATCCAGCGGCGCATGACCGCGTCGACGGCTGCGTCGCTGGTCGCCGGGGCGTCGGCCGAGTTCCCCGACCCGACGACCATGAAGGCGATGAGTTCGGCGCTGTGCTCCAGTCGGGCGTCGATCGTCGCCAGGGTCTGCTGGCGTCCGAGCGTGTAGGTCGACACGCCGACGAGCGTCATCGCGAGCGTCGTCGCGACCAGGATCGCGACGAGGATCCGCACCCGCGTGCTCCGCATGACGTTCCGCAGCTCGCCAAAGACCATGGGGCAATCATGTCACCCGCTCGAAGCGGCGGTCGAGCCGGGGGAGCCGGCCTCCTCGACGCGCGGCCGCTTCCCAGCTCGGTGGATGACGTACCCGTCGGCATCCGGTACCGTAGACAGACGGGTTCGGCAGCACGGCAGCAGCATGCCCGTCGTGCCGCTGCACGTCCTGCCGCGGCACCATCAGTTGAATAGAGGAGGCCATCGATGGACATCGATCTCGGTTTGTTGAAGTCGATCGAACGCGAGAAGGAGATCCCCTTCGAGGAGCTCGTCGTGATCATCGAGCAGGCCATCCTGAGTGCGTACCTGAAGAGCACGGAGGGTGCGGAGCCCGTGGCTCGCGCCGAGGTGCCGGCAGCTCGGGTCCAGCTCGACCGCAAGACCGGCCACGTCGGCGTCTTCGTCCCGGAGTTCGACGACGAGGGCGTCCTCATCGGCGAGGCGGAGAGCACGCCGGACGACTTCGGTCGCATCGCCGCCTTCGCCGCCAAGCAGGTCATCTTCCAGCGCCTCCGCGACATCCAGGACGACGCGGTGCTCGGCGAGTTCAAGGGACGCGAGGGCGACATCATCGCCGGCGTCATCCAGCAGGGCCCGAACCCGCGCATGATCCACGTCGACCTCGGCACGATCGAGGCGATGCTGCCGCCCGAGGAGCAGGTCGCCGGTGAGGAGTACCCCCACGGAGCGCGCATCCGGGTCTACGTCACGAGTGTGTCGAAGGGCCTGAAGGGTCCGCAGATCACCGTGTCGCGCACGCACCCGGGTCTCGTCCGCAAGCTGTTCGCGCTCGAGGTCCCGGAGATCGCCTCCGGCATCGTCGAGATCGTGTCGCTCGCCCGCGAGGCCGGCCACCGCACGAAGATCGCCGTGAAGGCGAACGACCCGAGCATCAACGCCAAGGGCGCCTGCATCGGTGAGCTCGGGCGTCGTGTCCGTGCCGTCACCGACGAGCTCGGGGCCGAGAAGATCGACATCGTGGACTACTCGCCGGACCTGCCGACCTTCGTCGCGAACGCGCTCTCGCCGGCCAAGGTCACGAGCTCGTACGTGATCGACCAGTCGCTCAAGGCCGTCCGCGCGCTCGTCCCGGACTACCAGCTGTCGCTCGCGATCGGCAAGGAGGGGCAGAACGCCCGTCTGGCCGCGAAGCTCACCGGCGCGAAGATCGACATCCAGCCGGACTCGATCCTCGAATCGGACTGATCCGGATGGAACCGGTGCGGACCTGCGTCGGCTGTCGTCATCGCGAGCCGCGCTCGGCCCTGCTCCGCGTGGTGGCGATCGAGGGAGAACTCGTCCCCGACGTGGCTCAGCGCCTGCCGGGCCGAGGCTCCTGGGTGCACCCGACCACCGCCTGCGTCGAGCAGGCGGTGCACCGGCGTGCGTTCACCCGGGCGTTGCGGTTGACCGTGGGCCCAGGGGTCGACGCGGTCCTCGCGGCCGTCGCGACGGTCGCCGCGGACGCACCGGCCGCAGACTGAGCCGATCCGCGCGGATCGGCCGGGCGGTGAGCCGGCACCCAGGCTCGGGGTGTACGATGGACCTTGCACGTGAGAGCGCTTCGGCGCACACCGTGCTTCCCACCGCAGGTACGAGGCCCGGATCCCGGGCCGACATCCTGCTGCCGTGCCATCCGGCCCGGCATTCCGAGAGAACAGGCTGAACGGCTAATGGACAACTCATGAGCGGCTCGAAATGAGCACCGTCCACCACTAACGCTTGCCCCTGCCTGGGTGCAAGCTCAGACAGGAGAATTGTGGCTGCAAAACCACGTGTACACGAGATCGCATCCGAACTCGGAGTAGACAGCAAGATCGCCATGGCGAAGCTCAAGGAATTGGGCGAGTTCGTCAAGGGACCGTCTTCCAGTATCGAACCCCCGGTGGCCCGCAAGCTGCGCGCCGCCCTCGAGGCAGAGGGCGCCAAGGCCGCTGCGGCCCCCGCCGCCCCGGCCAAGCGTCCGGCCACCCCCGGCGCCCCGACCCCGGGACCCGCCGCGCCGAAGGCTCCGGCCCCCGCCGCACCCGCTCCCAAGGCTGCGGCTCCGGCTGCTCCGGCGCCGAAGCAGGCTGCACCCGGCCCGAAGGCCCCGGCCGCTCCCGCCCCCGTGGCGGAGACGCCCGAGGCTGCCGCCCCGGCCGCTCCCGCGACTCCGGCTGCCACCCCGGCCGCCGGTGACGCCCCGTCCGGCGACGCCGCCAAGCCCGGCGGTCCCCGTCCGGGCGCGCCGCGTCCGGGCAACAACCCCTTCGCGTCGTCGCAGGGCATGGGTCAGCGCCCCACCGGCACGCCGCGTCCGGGCAACAACCCCTTCGCCGCGGCGCAGGGCATGGGTCAGCGTCCGAACCCCAGCAACATCCCTCGTCCGCAGGCTCCTCGCCCCGGCTCGCCCCGTCCGGGCGTCGGCCAGGGCCAGCGTCCCGGCGGTCCCGGTCGTCCGGGTGGCGCAGGCCGTCCCGGCGGTGCCGGCGGCTTCCGTCCCGGCGGTGCCGGTGCGGGTGGCGGCTTCCGTCCCGGTGGCGCTCCTGGTGGAGCCCCCGCAGGCGGGTTCGCCGGTCGCCCAGGTGGCGGCGGCGGTCGTGGTCGCGGACCCGGCGGTGGTACCGCAGGTGCCTTCGGTCGCGGTGGCGGCAAGAGCAAGGCACGCAAGTCGAAGCGGACGAAGAGGGCCGAATTCGAGCTGCGGGAAGCCCCGTCGCTCGGCGGTGTGAGCGTTCCCCGCGGTGACGGCAGCACCATCGTCCGTCTGCGTCGCGGTGCGTCCATCTCGGACTTCGCCGACAAGATCGACGCCAGCCCCGGCAACCTCGTCACCGTGCTCTTCCACCTCGGTGAGATGGCGACGGCGACGGAGTCCCTCGACGAGGCCACCTTCGACGTGCTCGGTTCCGAGCTCGGCTACAAGATCCAGATGGTCTCGCCCGAGGACGAGGACAGGGAGCTGCTCGAAGGCTTCGACATCGACCTCGATCAGGAGCTGGAGGACGAGTCCGACGAGGACCTCGCCATCCGTCCTCCCGTGGTCACCGTCATGGGTCACGTCGACCACGGTAAGACGCGCCTGCTCGACGCCATCCGGAACGCGAACGTGGTGGCCGGCGAAGCCGGTGGCATCACCCAGCACATCGGTGCGTACCAGGTCGTCGCCGAGCACGAAGGTCTCGAACGTCCGATCACCTTCATCGACACCCCGGGTCACGAGGCGTTCACCGCCATGCGTGCTCGTGGTGCGCAGGTCACCGACATCGCGATCCTCGTGGTCGCGGCCGATGACGGCATCATGCCGCAGACGGTCGAGGCGTTGAACCACGCCCAGGCTGCCAACGTGCCGATCGTCGTCGCGGTCAACAAGGTGGACAAGCCCGACGCCAACCCGGCCAAGGTGCGCCAGCAGCTGACCGAGTACGGCCTCGTCGCCGAGGAGTACGGCGGCGACGTCATGTTCGTCGACGTCTCGGCTCGCGCCGGCACCGGCATCAAGGATCTCCTCGACGCCGTCCTGCTCACCGCCGACGCCGGTCTCGACCTGCGTGCGAACCCGAACAAGGACGCCCGCGGTGTGGCCATCGAGGCCAAGCTCGACAAGGGCCGCGGCTCCGTCGCGACCGTGCTCATCCAGTCGGGTACGCTCCGGGTCGGCGACGCGATCGTCGCCGGTACGGCCTACGGCCGCGTGCGTGCCATGGTCGACGAGAACGGCGACACCGTCGCTGAGGCGGGTCCCTCGCGTCCCGTCCAGGTGCAGGGCCTCTCGAGTGTCCCTCGGGCCGGCGACACCTTCCTCGTCACCGAGGAGGACCGCACCGCTCGCCAGATCGCCGAGAAGCGTGAGGCTGCGGAGCGCAACGCCGCTCTGGCCAAGGCTCGCAAGCGCATCTCGCTCGAGGACTTCACCCGTGCACTCGAAGAGGGCAAGGTCGAGTCGCTCAACCTCATCATCAAGGGTGACGTCTCCGGTGCCGTCGAGGCGCTCGAGGAGTCGTTGCTCAAGATCGACGTCGACGACAGCGTCCAGCTGCGGATCATCCACCGCGGTGTCGGTGCGGTCACCGAGTCCGACGTCAACCTGGCAACGATCGACAACGCGATCATCATCGGGTTCAACGTGCGCCCCGACCCGAAGGCCCGCGAACGTGCGGCTCGCGAGGGTGTGGACGTCCGCTTCTACTCGGTCATCTACAACGCCCTCGAGGACGTCGAGCAGAGCCTCACCGGCATGCTCAAGCCCGAGTACGAAGAGGTCCAGTCCGGTGTCGCCGAGATCCGCGAGGTGTTCCGTTCCTCGAAGTTCGGCAACATCGCGGGTGTCATCGTCCGCTCCGGAACGATCACGAGGAACGCCAAGGCGCGGGTCATCCGCGACGGCGTCGTGGTCGGCGACAGCCTGGCGATCGAGTCGCTGCGTCGCTTCAAGGACGACGTCACCGAGGTCCGTACGGACTTCGAGGCCGGTATCGGTCTCGGGAAGTTCAACGACATCCAGATCGGTGACGAGATCGAGACGATCGAAATGAAGGAGAAGCCGCGCGGCTAGTCCGCTCGGCCGGTCCCCGTCGTCCTCCTCAGGGAGGACGGCGGGGATTCCTGCTTATATTGTGTGCAGCACCCCGCCGGGCGGTCGTCCGCCCGGCGGTCATCAGAGGAGGACGAGATGGCAGAGAACCCCAGGGCCCGCAAGTTGGCGGACCGGATCAAAGAAGTCATCGCCAAGCGGTTGGACAAGGGCATCCGCGACCCGCGGCTCGGTTTCGTGACGATCACCGACGTCCAGGTGACCGGCGACCTCCAGCACGCGAACGTGTTCTACACGGTGTACGGCTCCGACGAGGAGCGCGCCGACACCTCGGCGGCGCTCGAGTCCGCGAAGGGGCTGTTGCGTGCCGAGATCGGCCGCAACATCAACACCCGGCTCACCCCGAGCCTCGACTTCTTCCTGGACGCGATCCCCGAGAACGCACAGCACATCGAGGATCTGCTCCGCGAAGCGAAGAACCGCGACACCGAGGTGGCCGGTCTGGCCGCCGGTGCCGCGTACGCCGGTGACGAGGACCCCTACGTCAAGCCGCGCGACGCCGACGCCGAGGCCTAGGACCGGGCTCCGGCAGGCTCGGCGACCACCCTTCGACAGGCTCAGGGACCGCCCTTCGGGGTCCGATCGCTGAGCCTGTCGGCGTTCACTCGTGGGGGAGCGCGTAGCCGCCGTCGATGCGGACCGCCAAGCGGTCGGCGACGAGCCCTGCCAATGCGCGCTCGAACTGTGCGCCATCGGGCCAACGACCGCGGAGTTCCTCCTCCGTCAGTGACCGGTGGGTCGAGCGCAGCTCCGCCATGATGATGCCTCGAACCTGTCGGTCGCTGCCCGCGAACTGCTTCTGCTTCGTCTTGACCGGTCCGTCGTAGGCCGGATACCCGGCCGCCCGCCAGGCGCACACCTCGCGGAGCGGGCACTCCTCGCACCGGGGAGACCTCGCCGTGCACACGATCGCACCGATCTCCATCATGCCCGCGTTGAACACCGCCGCCTCGGCCCGGTCCTCGGGCAGCAGGCCCTCCATCGCCGGGAGGTCGACCTTCGCGTTCGGCGGTCCGGGCTCCGCCTGACCACCGACGGCGCGGGCGATCACGCGGCGGGTGTTCGTGTCCACCACCGGATGCCGGTCGCCGTAGGCGAAGACCGCGACGGCGCGCGCCGTGTAGTCGCCGATGCCGGTGAGCGCGAGGAGCTGGTCGACGTCCGACGGGACGACCCCGCCGTGTCGCTCGGTGATCTGTGTGGCGGCGGCGTGCAACCAGAGCGCGCGACGCGGGTAGCCGAGGCGACCCCAGGCGCGGACGGCTTCGGCGGGCGGTTCCGCCGCGAGGTCGGCGGGAGCCGGCCAGCGCCCGAGCCACTCCTCGAGGCGCGGGATCACCCGGCTGACCTGGGTCTGCTGCAGCATGAACTCCGACACGAGGGTGCCCCACGCCGGGAACCCGGGACGTCGCCACGGCAGGTCGCGCGCGTTGGCGCGGAACCAGTCCGTGACGAGGGGGGCGAGGTCGCAAGGGTCGGACGGCACCGCACCAGCCTACGATCCGCCCGGGTAGGCTCGGCGCCATGAAGCTCGTCACGACGCCACGGATCGAGCTGCTGCGGCAGCTGCGAGACCAGTTCCAACGGGACTACCCGCGCGGCCGCACCATGATCGCGGTCGACGGGATCGGAGGGTCCGGCACGGCCGCGTTCGCCGATGGTCTCGCCGAGGTGTTCGACGAGGGCGGGCGTGCCGTGTTCCGGGCGTCGATCGACGACTTCCACCGACCACGCGAGGAACGGTATGCGCGCGGCCGGGACTCGGCAGAGGGGTTCTGGGACGACTCCTTCGACTACTCACTCCTCCGACGAGTGCTGATCGAGCCGTTCCGCCTGGCGGGCAGCACCGGGTTCCAGCTGGTGGGGTTCGACGAGGAACGCGACGTCGGCGCGCCACTCCGGTGGACGACCGGGCCGCAGGACGCGGTCCTGATCGTGGACGGCGTGTTCCTCAACCGTCCCGAGCTCCGCGGACTCTGGCACGCATCCGTGTGGGTCGACGTCCCGCTGGACGTGGCCTATGCGCGGCTGCACGACACGCTGGGTGTCGACGCCGACCCCGCGGCGCCGTCGAACGCGCGCTACGTCGGTGGGCAGGCGCTCTACCGGAAGGACGACGACCCGACCGCCCGGGCGACCGCGATCGTCGACAACACCGACGAGCGGCATCCTCGGCGGATCTTCGCCGACTTCTGCTGAGCGGCGCGCGGCCGCTCGGCTCGGCCCAGGGCCGCTCGGCTCGGCGCTCGGCCGTGGGCGCCGACGGCCGCTGGTAGCGTTGCAACGTGGTCGAGAACAACGCAGCAGCACCCGGATCCGCGGCTGCGCAGCCCGGTGTCCTCCTCATCGACAAACCGCAGGGGCACACCTCGCACGATGCGGTCGCGCGGGTCCGGCGCCTCGCGGGCACGCGCAAGGTGGGCCACGCCGGCACGCTCGACCCGATGGCCACCGGACTGCTCGTCCTCGGTATCCGATCGTCGACGCGACTGCTGACCTTCATCGTCGGTCTCGACAAGGAGTACACGGCGACCATCCGGCTCGGCGAGGCCACCTCCACCGACGACGCCGAGGGTGAGGTCACCGAGCGCGCCGACCGGGGCGCGGTGGCAGCCGTCGACGACGCGGCGATCATCGCGGCGATCCGTCCGCTGACGGGCGACATCGAGCAGGTTCCGAGCACGGTGAGCGCCATCAAGGTCGGTGGGAAGCGGGCGTACGCCCTGGCCCGTCAGGGGATCGAGGTCGAGCTGAAGTCGCGCGCGGTGACGGTGAGTGCCTTCGACGTGTCGGACATCCGCCGAACGGGCACGGTCGTCGACGTCGACGTCCGGGTGGTCTGCTCGTCCGGCACGTACATCCGCGCGCTCGCCCGCGACCTCGGTGCGTCGCTCGGCGTCGGCGGGCATCTGACCGCCCTGCGTCGGACGAGGATCGGACCGTTCGACGTCCATGCGGCCTCGACCATCGACGAGCTCGACGTCGAGCGCGCGCTCCTGCGCCCCGCCGACGTCGCCCGGCAGCTGTTCGGCGCGCTCGAGCTGACGGAGCAGGAGTCCGTCGACCTCGGCCACGGGAAGCGTCTCGACCGCGAGCTGCCGGCCGGGCACTCCGGCCCGATCGCGGCCATCGCGCCCGACGGCCGGTTGGTGGGGCTCGTCGAACGGCGCGGTGGCTCCCTGAAGTCGATCGTGAACTTCCCCGCCGAGGAGCCGGCATGATCGAGTGGTTCACCGTCGTCCAGATCGGGGTCGCCGTCGTGGCCGGGCTCCTCTGCGTCGTGTTCGGGCTGATCGGTCGTCCGCCGAGCGACCTGACCATGGGGGCCACGGCCCTCGTCGAGCTGCTCCTCGTCGCGCAGCTCGTCGTCTCCATCGCCGCGCCGGCCTTCGGGAACACGGCCACCGGAAGCGTGCCCGAGTTCTTCACCTATCTCATCTCAGCCATGATCCTGCCGATCGCCGGGGGGTTCTGGGCACTCGTCGAGCGGGGTCGGTGGTCGACGGTCGTCCTCGGGGTCGTGTGTCTCGCCGTCGCCGTGATGCTGTACCGCATGGAGCAGATCTGGAGCGTGCAACTCGCCTGAGCGGTCCGCGCCGCCGTCGAGGCTCCGAAGGGCCGGGCCGCCGGTCCGGATCACATAGAATCGATGGGTCATGGCTCTCCCCACCACCGCTCCGTCCCGTCCACGCGTCCGTGGTGTCGGGGTCGTGCTCGTCGCCGTCTACGGGATCCTCGCGCTGGCCGCCACGGGTCGCTCGGTGGTGCAGATCACGACCAAGTTCGACGAAGCACCGCTGGCCTACGTGCTCTCCGCCGTCGCGGCCGTGGTGTACATCCTGGCCACCGCGTCGCTCGTGGCCCCAGGGGCGGCGTGGCGACGGATCGCCTGGGGCACGATCTCATTCGAACTCGCCGGGGTGTTGATCGTCGGCTTGCTGAGCCTGTTCGATCCGGAACTCTTCCCCCACGACACCGTGTGGTCCGTCTTCGGTCGCGGGTACGTCTTCATCCCGCTCGTCCTCCCGGTCCTCGGACTGTGGTGGCTGGCCGGACATCGGCGCTCCACGAAATGATCACCTTCACCGAGCTCGACCAGGTCCCAGACGGCTTCGGGCCCTCAGCCGTCACCATCGGCAAGTTCGACGGCGTCCACAGCGGCCATCGCGCCGTCATCGCGGCCTTGCTCGACGCGGCCGCAGCCGACGGGCTCGACTCGGTCGCGGTCACCTTCGATCGCAACCCGTTGAGTCTCATCAACCCCGACCGCTGCCCGGCCTCACTCGTCAGCAACGAGCAGAAGCTCGGACTGTTGGCGTCCGCGGGCGTCGATGCCGCCCTGCTGCTCCGCTTCGACCAGACCCTCGCCCAGTTGACGCCCGAGGAGTTCGTCACGTCGATCCTCGTCGGCGCGCTGCATGCGAAGACGGTGCTGGTCGGCGAGGACTTCCGCTTCGGGCACCGGGGCCTCGGCACCGTCGCCACCCTGGAGTCCTTCGGTGAGGTCTACGGCTTCTCGGTGCACGTCGTCGACGACGTGCGTCCGGAGGGTGGCCGCCGCGTGTCGTCCACCTGGATCCGGGAACTGCTGGAGGAGGGCGACGTCCGTGAGGCTTCGCGGCTCCTCGGTCGTCCGCCGGAGGTGCGCGGCATCGTGGTGCACGGCGCGAAGCGTGGCCGTGAACTCGGGTTCCCGACCGCCAACCTGTCTCCCGACTCCCAGGGGCTCATCCCCGCCGATGGGGTCTACGCCGGCTGGCTGCGCTGGCGCGGTCGGTACTACCCGGCAGCGATCTCCGTCGGGAACAACCCGACCTTCGACGGGGTGCCGCAGAAGCAGGTCGAGGCCTACGTGCTCGACGAGACGGACCTCGACCTGTACGACGACGAGGTCGAGGTGCAGTTCGTGGAGCGGATCCGCGGCATGGTCGCGTTCACCGGGATCGAGCCCCTGATCGTCCAGATGACCGACGACGTCGAGCGCGCACGCCGGATGCTGTCCTAGTGGGGCCGCGTCCCCTCTGGCGGGGAAGGGTCCTGGCGCTCGTCGGCATCGTGCTCGTCGCGGCGAACCTGCGGACGGCCGTCACGTCACTGTCCCCGATCTTCGCCGAGATCGACGGCGACATCGGTGTCGGCTCGGTCGGCCTGGGGCTGCTCGGCATGCTCCCGCCGCTGTGCTTCGCCCTGTTCGGCGTCTTCACGCCGCGCCTCGTGCGTCGGCTGCACCTGGAGCCCGTGCTGCTGATCGCGCTCGGGTCGATCGTGGTCGGGCACCTGGTGCGATCCCTCGCGCCACACTTCGCCGTCCTCGCGATCGGCAGTGCGCTCTGTTTCGCCGGCATCGGCATCGGAAACGTCGTGCTCCCGCCGCTCGTCAAGAAGTACTTCCCCGACCGGGTCGGCCTCGTGACCTCGCTCTACGCGACGGTCCTGTCGGTGAGCACCTTCCTGCCGCCGCTCGTCGCCGTGCCGGTGGCCGAGGCGGCGGGTTGGCACGTGTCGCTCGGCGTGTGGTCCATCGTCGCGATGCTGGCCGTGGTGCCCTGGATCGGGCTCATCGTCAGGGAGCGTCGGGACGCCCGCGCCGAGGCCGCGACCGACCCGGAGATCGAGGAGTCGCGCGGCCGGGTCCTCGTGCACCGGTCGCCGATCGCCTGGGCGATCGCCGCCGTGTTCGCCACCTCGTCGCTGAACGCCTACGCGATGTTCACCTGGTTGCCCACCATCGTCACCGACGTGGCGGGGGTCACGCCCGCGCAGGGCGGTCTCCTGCTCTCGCTCTTCTCCGCGATGGGGGTGCCGGCGAGTCTCATCGTCCCGATGCTCGTCGCCCGGCTGCGGAACGTGGCGGTCCTCGTGTACGTCGCGAGCGCCTGTTTCGTGCTCGGCTATCTCGGCTTGCTCCTCTGGCCGGCGACCCTGACCTGGTTGTGGGTCCTGCTCGCGGGGCTCGGCCCCCTGCTGTTCCCGCTCGCCCTGGTCCTCATCAACCTCCGGACCGCGAGTCACGACGGCGCTGTCGCCCTGAGCGGATTCGTCCAGAGCGTCGGCTACACCCTCGGTGCCCTGGGCCCGCTGGTCGTGAGCCTGCTCCATGCGGTGACCGGGTCGTGGACCGTGCCGCTCGTCCTGTTGCTGGCCACGGGTGCCCTCTGCGCCGTCGCGGGTCGGATCACGGGACGCCCCACGACGATCGAGGCCGACCTCGCCGCCCGGGGACATGGGCGAGCCTGAGCGCTCGCAGTCGCGGTACCCGATGCGCGGATGCGCGTCACGGCCTGCTCATCTGAGCAGAACGACCAACGGTCGTTGTCCGACCCGGTGAGCCGTCCTAGGCTGGGGGAGTCGGAGGAGGCCCGAGGTGATCGAACGCGATGAACTGCTCGCGGTGCGTGCCGCGGAGCTGTACTACGACGAGACGAAGACCCAGGACGAGATCGGCGCCCTGCTCGGGATCACCCGGTGGAAGGTCGGCCGGCTCCTCGCCCAGGCCCGAGAACTCGGCTACATCCGCATCGAGATCGTGCACCCGCGTGCGCGCCGTCTCCCGCTCGAGCGGGCGCTCCGCGAGCGGTTCGGACTCGTCGACGCGGTCGTCGTCCCGAGCCCGAGCGACAGTGCGGAGCTCCACGAGCGCGTGGCGCGCGCCGCGGCGGACTACCTCGGTGCCATGCGGCCCGTGCCGCGGACGCTCGGCGTGAGCTGGGGCAGGACCCTCCGCGACCTCGCCGACCATCTGCCGGACGGCTGGGCGACCGGCCTGTCCGTCGTGCAGATCAACGGCGGCGTGAGTCTCAACCAGCGTGTCGGCACCGCTGCGGCGACGGCGGCCAGGATCGCGGAGAAAGGTCGCGGCGACGTCACCCTGCTCCCCAGCCCGGCGATCTTCGAGCGTCTCGAGACCAAACTCAGCATCGAGTCCGACCGCACCGTCGCGGAGGTCCTTCGCACGGCGGCGGCCGCGGACACCTACCTCTACGGCGCCGGCGTCGCCGGTCCCGACTCAGCCCTCGTGCACAGCGGCTACCTCACAGCCGCCGATGTCGACGTCCTCGTCGCGCGTGGTGCCGTCGGCGACGTCGTCGGGCGGTACATCGACGCCGAGGGCATGATCGTCGACCCGACGCTCGACGAGCGCACGGTCGGTCTCGGGCTGGAGGCCCTGCGAGGGGCCGCGCGCAGCATCGCGGTCATCGCGGGCGCACCGAAGCACGCCGTCGCTCGGGCCGTCGTGAGCAGCGGACTCTGCACCGTGCTCGTCACGGACGAGGTGACCGCGACGGCGCTGCTCAGCGATCTCGAACCATCACCTGTTCAGCAGCACACCCCGGAGCACGAACTGCTCGGAAGGAACACACCATGACCACCCCACCAGGAGACCTCGTGGCGAAGCCCACGGCGCTCGAACTCGTCGACGGCCCCGTCACCGACGCCAGCCTCAGACGCTACCTCGACGGCCTGCCCGGCGTCGACGCCGTCGGGCTCGAACAGCGGGCGGCCGACCTCGGCAGCCGATCGATCAAGACGACCTCGAAGGCCTGGGCCCTCGACCGGATCATCGAGCTCATCGACCTCACCACGCTCGAGGGTGCCGACACCCCCGGCAAGGTGCGCTCCCTCGTCGCGAAGGCCATCACGCCGGACGCCGGCGACCCGTCCACGCCTCGCGTGGCCGCCGTGTGCGTCTACGGCGACATGGTGCCCTACGCCGTCGAGGCGCTCGGGGCGGCGCACACGCAGCCCGGTGCAGGGCACGACGCGGCGGGCATCAACGTCGCGGCGGTCGCCACCGCGTTCCCGAGCGGCCGTGCCTCGCTCGCCGTGAAGCTCGCCGACACGGCCGACGCCGTCGACGCCGGGGCGGACGAGATCGACATGGTCATCGACCGCGGTGCCTTCCTCTCGGGTCGGTACGGTCAGGTCTTCGACGAGATCGTCGCCGTCAAGGAGGCCTGCCGTCGGAGCGACGGGACCTCGGCGCACCTCAAGGTCATCCTCGAGACGGGTGAGCTGAACACCTACGACAACGTGAAGCGCGCGTCATGGCTCGCGATCCTGGCCGGTGGCGACTTCATCAAGACCTCCACCGGGAAGGTGGCGCCGGCCGCCACCCTCCCGGTGACGTTGCTCATGCTCGAGGTCGTCCGCGACTGGCACCGCCTCACGGGCGAGCAGATCGGCGTGAAGCCCGCCGGAGGCATCCGCTCGTCGAAGGACGCCATCAAGTACCTCGTGACCGTCGCCGAGACGGTCGGTGAGGACTGGCTCCAGCCGCACCTCTTCCGCTTCGGCGCCTCGAGCCTCCTCAACGACGTGCTCCTGCAGCGGCAGAAACTCACCACCGGCCACTACTCCGGCCCCGACTACGTCACGATCGACTAGGACATCATGAGCTTCCTCGAATACGCACCAGCCCCGGAGTCGACCTCGGTCCTCCACCTCCGTTCCGAGTACGGCCTCTTCATCGACGGCGAGTTCACGGAGGGGACCGGCGGCTCCTTCCAGACGATCTCGCCGAGCACCGAGCAGCCGATCGCGACGATCTCCGCCGCGAGCGACGCCGACGTCGACCGCGCCGTCGTCGCGGCACGACGCGCCTACGACCGCGTGTGGTCGAAGCTGTCGGGCGCCGATCGCGGCAAGTACCTCTTCCGGATCGCACGGCTCGTCCAGGAACGCGCCCGTGAACTGGCGGTCGCCGAGAGCCTCGACAACGGCAAGCCCATCAAGGAGTCCCGCGATGTGGACGTCCCGCTCGTCGCCGCCTGGTTCTTCTACTACGCGGGGTGGGCCGACAAGCTCGACTACGCCGGTCTCGGCGCGAACCCCCGCGCCCTGGGTGTGGCCGGCCAGGTCATCCCGTGGAACTTCCCCCTCCTCATGCTCGCTTGGAAGGTCGCCCCGGCGCTCGCCGCAGGGAACACCGTCGTCATCAAGCCGGCGGAGACCACGCCGCTGACCGCGCTCATCTTCGCCGAGATCCTCCAGCAGGCGGAACTCCCCGCGGGTGTCGTCAACATCGTCACCGGCGCCGGAGCGACGGGCGCGGCGATCGTCCGGCACCCGGACGTCAACAAGGTCGCGTTCACCGGGTCGACGGCCGTCGGCCGGGAGATCGCGAAGACCATCGCGGGTTCGGACAAGCGGCTGACGCTCGAGCTCGGTGGCAAGGCCGCGAACATCGTCTTCGACGACGCGCCCATCGACCAGGCGATCGAAGGCATCGTCAACGGCATCTTCTTCAACCAGGGGCACGTCTGCTGCGCGGGGTCGCGGCTCCTCGTCCAGGAGAGCATCCACGACGAGGTCGTCGACCGCTTGAAGCATCGCCTGCAGACGCTGCGCGTCGGCGACCCGCTCGACAAGAACACCGACGTCGGTGCGATCAACTCGGCCGAGCAGCTGGCCCGCATCCGCGAGCTCTCCGACATCGGCGAACTCGAGGGTGCGGAGCGCTGGAGCCCGGCGTGCGAGCTGCCCGAGAACGGCTTCTGGTTCGCGCCGACGATCTTCACGAACGTGTCGACCAGCCATCGGATCGCGCGCGAGGAGATCTTCGGGCCGGTCCTGTCGGTCATGTCCTTCCGGACCCCCGCCGAGGCGATCGCCAAGGCGAACAACACCCCGTACGGACTGTCGGCGGGCATCTGGAGCGACAAGGGCAGCCGGATCCTCGCCGTGGCCGACAAGCTGCGCGCCGGTGTCATCTGGGCGAACACCTTCAACCGCTTCGACCCGGCCAGCCCCTTCGGCGGCTACCAGGAGTCCGGGTACGGCCGCGAAGGCGGACGACACGGCCTCGGCGCGTACCTCGCGCCCGCCGGATCGAGCGTCACCGCAGCCTCCGCATCGCCCACGAGCACCACGAAGGAGGAGCAGCGATGAGCCGGCTCACCGTCCCCAAGACCTACAAGCTCGCCATCGGCGGCAAGTTCCCCCGCAGCGAATCCGGAAGGACGTACGAGGTGACCGACTCGACCGGCGGGTTCCTGGCGAACGCGTCATTGGCCTCGCGCAAGGACGCCCGCGACGCGGTCGTCGCCGCCCGCTCGGCGCTCGGCGGATGGTCCGGTGCGACCGCGTACAACCGCGGCCAGGTGCTCTACCGCATCGCCGAGCTGCTCGAGGGGCGTCGCGCCCAGTTCGTGGACGAGATCGTCCGCGCAGAGGGCGTGTCGCCGGCGTCCGCCGCGGCCCAGGTCGACGAGGCCATCGACCTCTGGGTCTGGTACGCGGGGTGGGCCGACAAGTACGTCCAGGTCGTCGGGGGAGCGAACCCCGTCTCGGGTCCGTACTTCAACCTCTCGGTGCCGGAACCGACGGGTGTCGTCGCGCTGATCGCGCCGCAGGAGTCGTCGCTCCTCGGGTTCGTGAGCGTCGTCGCCCCGGCGCTGGTCGCCGGCAACACGGTCGTCGTCATCGCGAGCGAGCGGTTCCCGCTGTCGTCGATCAGCCTGGCGGAGGTGCTCGCGACGAGCGACGTCCCCGGTGGCGTCGTCAACGTGCTCACGGGTTCGCCCGCGGAGATGGCCCCCTGGCTCGCCTCGCACGCCGACGTCAACGCGATCGACCTCGCGGGCGCAGGGGCACTCGACTGGATCGAGCTCGTGGTCCTCGCGGCGGAGACGCTGAAGCGCGTCGTCCGTCCGAGCGGTGCCACCGGGTCCGTCCCGGCGAGCCTCGATCGGATCACGGCCTTCACCGAGGTGAAGACCGTCTGGCACACGAAGGCCCTCCTGTAGTCCCGACGAGCGCCCGCGTGGCTCTTGCACAGCGTCGCCCGGCTGTACAGCCGGGCGACGCTGTCGTCGCGGGGCCGTAACGTTGCGTCCATGACCGAATCATCGACTCCGAAGCGCGTGCTCGTCACGGGTGCCACCGGCTACATCGGCGGGCGGCTCGTCCCGCGCCTGTTGGAGGCCGGGTACGTGGTGCGCGTGCTCGTGCGCTCGCCGCAGAAGCTGACCGACGTGCCGTGGCGGGACGACGTGGAGGTCGTCGAGGGTGACCTCGGCGACGCGGCCGCGGTCAAGGCGGCCTGCGTGGACGTCGACGTCGTCTACTACCTCGTGCACTCGATGGGCGGGAAGGGCGACTTCGAGCAGACGGAATACGATGCCGCCGAGCATGTCGCGGCTGCGGCTGCGGCGGCCGGAGTCTCACGCATCGTGTACCTGGGTGGCCTGCACCCGGAGGGTGTCGAGCTCTCGAAGCATCTGCGCTCCCGCACCGAGGTCGGGCGGATCCTCCTCGAATCCGGTGTGCCGACGCTCGTGCTGCAGGCCGGTGTGGTCATCGGTTCCGGATCGACCTCGTTCGAGATGATCCGGCATCTGACCGACATCCTCCCGTACATGCCGGCACCCCGCTGGGTCCGGAACTTCATCCAGCCGATCGCGGTCCGGGACGTCCTGCACTACCTGTTGGCGGGCGCCGAGGTCGACCGCGACGTGAACCGCGCGTTCGACATCGGCGGGCCGGACGTCCTGCGGTACGGCCAGATGATGAACGGGTACGCGGTGGAGGCCGGTCTCCCGCAGCGTCCCATCGCGCCGTTGCCGGTGCTCACGCCGTGGTTGGCCTCGCAGTGGGTCAACCTCGTGACGCCGATCCCGCGTCGTCTGGCGTCACCCATCATCGAATCCCTCCTGGTCGACTGCGTCATGGGGGACCACGACATCGACGCGGTGATCCCGCCGCCGGAGGGCGGGCTGACCGGCTATCGTCGGGCGGTCCGACTCGCGTTGCAGCGGATGAAGGACGGCGAGGTGGAGACCTCCTGGCGGAACGCGACGGTCGCCGGCGCGCCGAGCGACCCGTTGCCGAGCGACCCGGACTGGGCGGGGCACGTCGTCTACATCGACCTCAAGGAGCGCAAGACGTCCGCGGACGCGGATCGGCTCTTCTCCGTCATCGAGTCCATCGGCGGCGAGAACGGGTGGTACTCGTTCCCCCTGGCGTGGGCGGTCCGAGGCTGGATGGACAAGCTCGTCGGCGGCGTCGGGCTCCGTCGCGGCCGCGACGACCCGCAGCATCTGAGTGTGGGGGACGCCCTCGACTTCTGGCGCGTCGAGTACCTCGAACGCGGTCGGATGCTGCGCCTGCGGGCCGAGATGCGGGTGCCCGGTCTGGCGTGGTTGGAGATGAGCGCGACGCCGGTCGGCGACGGCTCGGTCTACCGGCAGCGTGCGGTCTTCTTCCCGAAGGGACTCGGCGGCCGACTCTACTGGTTCGCGATCCTCCCGTTCCACGGGATCATCTTCAACGGGATGGCCAGCCGGATCACCGAGGCGGCGGTCGCGCTGCCCTCGGAGCGTTCCGCCCAGCGGAAGAGCCGGGTCTCCCCGGTCTCGCCGGAGGAGCACGACGCCGTCGACTCCGCCGAGGCCGAGCTGCAGGCGTCGAGGCCGGCACCGGAGGTCGCGGAGTAGCGTGGCGGTATGAGCGAACCCACCGTCGTCACCGTCACGGGAGCGGGCGGCCAGATCGGCTACTCCCTCCTCTTCCGCATCGCCTCAGGCCAACTGCTCGGGCCGGACCGCCCGGTGCTCCTGCGACTGCTGGAGATCCCGCAGGGTCTCGGCGCGGCCGAGGGCACGGCCCTGGAATTGCAGGACGGCGCCTTCCCCCTGCTCGCCGGCGTCGAGGCGACGACGGAGGCGGCACGTGCCTTCGACGGTGCGAACATCGCCCTGCTGGTCGGCGCGCGGCCGCGTGGCCCGGGGATGGAGCGTGGCGATCTCCTGGCGGCGAACGGCGGCATCTTCGCACCGCAGGGTGCCGCGATCGGCGCCGGCGCGGCCGATGACGTTCGGGTGCTGGTGGTCGGGAACCCGGCCAACACGAACGCCCTCATCGCGCAGGCCGCCGCGACCGGGGTGCCGCCGGAACGGTTCACCGCCCTGACGCGTCTCGACCACAACCGCGCCGTCGCGCAGTTGGCGGCCAAGACCGGCGCGCCGGTGACGGACGTCGACGGCGTCGTCATCTGGGGGAACCACTCGGCGACGCAGGTGCCCGACCTCTCCCATGCGACGGTCGGCGGTCGCCCGGCGCTCGACCTCGTCGACGAGGCCTGGATCGCGGACGAGTTCATCCCCCGGGTGGCGAAGCGCGGTGCGGAGATCATCGCCGTCCGCGGCTCGTCGTCCGCCGCCTCGGCTGCGGCGGCCGCCATCGACCACGTGCACGACTGGGTCTGCGGCACGGCGACACCGGAGCGTCCGGATCGCTGGACGTCCGTCGCCCTGCCGTCGCAGGGCTGGTACGGCGTGCCGGAGGGCTTGGTCAGCTCGTTTCCGGCGCGATCCGTCGACGGTCGCTGGCAGGTCGTCGAGGGGCTCGACATCGCGCCCGTGTGGCAGCAGCGCATCGACGCCTCGGTGGCGGAACTCGAGGAGGAGCGGACCGCGGTGCGGGAGCTCGGCCTCCTCGGCTGACCCCGGCGAGCGGTCGGTCGAACGGTTGCAGGAGGTACCCCCTGGGGGTATAGTGGTGGCTCCGAGTCACTGAGGAGGACGCATGTCCGAAACCACCGCAACCACCACCTACCGGGTCGACGGCATGACCTGCGCGCACTGCGTGTCGGCTGTCACGTCCGAGCTGTCCGCGCTGTCCGGCGTGGACGAGGTCGTCGTGGACCTCGAGGCGGGGAGCGTCACGGTGGCCGGAACCTCCTCGTCCGACGAGGCGGCCATCGGTGCCGGCGTCCAGGAGGCCGGCTACACCCTCGTCGGTCGTCGCTGATGAGCGCGCCGCTGCAGACCCTCGATCTCGACATCGCGGGCATGACGTGCGCGAGTTGTGTGGCGAGGGTCGAGAAGCGGCTCACGGCGCTCGACGGCGTCGAGGCGCAGGTGAACCTCGCGACCGAGCGCGCGACGGTCACGGCGCCGGCGGCCGTCACCGCGGAGAAGCTGGTCGCGGCGGTCGCGAAGGCCGGGTACACGGCGACGGTGCGTCCCGGCGCGGACGAGCGTTCCGGAGCACACCGCGACGATGCCCCGACACCGGAGTCCGAGTCCGACCCCTCGGCGACGGTGACGACCCTCCGCACCCGACTCGTCGTCAGCACCGTGCTCGCCCTCCCGGTCATCCTGCTCGCCATGGTCCCCGCCTGGCAGTTCGACCACTGGCAGTGGCTGTCGCTCACGCTGGCGACGCCCGTGGTGTTCTGGGGCGGCTACCCGTTCCACCGCGCGACGTTCGCCACGCTGCGTCACGGCTCGGTGACGATGGACACGCTCATCACCCTCGGGACGGGCGCGGCGTACCTGTGGTCGCTCTGGGCGCTCTTCTTTGGCATGGCCGGGATGACCGGCATGCGCCACGAGTTCACCTTCTTCGCCCCCGACGCCGACCCCTCCGGTGCCCTCTACCTCGAGGTGGCCGCGGGCGTCACCGTGTTCCTCCTCGCCGGGCGCCTCATCGAGCAACGATCGAAGCACAGCGCCGGGGCGGCGCTCCGCGAGCTGATGACGGCCGGAGCCTCCGAGGTGTCGATCCTCCGAGAGCGGGCCGCCGATCCGAGCGACCTGATGGCGGCGACCCGCCAGGAGGAGCGCGTCCCCGTCGACCGCCTCCTCGTCGGCGACCTCTTCCTCGTGCGGCCGGGGGAGTCCGTGGCGACCGACGGCACGGTCGTCGAGGGCGCCGCGAGCGTCGACGAGAGCCTGATGACGGGGGAGTCGGTCCCCGCGGAGAAGACGGCGGGTTCGCCGGTCACCGGTGGGACGATCGCGCGCGGCGGATCGCTCGTGGTGCGGGCCACCGCCGTCGGCACCCGGACGAGGCTCGCACGCATGGCGCAAGCGGTCGAGGCCGCTCAGCTCGGGAAGAGTCGCATCCAACGCCTCGCGGACCGCATCTCCAGTGTGTTCGTGCCGATCGTGCTCGTCACGGCGGTCGCGACCGCGATCGTGTGGATCGCCGCGGGCTCGTCGGTGCAGGCCGCCTTCACCGCGGCCGTCGCCGTGTTGATCATCGCCTGCCCGTGTGCGCTCGGCCTCGCCACCCCGGTCGCCCTCCTCGTCGGCACCGGTCGAGGGGCGCAGCTCGGCATCCTGATCGCCGGACCGGAGGCTCTCGAACGCGCGAGCGGCATCGACCGTGTCCTGCTCGACAAGACCGGGACCATCACCTCGGGGCGGATGAGCGTGACCGAGGTCTGGGCGGAGGGTACCGCCGACGCGGCGCTCGACCTCGCCGCAGCGCTCGAAGCCGACTCCGAGCACCCCATCGCCGAGGCGATCGTCGAGGAGTCCGCACGTCGTGGCGGAACACCTCCGACGGTTTCGGACTTCGCGAGCTTCGAAGGCCTCGGGGTCACCGGGACCGTCCGTGGAGGGACCGTCCTCGTCGGACGACCCGCCTTCGCCGAGGACCAGGGGTTCCGAACCGGAGCTGCGGCCACGGCGGCGCTCAGGGCCGCAGCGGAACGCGCGAGCACCGTCGTGGTCGTCGCCTGGGACGGCGAGGTCCGCGGGATCGTCGAGGTTGCCGACACCGTCAAGCCGGAGGCGCGGGCCGCCGTCCAGCGTGCCGTGGCGCTCGGGATGACTCCGGTGCTGCTCACCGGTGACAACGCGGCCGTCGCCGCCCGCGTCGCGGCCGAGGTCGGGATCACCGAGGTGATCGCCGACGCGAGCCCGATGGACAAGGTCGCCGCCGTCGAACGCCTGCAGGCGGACGGTCACCGCGTCGCGATGATCGGCGACGGGGTGAACGACGCGGCCGCGATCGCGACCGCCGACCTCGGGGTCGCCATGGGGACGGGGACCGACGCGGCCAAGAGCGCCGCCGACCTCAGCATCGTCTCCGGGTCGCTCGCCACGGCCGTCGACGCGGTCCGGCTGTCGAGACGGACCCTTGGCATCATCCGAGGCAACCTCTTCTGGGCGTTCGCGTACAACGTCGCGGCGATCCCGCTCGCCGCGCTCGGGCTCCTCAACCCGATGATCGCGGGCGCGGCGATGGCGTTCTCGAGCGTGTTCGTCGTGCTCAACAGCCTGCGCCTCCGGCGGTTCCGTCCGGCCGCCTGAGGACATCCGTCACCTGCCGGGCTGCGGCGGTTACACTGTCCGCAGAACCGATCGACGTGGATGGGTGGTGGTGAGGTGACCAGTCCCTGGCTGGCGGCCCCGGCGCGTGCCGAAGCGCAGCGCGGACTCGTGCGGCGGCTCGTCCGCGAGTCGTGGGAGCGGTCGATGGGCCGTCACCTCGACCCGGACAACCTCATGCCGGAGCTCGCCTTCGACGAGGACGAGTTGCGCGACCACCGGCTCGGTCATCCACTCGCCGGCGTCCTCCCGGTCATCACGCGGCTGCTCGTCGAGGACGCCGACGACGACTCCGGCATGCTCGTCGCGGTCGGCGACGCCATGGGCAGACTGCTCTGGGTCGACGGCGACCGTCACCTGCGTCGTCGGGCGGAGGGCATGTTGTTCGTCGAGGGCGCCGGCTGGTCGGAGCGCGAGGTCGGCACGAGTGCGCCGGGAACCGCACTCGAGCTCGACCACGGGATCCAGATCCACGCGGCCGAGCACTTCAACCGGCTCGTGCATCCGTGGAGCTGCACGGCGGTGCCCGTGCACGACCCGGAGACGAGACGGATCATCGGGGTGATCGACATCACCGGAGGACCGCAGGCCGTCGCCTCGCATGCACTTCCGCTCATGGAGGCGACCGCGGCAGCCGTCGAATCCGAGATCATGGTGCAACGCCTGCGGGCGCTCGCCGATCGCTCTTCGGCCGGACTCGGCCGACGTCGAGGGACGCCCCGTCCGACCCTGGTCCGGCCGGGACTGCAGGTGCTCGGCCGCGACACCGGGATGCTCGTCGGCCACGGCGCGGAACGGCCGACCGAACTCAGCCGCCGTCACGCCGAGATCCTGACGCTGTTGTCCTGGCACCGGCAGGGCCTCAGCGCCGAGGCGCTCGCCGACCGGCTCTACGACGCCGACGAGGCGCCGGTCACCCTGCGGGCGGAGCTCGTGCGACTCCGGAGGGTGCTGACCGCGGCCGCGCCGACACTCGTCCCAGCCTCACGCCCGTACCGCCTCACCGCACCCCTCCAACTCGACGCCCACCAGGTGCTGTCGCTCCTCGACCGCGGCGCCCACCGGGCTGCGCTCGCCGCCTACCCGGGCCCGCTGCTCCCCGACTCGACCGCGCCCGGCATCGTCGAGCTGCGCGAGCTGGTGGCGACCAGGCTCCGCGAGGCGATGCTGACCGATGCGTCCGCGGACCTCCTGTACGACTACCTCGGGAGCGCCGCGGCCCCCGACGACCTCGAGGTCCTCCACGCCTGCCTGCGAGCGCTCCCGCCGCGCTCGCCGAAACGGGCGGGGATCGTCGCCCGGGTGGAGGCGCTCGAAGCCGATCTCGCGGCGAGCTGACCGCTGATCCGCGTCGAGCGGTGATGCAACCTCATGCAACCTGAGCGCCGGTAGCGTCGGACGCACGCACCTGAGCGGTGCGGCCACCGACAACGTCGTCGACAAGGAGTGCCATGACCGTCTACGCCAACCCGGGTACCGAAGGTGCCGTGTTCAGCTACGCCCCGCGCTACGACCACTTCATCGGGGGCGAGTACGTCCCGCCAGCGAACGGACAGTACTTCGAGAACCCGACGCCCGTCACCGGCGCGGTGTTCACCGAGATCGCCCGAGGGACCGCGGCCGACGTGGACCGCGCCGTCGAGGCGGGATGGAAGGCGTTCCCCGCGTGGTCGAAGACCAGCGTCGCCGAGCGCGCCGTCATCCTCAACCGGATCGCCGACCGCATGGAAGAGCACCTCGAGGAGATCGCGGTCGCCGAGAGCTGGGAGAACGGCAAGCCGGTCCGCGAGACCCTCGCCGCCGACATCCCGCTCGCGATCGACCACTTCCGCTACTTCGCCGGCGCCATCCGCGCCCAGGAGGGCGGCATCTCCGAACTCGACCACGACACCGTCGCCTACCACTTCCACGAACCGCTCGGCGTCGTCGGGCAGATCATCCCGTGGAACTTCCCGATCCTCATGGCGGTGTGGAAGCTCGCGCCGGCGCTCGCCGCCGGCAACTGCGTCGTGTTGAAGCCGGCGGAGCAGACCCCGGCCTCGATCCACCTGATCGTCGACCTCGTGAAGGACCTGCTGCCCGCCGGCGTCTTCAACGTCGTCAACGGCTTCGGTATCGAGGCTGGTGCGCCGCTGGCGTCCCACCCGCGGATCCGGAAGATCGCCTTCACCGGCGAGACCACGACCGGCCGCCTCATCATGCAGTACGCGAGCGAGAACCTCATCCCCGTGACGCTCGAACTCGGGGGCAAGAGCCCGAACGTGTTCTTCGAGGACGTCGCGCGTGAGCACGACCAGTACTACGAGAAGGCGCAGGAGGGATTCAGCATGTTCGCCCTCAACCAGGGCGAGGTCTGCACCTGCCCGAGCCGGGCGCTCGTGCAGCGGTCGATCTACGACGGCTTCGTGGGCGACGCGCTCGTGCGCATCGGCAAGATCAAGCAGGGCAACCCACTCGACACGGACACCATGATCGGCGCCCAGGCGTCGAACGACCAGCTCGAGAAGATCCTGTCCTACATGGACATCGGCAAGCAGGGTGGGGCGAAGCTGTTGATCGGTGGCGAACGGGCCGACCTCGGCGGTGAACTGAGCGGCGGGTTCTACGTCCAGCCGACCGTGTTCGAAGGCACCAACGACATGCGGATCTTCCAGGAGGAGATCTTCGGCCCGGTGCTCGCGCTCACGAGTTTCGCCGACTACGACGAGGCGATCTCGATCGCGAACGACACGCTCTACGGCCTGGGCGCCGGTGTCTGGAGTCGGGAGGCGACGACGCTCTACCGCGCGGGCCGGGCGATCGAGGCCGGCCGGGTCTGGTCGAACACCTACCACCAGTACCCGGCGCACGCGGCGTTCGGCGGGTACAAGCAGTCCGGTATCGGCCGCGAGAACCACAAGATGATGCTCGACCACTACCAGCAGACGAAGAACCTGCTGGTCAGCTACGCGGAAGGCCCGATGGGCTTCTTCTGATCGACCGGTCCGCGGGTGGCGCGCGTTCGGTTCGCGCCACCCGTGCACCAGGCCCCCGGGACCGGTGCGGCCGATCGGAGACCCCCTGATGAGACGACGGAGGACACACCATGACCGGACGGGTCGACGTCACCGAGACCGCTGCCGCGCTCCTGCGCGAGATGACCGCGGTGCACGGGCCGCTCATGTTCCACCAGTCGGGCGGGTGCTGTGACGGGAGCTCACCCATGTGCTACCCCGTCGGGATGTTCCGCACCGGGGCGGTCGACGTCCTCCTCGACACCCTCGACGTCGTGGGACTCGACGCGCCCGTCGAGGTGTACATGTCGCGCTCGCAGTTCGAGTACTGGAAGTTCACGCACCTCACGATCGACGTGGTCCAGGGCCGGGGGAGCGGGTTCAGCGTCGAGGCGCCCACGGGCCAACGCTTCCTCATCCGTTCGCGCATGCTCGACGACGCCGAGCTGGAGCGCTTCGGACTCCTCGAGGACGCCGCCGACTGAGCGCTCGCGAGCGATGCGGCCGATGGCGTAGACTGGGTACACGCCCGTCGGGCGCCCGTGTCGGTCTCGTGCAACGCTCTGTTGCTCCACGACGACCAGTCGGGCCCGACGCCCGTCTCTTCCGGCCCCTCGGCCGATGAGGCATTCTCGACTGCTCAGGAGGAGCATGCCGCACACCGGCCAGCAACGCCGTTCCCAGGGGCGTTCCAGCACCCGTTCATCTGGCCGCTCGAACCCCAGAGGGTCCTCGTCGCGCCACGACGACGACGCGCCCATCATCCCGATCCTCGCCCGCAAGGTGCGCGAGGTCGAGGCGAAGGCGCAGAAGGGCAAGGTCGGTCCCACCAACCGGACCAAGTACCAGGTCATCGCGTTCCTGGTCCGCGAGGAGCGCGCTCGGGTCAAGGCCGACACGAGCTACAGCGACGCCACCCGCGCCGAGCTCCTCAAGCGCCTCGACGGGGTCGCGACCATCCTCGCGAAGACCGCGGCGCGCGACACCTCGCTCATCCAGCTCCTCGAGGCGGACGCCGCGACGAGCCCGGTCGCACAGCGACTCCGCCGTGACTGGCTGCTCGAGTCGGGCGCCGAACTCAGCGCCGACGAGCTCATCATCACCGTCGAGAAGCCCGTCATGGAATCGGTCGTCCCGGCCGAGCTCGCCGAGAAGCAGGTCATCCCGCAGTCGGTGAAGGCGCGTCAGCTGGCCAACCCGTTCCTCGCCCCCGACTTCAGCCAGGCGGCACCGCAGCCGACCGTGCGTCGTCGCCTCGACAGCTGGGAGCTCATGGGCCCGCTGTACAAGGCGTTCGAACTCGGTTCCGGCGGGGGAGCGGCCTCGATGGACCTCCCCGACGCGCCCAAGCTCGACCGGCTGTCGCCCCGTGGCCTCGAGGTCATGAAGCACCAGGCGCGGTTCGTCGAGAGCGTCAAGGAGGGGCATCGTTCCTTCCTGCTCGCCGACGAGCCAGGGCTCGGGAAGACGGCGCAGTCCGTCCTCGCCGCCTCCGTGGCGGAGGCCTACCCGCTGCTCGTCATCGTCCCGAACGTGGTGAAGATGAACTGGGCGCGCGAGGTCGAGCGGTGGACGCCGCACCGCCGGGCCACGGTCATCCACGGCGACGGCCAGGCCCTCGACGCCTTCGCCGACGTCATCATCGTGAACTACGAGGTCCTCGACCGCCACCTCGCCTGGCTCGGGACCCTCGGCTTCCGCGGCATGGTGGTCGACGAGGCCCACTTCATCAAGAACCTCCACTCCCAGCGGTCCCAGCACGTGCTGTCCCTCGCGAACCGGATCCGGAAGGCGACGCCCGGCCAGGACCCGCTGCTGCTCGCGCTGACGGGTACGCCGCTCATCAACGACGTCGAGGACTTCAACGCCATCTGGCAGTTCCTCGGCTGGATCAAGGACGGCAAGCCGACCGCCGAACTCATGGAGCGGCTCGAGGACACCGGCCTCACGCCGGCTGAGCACGCCTTCTACGCCGCGGCCCGTTCAGCGGTCATCGACATGGGCATCGTGCGCCGGAAGAAGCTCGACGTGGCGAAGGACCTCCCCGCGAAGCGGGTCGCTGACCTGCCGGTCGAGCTCGACGACGAGGCGATCCGGTCGATCCGCGACGCCGAGGCCGAGCTCGGACAGCGCCTCAAGTCGCGCTACGTACGCGTGTTGGAGTCCCGCGGAGAACGCGTCGACGCCTTGCACGACCCGAGCACCGAACTCATGCGCATGGTCGCCCAGGCGGAACTCGATGAGTCGAAGGCCGCCGGCGGTACCGAGAACGTGTTCACCATGATCCGGAAGATCGGTCAGGCCAAGGCGGTCCTCGCTGCCGACTACACGGCCCAGCTCGCGCGCTCGGTCGGCAAGGTCGTGTTCTTCGCGAAGCACATCGACGTCATGAACGCCGCCGAGCAGCTGTTCGCCGGTCGCGGTCTGAAGACGGTGTCGCTCCGCGGGGACCAGACCACGCAGGCGCGCCAGGCCGCGATCGACGCCTTCAACACCGACCCCGAGGTCGCGGTGGCGGTCTGCTCGCTCACGGCGGCGGGCGTCGGCGTCAACCTCCAGGCGGCGTCGAACGTCGTGCTCGCCGAGCTGTCGTGGACGGCCGCAGAGCAGACGCAGGCGATCGACCGCGTGCACCGCATCGGTCAGGAGGAGCCGGTCACCGCGTGGCGCATCATCGCCGCCCACACGATCGACTCCAAGGTCGCCGAACTCATCGACAGCAAGCAGGGGCTCGCGGCCCGTGCGCTCGACGGCAGCGATCAGGATGTGGCCTCGGTCGACTCCGTGCAGCTGAACGCCCTCGTCCACCTGTTGCGCGAGGCCCTGGGCGGCTGACGCCCGGGGTGCCCGGCCGGGCGGCGATCATCGCCACCCGGTCGGACCGCGAGGTGCTCAGACGCCGAGTGCGGTCTTCACTTGCGCGAGCGACGGGTTCGTCGCGGTGGAGCGGTCGGGGTAGATGACGGTCGGAACCGTCTGGTTGCCACCGTTGAGGGAGGCGACGAGTTCGGCCGTCCCCGGCACCTGCTCGATGTCGATCTCGGTGAAGGGGATCCCTGCGGCCGACAGCTGGTGCTTCAGCCGGGCGCAGTATCCGCACCAGGTGGTGGAGAACATGGTGATGCCGCCATCGGCGGGGAGGTAGTCGTCGGCACTCATCCCAGCAGCCTAACCCCGGCTCGCGAGAGCTCCGACACGTGCTGGATCGACCACCGGCGGCGAGACGGTATTGTCGGGGATGACTTCCGGCACCGGTGGTGCCCCGATCCCCATGAGGACTGTTGATATGAGAATTGGTGTGCTCACGAGCGGCGGCGACTGCCCCGGCCTGAACGCGGTCATCCGAGGTGCGGTGCTCAAGGGGACCAAGATCCACAACCAGGAGTTCATCGGCATCCGCGACGGATGGCGAGGTGTGGTCGAAGGGCTGACCATGCCACTCGACCGCCACAGTGTGCGCGGGCTCGCCAAACAGGGCGGCACGATCCTCGGCACCAGCCGGACGAACCCGTTCGAGGGCCCGCACGGCGGCCCGGAGAACGTGCAGCACACCATGGACCGCCTCGGGATCGACGCCCTCATCGCGATCGGCGGCGAGGGCACGCTCGCTGCGGCGAAGCGGCTCACCGACGCCGGACTGAAGATCGTCGGCGTCCCGAAGACCATCGACAACGACCTCGACGCCACCGACTACTCCTTCGGCTTCGACACCGCCGTCGAGATCGCGACCGAGGCCATCGACCGCCTGCGCACCACCGGCGAATCGCACAAGCGCTGCATGGTGATCGAGGTCATGGGCCGTCACGTGGGGTGGATCGCCCTGCACGCCGGCATGGCCGCCGGCGCGCACGCCATCCTCATCCCTGAGCAGCCGCAGTCCATCGAGCAGATCTGCGAGTGGGCCGACAGCGTCTACCAGCGCGGGCGTGCGCCGATCATCGTCGTGTCCGAGGGCTTCACCCTCGACACGATGGAGTCCGCGCACTCCGAGAAGGGGCTCGACGCCTTCAACCGCCCCCGGCTCGGCGGGATCGCCGACGTCCTCGCACCGGAGATCGAACGTCGCACGGGGATCGAATCCCGCGCGACGGTGCTCGGCCACCTGCAGCGCGGCGGCGTGCCGAGCGCGTACGACCGCGTCCTCGCCACCCGACTCGGCATGGCGGCGATCGACTCGGTCATGGCCGGCGACTGGGGCACGATGATCGCCCTCCGTGGCACCGAGCTCGTCAACTGCCGCTTCGAGGAGGCCCTCGGCAAGCTCAAGACGGTTCCGCAGGAGCGCTACGACGAGGCGGCCATCCTCTTCGGCTAGGCGCCCGACGACGAGACGACGCCTCCACCCCGCTCGGGGTGGAGGCGTCGTCTTGTCCGCTTACGCGGCTGTCCGCCTACGCGGCGTCGGTCTCGGCGAGGCCGAGCACGTCGAGCAACCACGCGAGTTCCTCAGCGCGCTCCTTCCAAGCGTTGTACCGCCCGCTCACCCCGCCGTGGCCGGCGCTCATCTCGATCTTGAGGAGTGCGGGCGCACCGGCGTCGCGGAGTCTGGCCACCCACTTCGCGGGCTCCACGTAGAGCACACGGGTGTCGTTGAGGCTCGTCGTCGCGAGGATGCGCGGGTACTGCTTCGCCGGGTCGACGTTCTCGTACGGGCTGTACGCCTTCATGTAGGCGTAGACCTCGGCGTCGTGCAGCGGGTCACCCCACTCGTCCCACTCGATGACGGTCAGCGGGAGCGACGGATCGAGGATGCTCGTCAGCGCGTCGACGAACGGGACGCCGGTGAGGATGCCCGCGAACCGGTCCGGCGCGCGGTTCGCGACCGCGCCCATGAGGAGGCCGCCCGCGCTGCCGCCCTCGGCGACCAACTGCCCGGCGGTCGTCCAGCCGTCGGCGATGAGGTGGTCGGCCACGTCGACGAAGTCGCTGAAGCTGTTCTGCTTGCGCAGCTTCTTGCCGTCCTCGTACCAGTGCCGGCCAAGCTCGCCACCGCCGCGGACGTGCGCGATCGCGAAGGTGACGCCGCGGTCGAGCATCGACAGCCTGGCGATGGAGAACGACGGGTCCATGCTCGCCTCGTAGGAGCCGTAGCCGTAGAGGTGGAGCGGCCCTGGGCCCTCGAGGTCGCGCCGACGCACGATGGAGACGGGCACCCGCGTCCCGTCGGCGGCGGTCGCCCACTCGCGGAACTGCTCGTACCGCGCCGGGTCGTAGTCGCCGAGGACAGGCTGCTGTTTGCGGACGAACCGCTCGCCCGAGCGGAGGTCGAGTTCGAGCACGGTCGACGGCGTGACGAGCGAGCCGTACCCGAATCGCAGCATCGGTTGCGACCATTCGCCGTTGCCGTGCCAGCCGACGCTCGAGAGGGGTTCGTCGAAGCCGAGTTCCTCGATGTCGCCGGTCGTCGCGTCGAGGAGACCGATCCGCGTCAGGCCGTCGCGCCGGTAGGCGACGGTCGTCACCGTGGCGAACGCCTCGACGTCCTCGAGTCGGCGCTCGCTGCTGTGGGGGACCACGACGCGCGGTTCCTGCAGTGGATCGTCAAGCGGCACCTCGACGAGTTCGAAGTCGGGGGCGTCGCGGTTGTGGAGGATGAGCAGACGGTCGGCGCCGTCGGCGATGCGGTGCTCGACGCTGTACTCGACGCCCTCCGTCCGCGGCCAGACGATGCGCGCCTCCTCGGTCAGCGCGTCGGCGGGGACGGACCGGGTCTCGCTCGTGACCGACGATCCCGCCTCGATGAGGAGCAGGGCGCGACTGCGGGTGAAGCCCGCACCCACCCAGAACCGTTCGTCCGGCTCGTGGAAGAGGACGACGTCCGCGGACTGGGCCGTGCCGACCCGGTGCAGGTGCACGGTGTCGGGCCGCCAGCTCTCGTCGACCGTCGTGTAGACGATCGCGGACGCGTCGGGGGAGAACTCGGCGCCACCGGCGGTGCCGAGGAGCTCGTCGTCGAGGTCGGAGCCGGTCGCGAGGTCACGGACCCGGACGGTGTACCGCTCGTCGCCCTCGACGTCGACCCCGTAGAGGAGTCTGGAGCCGTCGTCGGAGACGTCGAAGCTGCCGAGGGAGAAGAACTCGTGCCCCTCCGCCTCGACGTTCGCGTCCAGGATGATCTGCTCACCCGGGGCCGCGCCGCTCTCGGGCAGTGTCGGCGGGGTCCAATCGTCGGCGTCCGAGACGGGCACCCGGCACTGGATGCCGTACTGGCGGCCCTCGACACTCCGTCCGTAGTACCACCAGTCACCCGCACGGGTCGGGACGGACAGGTCGGTCTCGAGGGTGCGTCCCTTGATCTCCTGGAAGATGCGCTCCCGCAGGGCGGCGAGGTGGTCCGTCTCCTGAGCCGTGAAGGCGTTCTCGGCCTCGAGGTGTTCGATCACCTCCGGCGAGTCCTTCTCGCGGAGCCATTCGTACGGGTCCACCACGGTGTCGCCGTGATGGGTGCGTTCGGTCGGTCGGGTCTGGGCACGTGGGGCAGAGAGCTTCGCCATGGTCCAACGCTAGTCGAGGCTGAACCCTCCCAGCCCGCTCGGAGCCATCCGCGGGCCGACGGGTCTAGCGTTGGGGGATGACGACCATCCCCACCTTCGAGCTCAACGACGGTTCGAGCGTCCCCGCGATCGGCTTCGGCACCTACCCCCTGCGAGGGAGCGAGGGCACCGACGCCACGCTGTCCGCGATCGACGCCGGCTATCGACTCCTCGACACCGCCGTCAACTACCGGAACGAGGACGCGGTCGGAGCCGCCGTCCGCGAGACCGACGTCCCACGGGACGAGCTGGTCGTGGCGACGAAGCTCCCGGGCCGCGACCACGGCTTCGAGGAGACGATCACCTCGTGCCGCGGCTCGCTGGCATCGCTCGGCCTCGACCGCATCGACCTCTATCTCATCCACTGGCCGAACCCCTCCGTCGGCCGCTTCGTCGAGTCGTGGAAGGCCATGATCCAGCTGCAGCGGGAGGGCCTCGTCCGCAGCATCGGTGTCTCGAACTTCACGGAGGAGTTCCTGACGAGGCTCGCCGACGAGACCGGTGTCCTGCCGGCCGTGAACCAGGTCGAGCTGCACCCGTACTTCCCGCAGGAGGACCTCCTCGCGTTCCACCGCGAGCACGGCGTCCTGACGGAGGCCTGGAGCCCGCTCGGCAAGGCACAGGCGCCGTTCGCCGAGGAGCCCGTCGCGACTGCCGCCGCAGCGCACGACGTCTCGCCGGCCCAGGTCGTGCTCCGCTGGCACCACCAGCGCGGCGTCCTCCCGATCCCGAAGTCCGCGTCCGCGGAACGGCAGCGGACGAACCTCGACATCTTCGGGTTCGAGCTGAGCGACGCGGAGGTCCAGGCGATCACCGCACTCGGTCGTGCAGACGGCCGGCTCTTCGACGGCGACCCGAACACGCACGAGGAGATGTGAGCGTCGGCGGGTGCGGCCACGCACCCGCCGGACCCTCCTCCTAGACTTGGCGGGGTGAAGCCCCGACGTCGCAGCCAGCCCCCGATCCAGCCGCGAGCATCACGACCCGTCCTGGTCGCGTTGCTCCTGACGGTCCTCGCGCCGCTCGTCGTGATGACGGCGACGGCGGAACCGGCTGTCGCAGCCACCCGCGCCGACGTGTCCGACTTCACCTTCTCGTCCTTCGACGGGGAGTACACCCTCTCCCGGGGCGATGACGGCCAGGCCGAACTCCGGGCGGTGGAGACCTTCGTCGCCGAGTTCCCCGAGTCCGACCAGAACAAGGGCATCATCCGAGCGATCCCGGACGAGTTCGACCGGGCGCCACTGCACACGGAGATCGTGTCGGTCACCGACGCCGACGGTGCTCCCGTCGAATGGGAGGCCGACCGCGACGGCGACTTCCTCGAGCTGTCGCTCGGCACGGACGACTACGTCCGTGGCACGCAGAGCTACGTCATCACGTACACCCAGCGCGGGGTGGTCGGGGCCTATCGCGACACCCGTGCGGACGAGTTCTACTGGGATGCGCCCGGCACCGGCTGGGACCAGCCGTTCGTGGACGCGCAGATGACCGTGCGCGTCGACGCCGACATCGCCGACGCACTCACCGGCGAGGGCGCCTGCTACCGCGGCGATCCCGACGACAGCTCACCGTGCGACCTCGCCCAGGCGGAGGACGCGGACGCCGACGTCTTCACGACCGCTTCCGTCCCGCTCCAGGCTCGGCAGACGCTCACGGTCGCCATCGGCTTCGAGCCGGGCACCTTCGCCCAGCCGGCCCGACCGGGTGAGGCGCCGGTCTTCTCCATCGTCCCGATCGCCCTCGGCGCGCTGTCGGCCGCGGGGCTCGGTGCGCTCCTGTGGATCCGACTGCGGTTCTGGCGGGACCACCCCGGTCGCGGCGTCATCGTGCCCCAGTACTCCGTCCCGAAGCAGATGAACCTCCTGCTGGCGGGCGACCTCGCCGGCCGTGCCGCCTCGTCGATGGCCGCCCAGATCGTCAGCCTCGCCGTCCGCGGCAAGCTCCGGATCGTGGACGGACCGGGCAAGAAGGACTACTCCCTGCAGTACCTCGACGACAGCGCGACGGACGAGCAGGAACGGCGCGTGCTGGCCGCGCTCTTCCCCGACCGGAAACGGCCACGGGAGATGAAGCAGGTCGATCCGGCGCTCGGCAAGGCCGTCACCGCGGAACTCGCGGCCGCCAAGCAGACCGCGCTCGACCGCGGCCTTCGACGTTCGGTCCCGGCGGGGCGGGCGTGGATCATCGTGGGAGCGCTCGCCGTCATCGGCGTCGCTGGGATCGTCTTCTTCGGGGTCGCCTACGCCCAGCGAGCGGACAACGGCTGGTCGGTCGCCGCGCTCTTCGTGACCGGCATCGCGCTGCTCGCGGGGATCGTGTTGGCCATCGCGCCGAAACCGCTCACCGCCACCGGCGCCGAGGCGCGTGACGAGTTGCTCGGCCTCCGCGACTACCTCGAGCTGGCGGAGCAGGACCGCTTCCGCATGCTGCAGAGCCCAGACGGTGCGGAACGGGTGGACCTCGGCGACCCCGGCCAGCTCGTCCGGCTCACCGAACGGCTCCTACCCTTCGCCGTGCTCTGGGGCGTGGAGCGCGAGTGGGCCAAGGAACTCGGTGTCCGCTACGAACAGGCCGGGAGCGCGCCGTCCTGGTACGACTCGAACACGCCGTTCCAGGCGGCGATGTTCGCGAACGCCTTCTCCGGCTTCTCCGGATCGGCGTCGAGCACGTCCGCGTCGTGGTCGACGAGCGGAGGCGCGAGCTCCTCCGGTGGCTCGACGGGTGGCGGCTTCGCGGGTGGTGGCGGCGGCGGAGGCGGGGGCGGCGGACGCTGATCGGTGTCGAGTTGACCTCGACCGGGCAGGGTGTAAGGATCGTGTACGGCGGGTGAACCGCCGGTATCCAGCACGTGAATTCCCCCCACCCACCTCGTCGGGGAGCACTGTGTCCGTATTCGCTCCGCCTCGAGAAAGACACCAGTGGAACTCGTTACCCTGACTGTCGTGCTGGTCATCGCACTGGCCCTGTTCTTCGACTTCACGAACGGGTTCCACGACACGGCGAACGCCATGGCGACGCCGATCGCCACGGGTGCGCTGAAACCGAAGACCGCCGTCCTCCTCGCCGCGATCCTCAACCTGGTCGGTGCGTTCCTGTCCACCGAGGTGGCGAAGACCATCTCCGGAGGGCTCATCCGCGAGGGTGAGGGCGGTATCCGCATCGGGCCGGAGCTCATCTTCGCCGGCCTGATCGGCGCGATCGTCTGGAACATGCTGACGTGGCTCCTCGGCCTTCCGTCCTCCTCGAGCCACGCGCTCTTCGGCGGGCTCATCGGCGCTGCGATCGTCGGCGCCGGCCTCGGCTCGATCGACTTCGGCGTCGTCCTCTCGAAGGTCATCCTCCCGGCGCTCATCGCCCCGGTCACCGCCGGCCTCGTCGCGTACTCGGCCACGAAGCTGGCGTACCGCATCACGCGACGCTACGACGGCAAACCCGACGGCCGCGACGGCTTCCGGTACGCGCAGATCTTCTCCTCCTCCCTCGTCGCCCTCGCACACGGCACCAACGACGCACAGAAGACGATGGGCGTCATCACGCTCACCTTCATCGCGGTCGGGGTGCAGGCCGTCGGCACCGGCCCCGAACTCTGGGTCATCGTCGTCTGCGCGCTCGCCATCGCCCTCGGCACCTACATGGGCGGTTGGCGCATCATCAAGACGATCGGTACGGGGCTCACCGATGTGAAGCCGGCGCAGGGCTTCGCCGCCGAGACGAGCACCGCCGCGACGATCCTCGCGTCGAGCCACCTGGGCTTCGCTCTCTCGACCACCCAGGTCGCCTCCGGGTCCGTCATCGGTTCCGGTCTCGGGCGTCGTGGTTCGAAGGTCCGCTGGGGGACGGCCGGACGCATCGCGCTCGGTTGGCTCATGACCCTGCCCGCCGCCGGCATCGTCGGAGCCCTGGCCGCCGCCGTCGCACACCTCGGGCTCTTCGGCATCATCGTCGACGCCGTCGTCGGCATCGGCGTGATCCTCACGATCTTCCTCATCTCGCGCCGCAACCAGGTCGACCACAGCAACGTCGTCAGCGAGGTCGCCGACTCCGGTCGCGCCGTCAAGATCAAGCGCAACCCCAAGCCCAAGAAGGTGAAGAAGTGATCGACTGGGCAGCATTCCTGATCGTGTTCGCGACGTCGCTCGTCGGTGCCACCGCCGTCGTCAGCCTGTACTCCTTCGGGCTCCGACTGCTCACCACCGCCGGACGCATCCCGGTCGTCGCGCCGGCCGAGTTCACGGACGCGATCACCGTCATCACGCCGGAGGAGGCTGCGAAGGCGGCGAAGCGTGCCGCCAAGGCCTCGCGCAAGAACCCGCTGACGCCCGCACAGCAGAACCTGGCCCGCGCCGGTGCCTACGCCTGCTTCGCGCTCTGCGCGGCCGCGGTGCTCTTCGGCATCTACCTGATCGTCCCGTTCTTCCACCAGGGCTGACTCGTCTCGCCAGCGCACCGCGCTGACGCGAACCGCGCCGACCCGGCGTGACCGCGGGTCACGCGCGCGAACGCGGTGCTCCGCAGACCCGCGCTCGCGCGGACGACCCGCACTGACGTCAGCGCACCGCGCTGGCGCACCGGCCCGAACCGGATCGGTCAGGCGGTCTTGCGCCAGCGGCCGATGACCGTCATCACGTGGTAGATGACGATCGCCGCGATCGTGCCGAGCGCGATCCCGTTGAAGCTGACGTCGCCGCCCGCCACCCAGGTGAAGTCGGCGATGCCGATGATGAGCGCCGTGGCCGCAGTGAACTGGTTGACGGGCTTCGAGAAGTCGACCTTGTTGTCGAGCCAGATCTTCACGCCGATGATGCCGATGAGCCCGTAGAGGGCCGTCGTGACACCGCCCAGGACACCTGCGGGGATGGTGTTGATGACCGCACCGACCTTGGGGGAGAGGCCGAGGAGGACCGCGAACAGGCCGGCGACCCAGTAGGCCGCCGTCGAGTAGACGCGCGTCGCGGCCATGACACCGATGTTTTCGCCGTAGGTCGTCGTGCCCGAACCGCCGCCGAACCCGGCCAGCATCGTCGCGAGACCGTCGGACAGGAGCGCGCGACCGGTCTGCTTGTTCACGGAGGCGTCGGTCATCTGTGCGACGCCCCGGATGTGCCCGACGTTCTCGGCGATGAGGACGAGCACGACGGGGAGGAACGCCGGGAGGACGGCCCAGACGGCCGGGTTCGAGATCGGGTTGTCCGCGAGATGGAACTCGGGGAGGCCGACCCAGGCGGCGTCGGCGATCTTCGAGAAGTCGATCTCCTGTCGGATCGCCGCGACGACGTAGCCGACGACGACGCCGATCACGATCGACAGACGGCCGAGGATGCCGCGGAAGAGCACGGTCGAGAGGATGACGGCCGCGAGCGTCACGAGGGCGGTGACCGGAGCTTCCACGAAGTTGTTCTTCGCCGCGGGGGCGAGGTTGAACCCGATGAGCGCGACGATGGCGCCGGCGACGACCGGCGGCATGAGCGCGTCGATCCAGCCGGTGCCGGTGACCTGCACGATGACACCGACGAGCGCCAGGAGGAGCCCCACCGCGAGGATGCCGAAGAGGGCGCTGCCCATGCCCTGGCTCGCGACGGCGGCCGAGATGGGGGCGATGAACGCGAAGGAGGAACCGAGGTAGCTGGGCACACGGTTCTTCGTGATGACGAGGAACAGGATGGTGCCGACGCCCGAGAAGAAGAGGGTGGTCGTGGGCGGGAAGCCGGTGAGGACGGGCACGAGGAAGGTCGCGCCGAACATCGCGACGACGTGCTGCATCCCAAGCCCGATCGTCCGGGGCCAGCTGAGCCGTTCTCCGGGGCCGACGATCGCGTGGGTCGGGACGTGCTTGCCGTCGCCGTGCAGAGTCCAGGGCAGCGCCATGTGAGCTCGATTCCGTGGGAGGGTGCTGGTTAAGGGGTCCAGCCGATCGTAGCGGGACCCTTGCATCCCGGTCGTCGCGGGGCGGTCCGCCGTGCCGGTACGCTGGTTGCTTCGATGCAGACCCAGGAGGTCCAGTGACCACGACGCCCACCGCTCCGCGCTCGTTCCGAGAGCGTCTCGACGGTTTCTTCGAGATCAGCAAGCGCGGCTCGACCGTCGGAGGCGAGGTGCGCGGTGGCCTCGTGACCTTCGTCGCGATGGCCTACATCGTCATCCTCAACCCGATCATCCTGAGCGGTTCGGCCGACGTCACCGGAGGTGAACTCGGCTTCGCGCAGGTCGCCGCCGTCACCGCCCTGACCGCCGGCGTCATGACGATCCTCTTCGGCCTCGTGGCACGTCTGCCGTTCGCCTTCGCGGCAGGGCTCGGGATCAACTCCTTCCTCGCGGTCAGCGTCGTCGGCCAGGTCACCTGGGCGGAGGCGATGGGCCTCGTCGTCATCAACGGTCTGATCATCGTCCTCCTCGCGGCGACCGGTCTCCGCGCGATGATCTTCAACGCGGTGCCCATCCAGCTGAAGATCGCGATCACGGTCGGCATCGGCCTGTTCATCGCCTTCATCGGTTTCGTCGATGCCGGCTTCGTCCGCTCCACGGGCGCCGGATCCCCGCCGGTCGGCCTCGGTATCGAGGGTTCCGTCGCGACGGTCCCCACCGCCGTGTTCGTCATCTCGCTCCTCCTCACCGGTGTGCTCGTGGCCCGCAAGGTGAAGGGCGCCCTCCTCATCGGCATCGTCGCCTCGACGATCATCGCGATCATCGCGGAGGCCGTCTTCAAGGTCGGCGCCTCGAACGGTGGCGAGAACGCCGGCGGCTGGAACCTCAGCGTGCCCACCCTCCCCACCCAGGTCGTCGGCCTGCCCGACCTCAGTCTGCTCGGCCAGGTGAGCTTCGGTGGCTTCGAGCGCATCGGTGTCCTCGCCGCGCTCATGCTCGTCTTCACCCTCGTGTTCACGAACTTCTTCGACGCGATGGGCACCATGACCGGGCTCTCGAAGGAGGCCGGCGTCGCGGACGCGAAGGGCGACTTCCCGCGGCTGCGATCGGCGCTGATCGTCGAGGGCGTCGGAGCGGTGGCGGGTGGCGCCACGTCGTCCTCCTCGTCGACCGTGTTCATCGAGTCCGGTGCCGGGATCGGCGAGGGGGCCAGGACCGGCCTCGCGAACCTGGTGACGGGCGTGCTGTTCCTGCTCGCGATGTTCTTCACGCCGCTCACCCAGATCGTCCCGTCCGAGGTCGCCGCTGCCGCCCTCGTCATCGTCGGGACGCTCATGATGTCGCAGATCAAGGACATCGTGTGGACGGAGTTCTCCGTCGCGCTCCCGGTGTTCCTGACGGTCGTCGTCATGCCGCTCACGTACTCCATCGCCAACGGCATCGGCGCAGGCTTCATCGCCTGGGTCGTGCTGCGCTCGCTGTCCGGCAAGGCACGGGAGATCAGCCCGCTGCTCTGGATCGTGGCGGCCGGCTTCCTCGTGTTCTTCGCCCGCGGGCCCATCGAGCAGCTGCTCGGCGTCGCGTCCTGAGCCGGCGTCCGCCGCTGTCGGCGGCGGACGATCCGGTCTCGTCGGGGGTGCGTCCTAGACTCGGGGCATGACTTCCGACGTCCGATTCGGCCAGTATCCGGCACCCAGCCGCGTCATCGTCCACCTGAGCGATCCGCACCTCCTGGCCGACGGCCGTCGCCTCTACGACGCGGTCGACGTGCAGGCGAACCTCGAACAGGCGCTCCGGCAGGTCGAACGCATGCGGCTCCGACCCGACGCGATGGTCTTCACGGGAGACCTCGCCGACCTCGGTGAGGCCGACGCCTACCGGCGGCTCCGCGAGCGGGTCGAACCGGTCGCCGAACGGCTGGGCACCACGATCGTCTGGCTCATGGGCAACCATGACGAACGCTCGGTCATGCGCACGGAGCTGCTCGACCTGCCGGCGGGCGAGCAGCCGCTCGACGCGGTGTGGGACTTCGGTGGGCTCCGGGTGATCGGCCTCGACTCGACCGTGCCGGGGTGGCACCACGGTGAGCTGGAGGACGAGCAGTTGGCGTGGTTGCAGTCGGTGTTGAGCACGCCGGCGCCGCTCGGCAGCATCCTCGCCATGCACCACCCGCCGGTGCCGTCGAGCGTTCCCTTCTTCGACATCCTCGAGCTCCGCGACCAGCACCGGCTCGAAGCCGTCCTCCGGGGCAGCGACGTCCGGGCCATCCTCGGTGGTCATCTGCACTACTCGACCTCGAGCACCTTCGCCGGCATCCCGGTCCAGGTCGCCAGCGCCAGCTGCTACTCGATGAACCTCTCGCTCCCGTCCACGGAGGTGAACGGCATGTTCGGCGGGCAGTCCTTCAACCTCGTCCACGTGTACGACGACCGGATCACGCACTCGACCGTCCCACTCGGCGACTTCGTCACCGCCGACACGTTCAGCGAGGCGTTCATCGAGCGCATGGCGGCTCTGAGCCCTGCCGAGCGACTCGAGGCGTTCTCCCGCAAGCGGTGACGCCGCGCGCCGACCGTCTCGGGAACGAGACACGCGAGCGGCACCGGTGGACGCGCCCGGCTACGCTGGATGGGACATCCACCCACCAGGCAACGGAGCCACGAGTGACGATCAGCACCACCACCAGCACCATCCCGACCACCCCTGGAGCACACGACGACATGGCGGACAGCATGAGCACGGGCGAGACACGGACCGAGTCGGATTCGCTCGGCTCGATGCAGATCCCGGCTGACGCCTACTGGGGCATCCACACGGCACGAGCGCTCGAGAACTTCCCCATCACCAAGCGCCCGATCTCGGTCTACCCGGACCTCGTGGTCGCCATCGCGAGCGTCAAGCAGGCTGCGGCCCGCGCGAACGCCGAGATCGGGGTCCTCGATCCCGCGAAGGCGAACCTCATCGACCGCGCCTGCCAGATCATCATCGACGGCGACTTCCACGAGGAGTTCCTCGTCGGCGTGATCCAGGGCGGCGCCGGCACCTCGACGAACATGAACGCGAACGAGGTGATCACGAACATCGCGCTGGAACTCGCCGGCCACGCGAAGGGGGAGTACCAGTACCTGCACCCGCTCGACGACACCAACCGCTCGCAGTCCACCAACGACGTCTACCCGACGTCGATCAAGATCGCGCTCGCGTTCTCCCTCCAGTTCCTGCTGACGGAACTCGGACTGCTGCGCGACTCGTGCAGTGCCAAGTCCGACGAGTTCTCCCACGTCTTGAAGGTCGGCCGCACCCAGCTGCAGGACGCGGTGCCGATGACGCTCGGCCAGGAGTTCCACGGGTTCGCGACGACCCTGACGGAGGACTACGACCGCTTGCAGGAGACCCTGTGGCTGCTCGCCGAGGTCAACCTCGGCGCCACCGCCATCGGAACCGGGATCACCGCCGACCCCCGCTACGCGGAGTCGGTCGTCCGGCACCTCAACCAGATCACCGGCTTGTCGCTCACCACCGCTCCCGACCTCATCGAGTCGACGAGTGACGCCGGCGGGTTCATGTCGTTCAGCGGCACCTTGAAGCGCAGCGCGATCAAGCTCTCGAAGATCTGCAACGATCTCCGACTCCTGTCGAGCGGACCCCAGGCCGGATTCGGCGAGATCAACCTGCCGCCCCGTCAGGCCGGGTCGAGCATCATGCCGGGCAAGGTCAACCCGGTGATCCCGGAGGTCGTGAACCAGGTGGCCTTCAGCGTCGTCGGCGCCGACATGACGGTGACGATGGCGGCCGAGGCCGGGCAGCTGCAGTTGAACGCCTTCGAGCCCGTCATCGCACACTCCCTGCTGCAGAGCATCGTGTGGATGGCTCAGGCCTGCCGGACGTTGCGGGTGAACTGCATCGACGGCATCACGGCGAACGAGGAGCGCCTCGGCGTCATGGTCGGCGCCTCCGTCGGGGTCATCACGGCCCTCACGCCGTTCATCGGCTACCAGTCGGCCGCGGCGCTCGCGAAGACCGCCCTGCTCACCGGACGGAACGTCGCCGACCTCGTCGTCGAGGCGAACCTCATGACCCGCGAGGACGTGACGAAGCAGCTTTCTCCCGCCCGCCTCTCGGGGATCGAAGCGGTGACGTCGGCCATCCCGATCATCGACCTCCCGATCCCGGGCGCCGACTCCGACCCGAGTCGCTGAGCCGCACACACGACGAAGCCGTCCGGACCCATGGTCTGGACGGCTTCGTGCTGTGTCCGAGGGACTACGCGGCGGCGGTGACCCGACAATGGGTCGTCAGCGACCCGACGCCCTCGACCGATACCGTGACGGTGGCACCGTCCGTGAGGAAGACCTGCGGGTCGCGCGAGTATCCGGCGCCGCCCGGGCTGCCCGTGGAGATGAGGGTGCCGGGCAGGAGGGTCGCCGAACCGGAGAGGTGCTCGATGAGCGTCGCGACGCTGCGGACCATGTGGCTGGTCGAGGAGTCCTGCAGCGTCACGCCGTCGAGGACCGTCGAGATGTGGAGGGCCTGTGGGTCGGCGATCTCGTCGGCCGTCACGACCACGGGGCCGGTCGGGGTGAAACCGTCGAAGGACTTGCACCTCGACCACTGCGCCTCGGAGTACTGGATGTTCCGTGCCGTGATGTCGTTGACGACGGTGTAGCCGAACACGTATCCCAGGGCGTCGGCTGCTGCGACGTCGCGGGCGGCGCGACCGATGACGACGCCGAGTTCGGCCTCGTAGTCCACCTGCTCGCTGATCTCGGCCGGCCAGCTCGTCGTGCCCTCGTGACCCGTCAGCGAGTTGGCCCACAGGCCGAAGATCGTGGGGGCGTTGTCCGTCTTGAGGTTGAGCTCCTGCGAGTGTGCGGAGTAGTTGAGACCGACCGCCAGGATGGTCGGCGGGCGGAGGACCGCCGAGGCGTGCACGAGGCCGTCGAGCGGTTCGCCGCCGACGCCGTGGGCGATGGAGGTCTCGACGAAGCTGCGCACCCGGTCGAGCTCGGCGGGACCGCGCTCGATCAGCTCCTGGAGGTCGCGCGGGGCGTCTTCGAGGATCTCGTCGAGGAACACCGCCCCGGAATCGCTGATGACGGCGAGTCTGACCCGCGGCTCTGCGGGGGGACTCGACTGGTGGTCTGTGGCGACGAAATGGGCGAACTTCACGCCTCTACGCTATCGCAGCCTCGTCGGCGGTGGGCGTTGTGGCCATAGCGGTCCGGGCCCGAGCGGAGTGGCTCGACCTCGCCCGGACAGACTCATCGCCCGGTGCCGCGGCAGTGCCTGCGAGTCGCCCGGGCGATGAGTTGGTCTGTCCCATCAGCTTGCACCCGTCGGCGACGGAGCGCAAGACCCGGAATGCAGCTCGCCGGAGGCGCTCGGGTCTTCGACCCCGCATGCGGGGGAGTGGTGCCAGTTCACGCGCTCAGCGAAATCCGCATGTGCCGCGTCGGCGGAACTGCTTGGATGGATCCATGACCGATTCAGCACGCACCAAGCCCGAGGTCGACGCCCCAACGGGCCCGGCCCCCACCGAACTCGTCGTCGAGGACATCTTCATCGGCGAGGGCGACGAGGCCCAGGCCTCCTCGACCGTCGACGTCCACTACCTCGGCGTCGGCTACGACTCCGGCGAGGAGTTCGACTCCTCGTGGAGCCGCGGACAGTCCATCAACTTCCCGCTGCGCAACCTCATCCAGGGATGGCAGCACGGCATCCCCGGCATGAAGGTCGGCGGCCGCCGCAAGCTCACGGTCCCCCCGGAGCTCGCGTACGGCCCGGCCGGTGGCGGACACCAGCTGTCCGGCCAGACGCTGGTCTTCGTGATCGACCTCCTGGGCGTCAAGTAACCATCCGCAGGTCACCCCTCGTCCCCGCCGACCGACGGTCGCGGTGACGAGGGGTGTCGCATGTCCCCCAGACCGAACGAGGACCAGATGACCACCGCCACCCAGTACGTCGACCGCCTGACGGCGACGATCCCCGACTTCCCGACGCCCGGGATCCTGTTCCGCGACCTGACGCCCGTCTTCGCCGACGCTGACGCCTTCCGCGCGATCATCGACGAGCTGGGCGAGCACTTCGCCGGTCGCTTCGACGCGGTCGCCGGGGTCGAGGCCCGCGGGTTCCTACTGGCCGCCGCCGTCGCCTACGCGACGCACACCCGGCTGGTCCCGATCCGCAAGGCGGGCAAACTGCCGGGCGAGGTCCTGCGTGAGGACTACGGCCTCGAGTACGGCGCCGCGGCGCTCGAGCTGCGGACCGAGCAGCTGCCCGCCGGCACCCGCGTCCTCATCCTCGACGACGTGCTCGCGACCGGCGGGAGCTGTGGCGCGGCCGTCAACCTCATCGAGCGGGCCGGGTACACCGTGGCCGGACTCGGGCTCGTCCTCGAGCTGGAGGGCCTCCCCGGTCGCGCCTCGCTCGCCGGCCGCGACGTCTTCTCCATCGCCACCGCGCCCGCCTGAGTCGGGCCGCCCGAATCGGGCTCAGGGCGTCGGCGTGCGGGCGTCGTAGCGGCGGAAGCCGCCCTGGAGGCGCACGACGGTCCACACGAGCGCCATGACGAGGAGCCCTCCGGCGAGCGCCGGGATCCAGAGCGCGAACGCCGAGGCGGCGAGGCCGATGTAGAGGTCGCCGACGCGCGGCCCTCCGGTCACGACGACGGTGAACACGCCCTGGAGCCGCCCGCGGACGGCGTCGGGCACGGCGGCCTGCAGGATCGTCATGCGGAAGATCGAGCTGACGTTGTCCGCGGCACCCGCGACGGCGAGTGCGGTGGCGGCGATGACGATGGCGGGGAGGTTCGCGCCGTCGGCCTCGTGCGTGGCCGCGCCGGAGAGGGTGACCCAGGCGAGGACCGCTCCGAATCCGGCGACGGCGAGGCCGTAGACGATGATGGCCCGCTCGATCGCGCGGCCCTGCCGATCGATCCGGCCGAGTCTTCCCGACACGAGGCTCGACAGGAGTGTGCCGACGGCGCCGGCGGCCGTGAGGACACCGACGGTGATCGCGCCGCCGCCGAGGACGAGGGTGCCGACGGCGGGGTAGAGCACCCGCGGGTTGCCGAAGGTCATCGCGATGATGTCGACGATGAACGTCATCCGCACGTTGGGTGCGGTCTTGAGGAACGTCCATCCGTCGACGAGGCTGCGGATGCCGGGAAGCCGACTGACCCCGCCCTCCGGGAGGATCTTCGGCAGGGACGCGATCCCGAGGAACGCTGCCACGAACAGGACGACGTCGATCGTGTAGGTCCACTGGAAGCCCACGCCGGCCACGAGCACGCCGGCCAGTGCCGGGCCCACCGTCACCATGACCCCGGCCGCGATGCCGGAGAGGGCGGCGGCCGCGGGGAGCAGCCGCGCCGGTAGGAGCCGAGGGAGGATCGCCTGTCGGGTCGTCCCGACGATCGTGGTCGACACGGCGTTGATCGTCGTGAGCAGGTACAGGGGCCAGACGAGTTCGGAGCCGCTCCATGCGAGCACGGCGATGACGGCCGTCGAGACCCAGGTGACGATCGCGGCCGAGAGCGCGACCGTGCGTCGGTCGAAGGCGTCCGCGAGCATGCCGCCGTACAGCCCGAAGCAGATCATCGGGAGCAGGGCGATGACGCCGACGAGGGAGACGGCGAAGGTCGAGGCGGTGAGGTCGTACACCTGGAGGCCGACGGCGACGATGGTCATCTGGCCGCCGATGCCGGTGATCGCGCCGCCGATCCACAGTCGTGCGAAGGCGGGACTCTCCCGGAGGGGACGCAGATCGACGAAGAGTCCGCTTCGGCCCGGGGTCGCGGGCGCGGTCACCGCTGCATCGGCGGACGGTGCGGATGCGGAGACATGACCGCCAGCATACGCCGGGAGACCCGCGGCCCCCCCCGGGGCGCCGGGTCAGGGGCTGCCCCGATCACCGTGTCGGCGGCGTCGGGCAGGATGGAGGGATGCGTCTCTGGTCGATCCATCCGCGGTACTTCGACGCCCAGGCGGTGACGTCGTCCTGGCGCGAGGGGTTGATCGCCCAGCGGGTCCTGGCTGAGCCCGGTTCGAGTCTCCGCTCGCACCCGCAGCTCCAGCGCTTCCTCGAGGCGGAGGAACCGCTCGAAGCCGTCGCCGCCTATCTCGGCGGTGTCGCCGACGAAGCGGGGGCGCGCGGCATGGACCTCGACCGCTCGCGCATCATCGCCGCGGGGTCTCTGCGGGAGCCGCTCGTCGTGACGGACGGTCAGCTCGACTACGAGTGGGGCAACCTGCGCCGCCATCTCCTCGAACGGAGCCCGGACGTCGCGGCCCGGTGGGCGAGGGTCTGGCGTCCCCAGCCCCACCCCGTGTTCGTCGTCGTGGGCGGGGGCGTGGCCGCCTGGGAACTCGCCTGAGGGTTCGCCGCCCGAAGACCGGACTCCCGAAGCCGATCGGAGCCCGGTCCCTCGACGGCCGCCATCCGAGCCGCTAGCGTGGCCGCATGGGCAGACACGCTGATGTGGGAGACGCGCCGCTCGCGGCGACCGGGACGGTCGTCCGGTTGCGGCCCGACCTCGAGCAGGCGCTCCACGACGCCGGTCGGCTGGCGTTCTTCCGCGGCCTGCCGAACAGTGCGCAGCGGGAACTCGCGCAGTGGGTGGAGCGGGCCGCCGATGTGGCGCGGGAGGGACGGATCGAGGAGGTCATCGAGCTCCTCGAACTCCGCGCCGACGAGCTGCGGACCGCGCTCCCGGCGGCCGCTGCCGGCCGTCGACGCTGAACCGCGTCCGCGCTCAGAAGCCGAAGTCGCCTCCACCGCCGAAGTCGCCACCGCCACCGAAGTCGCCGCCTCCGTCCGCGAACCCGCCATCGCCCCAGCCGCCGGCAGTCGGGTCGGCTCCGGCGTCGACAGCCGCCCCGTCTGACGCTCCGGCCTCGCCTCCGCCCTGATCGGCGCCGGTGGCATCCGCCCCGGCGTCGGTGCCGACGGCGTCGGGGATGAACGCCTGCGCGATGGCCGAACCGACGACGACCCCGGCGATCGTGCCGAGCATCGAGCTGGCGAGCATCCCACCGAAGCCCATGCCACCTCCCTGCGGGCCGAGGTTCCGCTCCAGCGTGCCCGGCTGGCGCATCTCGGCGCGGGTGGCGGAGAGCGCGAGGGCTTTCGGGGAGTCGTTCGCAGGCGCCTCACCTGTGGGAGCGTCCTCGGACAACTGGCGGAAGAGGATGCCCCGCTGCTCGGGGGTGAGTTTCGTGAACGCCTCCTCGTGGACCTGCTCGATGGTCTCCGGCGGAGCAGTGCGCAGGAGGTAGCGGTATCGCTCGACGGCGATCTCATCCGGCGTCCTGGTCGTCGCAGATGCCCTCCGGCCGTCGTCCGTCGCCTGGGCAGGTTCGCCGGACTCGGGGCGTCCGAGCAGTCGATCGAGGAATCCCATGGTGTGCTCCTTCGCAGTGGCGGGCGTCCAGCGTACGCGCCGGATGTCGGCTCCGGCTTGGACCGTGCTGAGAATCCGCCGGTCGCGCCGTCGCGGAATATGTCGCGCCCTCCGGACGCTGCACCCTACGCGCCTGTCGCCGCTCGGCAGCGCGACGAAAGGTGAACATGCGACTCTCGATACTGGACCTCATCCCCGTCCGCACCGACCAGGACACCGCGGCGGCACTCGCCGCGACGATCGCCCTGGCGAAGCGCGCCGACGAGCTGGGGTATCACCGGTATTGGGTGGCGGAGCACCACAACATGCCGTCCGTCGCGTCGACCAACCCCGCGGTCGTGATCGGCATCCTCGCCGCCGCGACGAAGCGGATCCGGGTCGGCTCCGGTGGCGTGATGCTCCCGAACCACGCGCCGCTCGTCGTCGCCGAGCAGTTCGCGCTCCTCGAGGCCTCGGCACCGGGCCGCATCGACCTCGGCCTCGGACGCGCCCCGGGCAGCGACCCGGTCATCTCCGCCGTCCTCCGCCAGTCCGGCAACACGAGCGACGTCGACCGCTTCCCGAACAACGTGCAGGACATCGTCGCCCTCCTCGGGGTCGACGGCGCCAGTGTCCGCATGACCTCCGGCGAGGAGTACGCCCTCCGCGGCACCCCGAAGGCAGGGAGCGTGCCCGACGTCTGGTTGCTCGGATCCAGCGACTACTCCGCGGCGCTCGCCGCAGCCCTCGGCCTGCCCTACGTCTTCGCGCACCACTTCTCCGGCCAGGGGACGGCTCGCGCCCTCGAGCTCTACCGCTCGAGCTTCCAGCCCTCGGCGCTCCTCGACGCCCCACGCACCTTCCTCACCGCGAACGCCGTCGTGGCCGACACCGCGGAAGAGGCCGAGGCCCTCGCCCTGCCGAACCTCCAGCAGATGGCCCGGCTGCGCTCGGGCAAGCCCCTCGGGCCGATCGCCACCGTGGAGGAGGCCGCGACCGCCGAGCAGAGCGACCTCGAACTCGGCTTCGTCGAGCAGATGCGCGCCGCCTGGATCATCGGCGACGCCGACCGCGCCGCGAGCGAGCTGCAGGGGCTCGCCGATCGTTTCGGCGTCGACGAGGTCATGGTGTCGCCGGTCGGATCGGCACGGGAGGGCACTCCCGCGAACTCGGCACCGGCCCGTGAACGGACGATCGAACTGCTTGCAGAACGGTTCCCGCAGCACTGACGGACGCGCGGTCCGCCCGACGGCGGACCGCTGCCGTCACTCGTGAGGCGGTTGCGCCGCGCGGACCCGCTCGACGAGCTCCTGCCAGGGACCGGTGAGTTGCCGTTCTCCGAGCGTCGCCTCCTTGGGCGCACACCGGATGCGGTAGACGTAGCGGTCGGGCAGCGGTGGTCCCTGCGGGGCGTCGTCCCACGGCAGGCCGTCGAGCAGCACGATCCAGGTGTCGACGTCGGGTTGGTCGTCGACGACGACCTCCCATTGCCGCGTCATCCCCGCGACGCCGCCGCTCCTCGTGACCGTGACCTTCATGCCGCGATGCTACTCCGCGGGCATGATCCCCACCATCGTGCTCAGTCGGCCGGGACGATCCCGACGCGTGCCCAGGCCGCCTCGAGTTCCGTCCGCTCCTCGGAGTCGGCACCGAATCGTGAGGTCGCCGCGGTGATCGAGGCGGCGGCGAAGGTGCCGAAGTCCGTGCGTTCGGCGAGCCCGCCCGTGAGCGTGTCGTACCAGACGCGTCCGGCGCGCTCCCAGGCGTTACCGCCGAGGGCGACGGCGTACGTCGCGAACGCGCGGTTCGGGATGCCCGAGTTGAGGTGGACGCCGCCGTTGTCGTCGGTCGTCTCGATGTAGTCGTCGAGATGGGCCGGCTGCGGGTCCTTCCCGAGGACGTCGTCGTCGTAGGCCGTGCCGGGGGCGAGCATGGAGCGCAGGGCGTTCCCCTCGACCTCGTCGGTGAAGAGTCCTTCGCCGATGAGCCAGGACGCCGCGGCAGCGTCCTGGCCGCGGGCGTGCTGTTCGACGAGGGCGCCGAAGACGTCGGAGACGTGTTCGTTCAGGGCGCCCGACTGTCCCTCGTAGGTGAGGTTCGCCGTGTACTGCGTGACGCCGTGGGCCAGCTCGTGACCGATGACGCTCAGCGAGCTGGTGAAGCTCCGGAAGACCTCGCCGTCGCCGTCGCCGAAGACCATCTGTTCGCCGTTCCAGAACGCGTTGTCGTAGTCGTCGCCGTAGTGCACCGTCGCGAGCAACGGCAGCCCGAGGCCGTCGATGGAGTCCCGCGCGAACGCTTCGGCGAAGAGGGTGTGGGTGTCGCCGAGTCCCTCGTAGGCGGCGGTGACCGCGGCGTCCGTCGTGGCCGGATCGACCTCCGACCGCACCAGCGTGCCGGGAAGCGTCTCGGAGCGCTCCGCGTCGAAGATGGAGCGTCGCGGGGCGGAGACGGCCCCTCGCTCCGTCGTCGCACCGCGCGCGGGCCCCGACGCCGTCTGCGGCGCAGTGCCCGGCTCCGGGAACCGGTACGGGCGGGTGGCGAGGAGGGAGTACCGGGCGGCGCTCGCGGCGCGCGCCAGGCGCGGGGTGTCGAGCTCGGCGATCCGCTCGAGCAGCCAGGGTGGGACGATCCCGCAGACGTGCTGCGGACGAGGTGTCGACGGGCCGGAGTCGGGGTGTGTTGAGCCGTTCATGCGGCGATCCTGCCACAGGCCTCCGACATGGGACAGGGGTCCCGCACGACCGCTCGGCGATGTTCTCCCGGCGCGTGGGAATAGTGCGGTGGTTCGCCTCGTTGTGCTGAATATCCATGCAAACGCATGGAAGAATCTGTGGGAGCGCATCATGCAATTCGGAATCTTCACGGTGGGGGATGTCACCACCGACCCGACCACCGGGGTCACGCCCACCGAGCACGAGCGCATCGAGGCCATGGTCGCGATCGCCCTCAAGGCGGAGGAGGTCGGCCTCGACGTCTTCGCGACCGGCGAGCACCACAACCCGCCGTTCGTCCCGTCGAGCCCGACCACCATGCTCGGCTACATCGCCGCGAAGACCGAACACCTGATCCTCTCGACGAGCACCACCCTGATCACGACGAACGACCCGGTCAAGATCGCCGAGGACTACGCCATGCTGCAGCACCTCGCCGGCGGCCGCGTGGACCTCATCATGGGCCGCGGGAACACCGGTCCGGTCTACCCCTGGTTCGGCAAGGACATCCGCGAGGGCATCAACCTCGCCATCGAGAACTACGCCCTGCTGCACCGGCTCTGGCGAGAGGACTACGTCGACTGGCAGGGGCAGTTCCGCACCCCGCTCCAGGGCTTCCAGTCCACGCCGCGTCCGCTCGACGGCGTGCCGCCCTTCGTCTGGCACGGTTCGATCCGGAGCCCCGAGATCGCCGAGCAGGCGGCCTACTACGGCGACGGCTTCTTCGCGAACAACATCTTCTGGCCCAAGGAGCACTACATGCGCCTGATCCAGCTCTACCGTCAGCGCTTCGAGCACTACGGGCACGGCACGGCCGAGCAGGCCATCGTCGGACTCGGAGGGCAGGCGTTCATGGCGAAGAACTCACAGGACGCCGTGGCCCAGTTCCGTCCGTACTTCGACAACGCGCCCGTGTACGGGCACGGCCCGACGCTCGAGGACTTCACCGAGCAGACGCCCCTCACCGTGGGAAGCCCGCAGCAGGTCATCGACCGCTACGCCTCGATGCGTGACTCGTTCGGTGACTACCAGCGACAGCTGTTCCTGATGGACCACGCCGGTCTGCCGCTCGGAACGGTGCTGGACCAGCTCGAGATCCTCGGTGGCGAGGTCGTGCCCGTGCTGCGCAAGGAGTTCGCGAAGGACCGTCCGGCGACCGTGCCGGAGGCTCCGACCCATGCGTCGATGGTCGCAGCGGCGGACGCCGAGCTCGCCTCGCGCTCCGGAGCCGTCGAGACGAGCCACGCCGACGCCGGCTCGGCGTTCGGTCGCGCAGCGGTCGGGGTCGGACGATGACGGGCGCGCGCACGCTCGCGGTCGTCTCCGCCGGCCTGAGTCAGCCGTCGTCCACCCGACTGCTCGCGGACCGGCTCCGCGACGCCACCGTCGCACAGCTCGAGCGTGACGGCCACACGGTCGAGACGACGTCGATCGAGCTGCGCGACCTCGCGCAGGACATCACGAACAACCTCCTCACGGGGTTCCCGAGCCCCAGGCTCTCGGCGGCCGTCGAAGCGATGACCGGCGCGGACGGCGTGATCGCGGTGACGCCGATCTTCTCGTCGAGCTACTCGGGCCTGTTCAAGTCGTTCTTCGACATCGTCGAACCGACGGCACTGACCGGGGTGCCCGTCCTCCTCGGCGCGACCGGAGGGTCGGCCAGGCACTCGCTGGCGCTCGAATACGCGGTCCGGCCCCTGTTCGCCTACCTGCGTGCCGTCACGGTCCCGACGGCCGTCTTCGCGGCGTCCGAGGACTGGGGCTCCGGCGAGGCGCACGTGAGCGCGCTGCCGGAGCGGATCGAACGGGCGGCGGGCGAGCTCCGTGCCCTCGTCGCGGCGTCGGACCGTTCGGGCGGGCGCGACGACCAGTTCGCCCTCGGTCGCCCGTTCTCCGAACTGCTCGGAGGCCTCGGCGCCTGAGCGCCTCGGAACGGCCTGACGCGGGCGGAGGCCGGACCACCCGGCCTCCGCCCGCGTCGTTCCCAGGTGGTGGACCGACGTCTTTGGGATACTGGTGGGGAGCGTCGCCGTCCGGCGGTGCCGGAGGGGATGGTGGCCAGGTGATCTCCGGAGCCCGTCGGATCGGTCGGACCCTGTGGCGCGCGCCGCGCGCGGTCGGCGTCGCCGTCGCGGCCCTGTTGCTCGGCTCGGCCCTCGTCGCGGCTCCGCTCGCCGCCACCCCGGCGGTCGCCGCGGCCGCTGGCACCATCGAGAGCCCTGCCGACGGCGACACCGTCTACCGGGTGGACTACACGCTCGAGGGCGACCAGGTGAGCGGCTTCGACGTCACGGGGACCGCCCAGCCGGGGGCCGACGTCGTGCTGTCCTACTGGCGTTCCATCGACCTGTACGACGCGGCCAAGCCCTGCTTCAGCGCCTCGACGTCTGACGACGACGCGTGCAAGCTGCAGGCGACCGGGGAGACCGGCGCGACGGAGTTCCGCTTCGACGGGCAACCGATCGAGGTCGGCTCGGACGGCGGGTGGTCCACGAGGATCAACATGACCCAGTGGTTGCGCGGTGCGGATGCGGGGGAGTACGACATCACGCTGGCCCTCGTGTCCACGAACGACGGCGGTGGCGCCACCCTCGGTGATCCGGTCCGCCTGGTCTACGACTCCACCACCACGGCCGAGGCGGCCGCCGCCGCCGGTGAGCCTGCGCCGACCGCCGGAGCCGGTCCGCCGGTGTGGGTCTGGCTGCTCGTCGCCTTCCTCGTCCTCGACCTCATCGCGCTCGCCCTCATCCTCGTCCTGCGCCGCCGACGCCGCGCCACCGCGGTCGAGGCGGAGGAACGGCTGAACGCGAAGCGCCGGACGACCCATCGCGAACCCCCGCCGCTCTGAACCTGCTAGAATCACAAGGTTGCCGTCGAACGGCCGCGGATCAAGAGAGCCCACGCATCAGGCGACGGGCACCGCGCAACGAACAGAGAGGGGATCACCACTATGGCGCTTGAAGGAGACCGTAAGAAGGCGATCATCGAAGAGTACGCAACCCACCCAGGTGACACCGGATCCCCCGAGGTCCAGGTGGCGGTCATGACCCGCCGCATCAAGGACCTCACCGAGCACCTCAAGGAGCACAAGCACGACCACCACTCGCGTCGTGGTCTGCTGCTCCTGGTCGGACAGCGTCGCCGCCTCCTCGGCTACCTCCAGGCCGTCGACATCGAGCGTTACCGCTCGCTGATCGAGCGCCTCGGACTCCGCCGCTAGGCAGCACCTCTACCCCTTCCAGCGCATCGGGACCCCGGTCCCTGAGCCTGTCGAAGGGCGCTGACACCGCGAGCTTCTTCGTGACGGGCCGTCATCCATTCGGATGGCGGCCCGTTCGTGTGTCACCGCCCGTTCGTGTCCGCCGGGGAGCCGTCACCTGGAGGAAATCCCACTTCCGACTCGACCCCGGGCCGCTCATCTGGCAAGGTCGAGAGTCGGCTTCGCGCGAGGCCACGGCAGCACCGCACCACGGCAAGGAGCACCATGAGCATCTGGCGGACGAAGAGCATCGAGGACTCCCTCGCGGACTCGGGGATCGAAGGGCGCAGTCTGAAGCGCACGCTCGGCACCTGGGACCTCATGATCATGGGGGTCGCGGTCGCCGTCGGCGCCGGGATCTTCTCCGTCGGGGCCAAGGCCGCCGGCAACTACGCCGGCCCCTCGGTGTCGCTCGCCTTCATCCTCGCGGCCGTCACCTGCGCGCTGGCCATCATGTGTTACGCCGAGTTCGCCTCGACGGTGCCCGTCGCCGGTTCTGCCTACACCTTCACCTACGCCACGCTCGGTGAGCTCCTCGCCTGGATCATCGGCTGGGACCTCATCCTCGAGATGCTCACCGCCGCGGCGGTCATCGCCAAGTACTGGGGCATCTACCTGAGCAACGTGTTCCTCCTCTGGGGCTGGGACGTCCCGAGCGAGCTCGACGTCTTCGGGCTCAAGGTGAGCTGGGGCGCGTTCGTCATCGTCGCGATCTTCACCACCCTGCTCGTCCTCGGCACGAAGCTGTCCTCCCGCGTCGCGAGCGTCTTCACGATCATCAAGGTCGCGATCGTCATCTTCGTCATCGTGGTCGGCGCGTTCTACGTGAAGGCGGCGAACTACACGCCGTTCATCCCCGCCGAGGTCCCGACGAAGGGGGGGGCGTCCGACACCTGGTCGCAGTCGCTGTTCTCCTTCATGACGGGCGCGGCACCCGCGCAGTACGGGGTCTTCGGTCTCCTCGCGGGAGCGTCGCTCGTGTTCTTCGCCTTCATCGGCTTCGACGTCGTGGCGACGAGCGCGGAAGAGGTCAAGAACCCGCAGCGCAACCTGCCCCGCGGGATCTTCGGCGGCCTCGCGATCGTCACCGTCCTGTACGTCGGCGTCAGCCTCGTCCTCACCGGCATGGTGCCCTACACGACCCTCGCCGAGGCGGAGGACCCGTCGCTCGCGACCGCCTTCATCGCGGTCGGCGCCGACTGGGCCGCCCAGGTCATCTCGATCGGCATCCTCGCCGGCCTCACGACGGTCATCATGGTGCTGCTGCTCGGGCTCGCCCGCGTGGTCTTCGCCATGAGCCGCGACGGCCTGCTGCCCCGATCCCTCAGCGTCACCTCCGAGAAGCGCAAGACGCCCGTGCGGGTGCAGCTCATCGTCGGTGCCCTGGTCGCGTTGATCGCCGGGCTCACCGACGTCGGCGTGCTGGAGGAGATGATCAACATCGGAACCCTCTCCGCCTTCGTGCTCGTCAGCATCGCGGTCATCGTGCTCCGGAAGAAGTACCCGAAGCTGCCGCGCGCGTTCCGTGTCCCGTGGTCGCCGTTCCTGCCGATCCTCTCAGCGGTGCTCTGCGTCTGGCTCATGCTCAACCTGACGACGCTCACCTGGGTGCGGTTCCTCGTCTGGCTGGCGCTCGGCTTCATCATCTACTTCGCCTACAGCCGCCGGCACTCCATCGTCGGCAAGAAGGCTCGGGGCGAACTCGTCGAGTGAGGCTCGCGCTCGTCGCCGTCTAGCAGCCAAGGCTGCACTGATCCGATCGACGGCCACACCGAGGCCGACGGCGACGACGATCGAGACGGCGGTCGCCAGCACCGGCTGGTCCGGGAGGAAGCGACCGACGACGGCTCCGACGCCGACGTTCCACAGCGCCCAGGCGAGCCCCGCGAGGACGGTGATCGGGAGGTACCGACGGGGACGGAGCCCGCTCGCCCCCGCGACGAGGTTGACCGCGATGCGCGCGAAGGGGATGTAGCGCGCGGTGAGGATGGCTGCGGCGGCGCGGCGCTCGAGCGCGACGCCCGCACGGGCGATGGCACCGGCGACCCGTGGACGCCGCATCCAGGCGAACCGCGTGGTCCCGATCCGTCGTCCGAGGAGGTAGCAGGACACGTCGCCGGTCACGGCCCCCGCCCAGGCCACACCGACGAGGAGAGCGAGGTCCGGCGAGCCGCTCGACGCCGAGATCGCGCCGAGCGCGGTGACCGCGGTCTCGCTCGGCAGGATGACGAGGAAGGCGTCGGCGACGGTGAGCAGGTACAGCGCCGGGAACACCCAGCCCGACGCGGCGATCTCGAGCAACCACGCCGTGATCGCCGTCTGCACCGCATCGACCCATCCCATGTCCGCGATTCTCGCTCGGCCGGGTGAACGGCGCGTGACGTCCCGAGTGGCCGGGGTGGTCGTCACCCGGGAAGCGTGTGAGCATGGAGGTCGGCGGAGGCCTGCGAAGGAGACATCATGGCGAGGTTCGTGCGATTCGACCGGTTCGGAGGCCCCGAGGTGTTCCACCTCGTCGAGGGCGACATCCCGGTGCCCGGTCACGACGAGGTCCGCGTCCGTGTGCTCGTCGCAGGCCTCAACCCCGTCGACCACAAGCTCGCGGCATCACCTGAAGCCCTCGCCTCATTCGGCCGGGACGTCCCGAGCGGGAACGGCAACGACTTCGCCGGCGTGGTGGACGGCCTCGGGAGCGGCGTGCAGGGGTTCGCGACGGGTGACCACGTGTACGGCGGACACCGGTTCCACGCGCAGGCGGACTTCCTCATCGCCCCGGCCGGCATCCTCCACCACGTGCCCGACGGGCTCACCATCGAGCAGGCCGGCGCGCTCGACATCGCCGGACGGGCGGCGATCGCGTCGGTCGACGCCGTCGGCGTCCAGCGGTCGGACACCGTGCTCGTGAGCGCGGCGGCCGGCGGGGTCGGCGTGCTCGCGGCGCAGCTCGCCCGCCGGCGCGGTGCGGTCGTGCTCGGCACCGCCGGTGCGGCCAACCAGGAGTTCCTCCACGGTCTCGGCATCATCCCCGTCCAGTACGGCGACGGTCTCCGCGAGCGCGTCCTCGAGGCCGCACCCGGCGGGATCACCGCCGTCATCGACACCCACGGACGGCCGACCCTCGAGCTCGCGCGCGACCTCGGTGTCGCTCCGGAGCGGGTGAACACCATCGCCGACCGCCCCTTCGCCGCCGAACACGGCTTCGGCGGCGTCGGCGGGCAAGCGGCGACGCAGACGGAGCTCGCGCAGCTGGGGCGGTGGATCGCGGAGGGGGAGATCGTGCTCCCGATCGACAGCGTGTGGCCGCTCGAACGGGTCGTCGACGCCTACCGCCATCTCATCGACGGTCACGTCCGCGGGAAGGTCGTCCTCGTCACCTCGTGACGTCGCGGCGGGACCCGGTCGGGTCGCTCCGAGGGGGCTCCGGGTCGAACGCCCGCTTCCGACTGAAGATCCAGGCCGCCCGGGGTTCGATGAGGGGGCGGGTGATCCGTCTGACCGGCGCACTGGACAGCACGATCACGATCACGACCGACAGCACCAGGAGGCCGACGAGGACGAGCTCGGGGTTGACGGTGTCCTTGAGGACGCCCGATTCGCGGAGCGGGTAGAGCACGAAGGAGTGCAGGAGATAGACGTACATCGTCGACTGGCCGTACCGCGTGATCCACGCATGGCGGCGGGGGACGAGCACGAAGAACGCGGCGGTGAGGACCACGGCGAGCAGGATCGCCGCGAGTCGGACCAGGCCGCCCGTGCCGTCCTCGTTCCCGAGCGCGGTGTAGCCCCGGTCGTAGAAGAACCAGTAGCGGAGGTCGATGCGCCGCCACAGGTCGATGCCCACGACCAGGACGACGGCCCAGACGACGAGCACGACGGCGGCGACGATGCGGACCCACCACGTCTTCGCGCGCACGAGGTGCCAGCGGTCCACGAGTCGCCACCGGTTGACCTGCCAGCCGAGCACGAAGAACGGCAGGATCCCGAGCGCTCGGGACAGCGAGAACGTGCTGTCGACGTTGTCGAGGTACCCGACGCCGATCGAGATGAGGACGCTCCACAGCAGCGGCCACCGGAGGAGTGCCAGGTACGGCAGGACGAGCCGGAAGATGCCGAGCGCGAGGAGGAACCACAGCGTCCAGGACGGCTGCGTCGGGTTGAACGCGCGCTTGCCCTCGACGAGGAACTGCACGAGTGACCAGACGCCCTCCATGATGAGGTACGGCAGCAGGATGTCCGTGATCACCCGACGCATCTGCCGACGCCCGGGAGGGGAGGACTTCGAGAAGTACCCGCTGACGATCGCGAACGCCGGCATGTGGAAGGCGTACAGGAACAAGTAGACGACGAGTGCGGGGTCGGACTCGGAGGTCAGCCGCTGGACCGCGTGGCCCATCACCACGAGCGTGATGCAGGCGAAGCGGGCGTTGTCCCAGAACGGGACGCGTCGCTTCGGGCGAGCGGCTGCCGGCGCGGGATGCGTCAACGTCACCTCCTGGGGTCCGCTCCAGCGTAGCCGGAGGCTGCTCGCGCCACGGCCGGGCTCCGCGAGCTGCCGCTGAATGGCGTAGCGTTGCAGGGTTGCACGCGGAGGGGAGGACGAGATGGCCGAACGTGGTCTGAAGACCTCCCTCATCTCCTTCGCGCCGTCACCCAAGCGATGGCCGGCCGCCCTGACGGCCGCGATCTCGATGGCCGTCCCGGTCGCCGTCGCCACGGCCGCCGGCGCGACCTCGCTCGGGCTGCTCGCCGGGCTCGGCGCGTTCACGGCGCTGTACTGCGTCCCCCTCAGTCGACGCGACCGCCTCCGGGTGCTGCCACTCATCGGTGTCGCGCTCGTCCTCGCCTCGGCGCTCGGCGTCTCGCTGTCCGGCTCCCGTCCGCTGACCGCGCTCGGGTTGCTCGTCGTCGGGGCGGCCGCGGTCTGGCTCGTCCAGGGGATCGTGCTCGGCCCGCCGGGGGCGCTGTTCTTCATCCTGGTGTTCGGCATCGCCGGGCATCTGAGCGCACCGACGGCGATCGGCGGTGCCGGGATCGACGGGCGACTCGTGATCACCCTCGTGGCCGCCGGATCGCTCTTCGCCATCCTCGTCGTCGTGGTACCGCTCCTCGTGCCGGGCGTCCGCCGGGCCGCCGGGAAGCCGACCCCGATGCGGGTCCTGTTCCCGGAGTACCGCCTCAGCCCGTCGGACCGCAGGGTCGCCGTCCGGTTGACCGTGGCCCTGGCGTGCAGCGCGCTCCTCGGATACCTGCTCGGCCTCGGGCACGGGTACTGGATCGCGGGTTCCGCCGTCGCCATCCTGAGTGTCGGACATTCCCGCACCCTGAGCGCGACCCGCGGCGTCCACCGGGTGCTCGGGACCCTGGTCGGCGCCGGGGTCTTCCTGCTCGTCGCCTCACTCGAACCGCACGGCTACGTGCTCGCCCTGGTGTTGGCGGCGCTGCAGTTCACCATCGAGCTCGTGGTGATCCGGCATTACGCCCTGGCGCTCGTGTTCATCACGCCGCTCGTCCTCGTCATCAGCACGTCCTCGTCACGGTCGCCGGTCCTCGCGGTGGTGGGGGAGCGGGTCCTCGACACCCTCATCGGGGCTGCCGTCGCCATGGTGCTGCTGGTGGCGTCCTGGGGACTCGACCGGCGGAACCGCCGGGCGGCCGGGCCCGGCGGAACCCCGCCCGTCACCTGAGCATCCGTGTCGTGCCGGGCTTCCAGGAGGGCCCCTCTGCTAGGCTCGTCCACGGTGGACCGTCACAGGTCCGCCGCGCGCAGAGCCAGCCGACAGGAAGCTGGTCCTCGGTGGTGTATCCCTCGCGATCCGCGGGTGGTGTTCTACTGGTGGCCAGCCAAGTCCCGGAAGACCGGGCGGCTTGAGCAAGTACTGCGGCTGCGTTGCGCGCTGCATCATGCACGACCGCGCTCGACGGCGCGTCCATTCGGGGCGCGCGGCCCGTCACTCGACGGGAGCGCACACGTACGAAGGAGAGACCTGTGGAAGGTCCAGAAATCAAGTTCGCCGAGGCCGTTCTCGACAACGGCAAGTTCGGCAAGCGCACGGTCCGGTTCGAAGCCGGCCGCCTCGCGCAGCAGGCACAGGGCGCGATCGCCGCGTACCTCGACGAGGAGACCATGCTCCTCTCGGCCACCTCGGCCGGAAAGCACCCCAAGGACAACTTCGACTTCTTCCCCCTCACGGTGGACGTCGAGGAGCGCTCCTACGCCGCCGGCAAGATCCCCGGTTCGTTCTTCCGTCGTGAGGGCCGCCCCTCGACCGAGGCGATCCTCGTCTGCCGCCTCATCGACCGACCGCTGCGCCCGTCGTTCGTGACCGGCCTCCGCAACGAGGTCCAGATCGTCATCACCGTCCTCTCGATCGCTCCGGGTGAGTTCTACGACGCCCTGGCCATCAACGCCGCGTCGATGTCCACCCAGATCTCGGGCCTGCCGTTCTCCGGCCCGATCGGTGCCGTCCGTCTCGCTCTCATCCCCGGCCAGGCCGGCGAGGCCGACCAGTGGGTCGCGTTCCCGAAGGTCGACCAGCTCGAGGAGGCCGTCTTCGACATCATCGTCGCCGGTCGTATCGTGACGGACGCCAACGGCAACGAAGACGTCGCGATCATGATGGTCGAGGCCGAGGCCACCGAGAACAGCTGGAACCTCATCAAGGGCGGCGCCACGAAGCCCGACGAGGCGGTCGTCGCGGCCGGTCTCGAGGCCTCCAAGCCGTTCCTCAAGCAGCTCGTGAAGGCGCAGAGCGAACTCGCCGCCCAGGCGGCCAAGGAGATCGCGGCCTACCCCGTGTTCCTCCCGTACACGCAGGAGAGCTACGACGCCGTCGCCGGTCTCGCTCACGACGAGCTCGTGAACGTCTACCAGATCGCCGACAAGATCGAGCGCCAGAACGCCGACGACGCCCTCAAGGATCGCGTCAAGGCGACCATCGCCGAGCGCGTCGAGGCCGGTTCGCTCGACGCCGAGGTGCTCGCGCAGTTCTCCGCCGCGTACAAGTCCGTCTCGAAGGTCGTCATGCGTGGCCGTGTGCTCCGCGAGGGCATCCGTATCGATGGCCGTGGCCTGACCGACATCCGTCCGCTCGACGCCGAGGTGCAGGTCATCCCGCGCGTCCACGGTTCCGCGATCTTCCAGCGCGGCGAGACCCAGATCCTGGGTGTCACCACGCTGAACATGCTGAAGATGGAGCAGCAGATCGACTCGCTGTCCCCGGTCACGAAGAAGCGCTACCTGCACCACTACAACTTCCCGCCCTACTCGACCGGTGAGACCGGCCGGGTCGGTTCGCCGAAGCGTCGCGAGATCGGGCACGGCTTCCTCGCCGAGCGCGCCCTCGTGCCGGTGCTGCCGAGCCGCGAGGAGTTCCCCTACGCGATCCGTCAGGTGTCCGAGGCCCTCGGGTCCAACGGTTCCACCTCGATGGGTTCCGTCTGCGCCTCGACCCTGTCGCTGCTGAACGCCGGTGTGCCGCTGCGCGCACCCGTCGCCGGTATCGCCATGGGCCTCATCTCCGACGTCGTCGACGGCGAGACCCGCTACGCGGCCCTCACCGACATCCTCGGCGCCGAAGACGCCCTGGGCGACATGGACTTCAAGGTCGCAGGTACCTCCGAGTTCGTCACGGCCATCCAGCTCGACACGAAGCTCGACGGCATCCCGACCTCGGTCCTGACCGGTGCGCTCCAGCAGGCCAAGGACGCCCGCACCACGATCCTCTCCGTGCTGAACGCGGCGATCGACGCTCCCGACGAGATGGCGCCGACCGCGCCTCGCGTCATCAGCGTCCAGATCCCCGTCGACAAGATCGGTGAGCTGATCGGCCCGAAGGGCAAGACGATCAACTCCATCCAGGACGAGACCGGCGCCGACATCTCCATCGAGGAGGACGGCACCGTGTACATCGGTGCTGTCGACGGTCCGTCGGCCGAGGCCGCTCGCGCCCAGGTCAACGCGATCGCCAACCCGACCAACCCGGAGGTCGGCGAACAATTCCTCGGAACCGTCGTCAAGATCGCCGCGTTCGGCGCGTTCGTCTCGCTGCTCCCGGGCAAGGACGGCCTGCTGCACATCTCCGAGGTCCGCAAGCTCGCCGGTGGCAAGCGTGTGGAGAACGTCGAAGACGTGCTCGGCGTCGGCCAGAAGATCCTCGTGGAGATCACGAAGATCGACGACCGCGGCAAGCTGTCGCTCGCTCCGGTCGTCGCCGACGAGGCCGACACGCACGGCAGCGACGCTGCCAGCGAAGGCCCTGAGGCTCCCGCCGAAGGCTGATCGACCCCGTACCGACAGAACGCCCGTCCCGCTCATGCGGGGCGGGCGTTCTGCCGTCGGTGGGAGTGTCGACGGTTGAGGGGCGCGACGATCCGGCGTAGCCTCGGACCACCTCGCGATGACGCGAGGGCACGGCACCGCTCACGAGGCACCGCCGTGCGGTCACCGAACTCAAGGCGGCGTGCATCGTGTCGATGGAGACTCACACCCAATTCCCGCAGGATCCGGACGGAGCGGGAGGTGATGCACGCGACAGGTCTCCGGAGGATCAGGCGGTCAGGGGCCCGGGCCCGTCGGACCTCGTCCAGCTGATCGATCCTGACGGACACCGCCGGGAGGACGCACTCTACGACCTCTTCGTCGCCGACCTCGGGCCGGACGAGCTCCTCGGTCTGTACGAGGACATGGTGGTCAGCCGCCGGATCGACACCGAGGCGACCGCCCTGCAGCGACAGGGGGAGATCGGCCTCTGGCCGCCGTTGCTCGGGCAGGAGGCGGCGCAGGTCGGCTCGGCCCGCGTCCTGCGGCCGGACGATTTCGTCTTCACGAGCTATCGCGAGCAGGCGGTCGCCTACTGCCGGGGCGTCGAACTCGACCAGTTGATGGCCATGTGGCGCGGGACGGCCCTCTCGGGCTGGGACCCGTACGAGGTCGGGATGGCGACACCCGCCGTCATCATCGGCGCGCAGACACTGCATGCGACGGGCTACGCCATGGGCTGCCAGCGCGACGGCGCGGATGCCGTCGCCGTCGCCTACTTCGGTGACGGTGCCACGAGTCAGGGCGACGTCAGCGAGGCCCTCGTCCTGGCCGCGAGCTTCCGTGCACCCGTCGTCTTCGTCTGCCAGAACAACCAGTACGCGATCTCCGAGCCGGTGGGGCTGCAGGCGCAGCGCCCCATCGCGGAGCGGGCGCCGGGGTTCGGTGTGCCGAGCATGCGCGTCGACGGCAACGACGTGCTGGCCGTCACTGCGGCGATGCGCATCGCGGTGGACCGTGCCCGCTCCGGCGGCGGCCCGACCTTCATCGAGGCTGTGACGTACCGGATGGGGCCGCACACCACCTCCGACGACCCGACCCGGTATCGCGACGAGGCCGAAGTGGCCTCGTGGCGGGCGAAGGACCCCATCGTCCGGGTGGAACGGTTGCTCGACGCGGCCGGGGTCCTCGACGAGTCGGCTCGTGCACGGGTGGCCCGGGTCGCCGACGATGCCGCCGCACGGGTCCGTGCCGGGTGTCTCGCGCTGCAGGCGCCGGATCCGCTTTCCGTGTTCGACGAGGTCTACACGACGCCGCATCCGGTCCTCGAACGCCAACGGGACGAGTACCGCTCCTACCTCGAGTCGTTCGACGGCGCCGACGGGACAGGAGGCGTGCGATGACGACGCTGACCCTGAGCAAGGCGATCAACACCGGTCTCCACCATGCCCTCGCCGACGACGACCGCGTCCTCCTCCTCGGCGAGGACATCGGCCGTCTCGGCGGCGTGTTCCGGGTCACCGACGGCCTGCAGGCCGAGTTCGGGGCCGACCGCGTCATCGACATGCCGCTCGCGGAGTCGGCGATCATCGGTGCGGCCGTCGGACTCGCCTTCCGTGGTTTCCGGCCGGTGTGCGAGATCCAGTTCGACGGGTTCATCTACCCGGGGTTCGACCAGATCGTGGCGCAGTTGGCCAAGCTGCACTACCGCACGCGCGGGGCCGTGCGGATGCCCGTCACCATCCGGGTCCCCTACGGCGGGGGCATCGGCGCGGTCGAGCACCACTCCGAGTCGCCCGAGGCGTACTTCGCCCATACGGCCGGCCTCCGGGTGGTCACCTGCTCGGACCCGCAGGACGCGCACACGATGATCCGCCAGGCGATCGCCTGCGACGATCCGGTGCTGTTCTTCGAGCCGAAACGGCGGTACTGGACGAAGGGTGAGGTGCTCGAGGACCTGCCGACCGATCCGCTGGCCTTCACGCACGCTCGGACCGTCCGCTCGGGCCGTGACGCGACCCTGGTCGCCTACGGGCCGCTCGTGCAGACCGCGCTCGACGCCGCGGAGGCGGCTGCGGACGAGGGTGTCGACCTCGAGGTGATCGACCTGCGCTCCCTCGCCCCGATCGACGTCGACGCCGTCGTGGCGTCCGTCGAGAAGACCGGACGGCTCGTCGTCGCCCATGAGGCGCAGCGCTCCGGCGGGATCGGCGCCGAACTGGCAGCGACGATCACGGAACGCTGCTTCGACGTGCTCGAGGAGGCCCCGGTGCGGGTGACGGGATTCGACACGCCCTACCCGGCGTCGGCCCTCGAGGACCATTTCCTCCCGGACCTCGACCGCATCCTCGACGGCGTGGACCGGGCGATGGGGCGCCGGTCGTCGGTGCCGTCGTCCACCGGTCGGGCCGCGGCGCGGACCGCTGCGACGACGGACGAGGAGGGACGACGATGAAGCGCTTCTCCCTGCCCGACCTCGGCGAAGGACTCACCGAGAGCGAACTCGTCTCCTGGCGCGTGGCCGTCGGCGACCACGTCGACCTCAACCAGGTGATCGCCGAGGTCGAGACCGCGAAGGCGCTCGTGGAACTGCCGGCACCGACCGCAGGCGTGGTCACCCGTCTCCATGTCGAACCGGGGACGACCGTGCTCGTCGGCGAGGCGCTCGTCGACTTCGCTCCGGACGGGGAAGGCACCTCGCCGGAACCCGGGTCCGAAGCGCCGGCGGTCGACCGTCCGTCCCCGGCCGGGGATCGCGAGCCCGTCCTCGTCGGCTACGGCCCGCGGACGTCGAGCGGGGAGCGGCCGCGGCGGCGCGCCAGGGCGTCGGCCGACGACCCGGTCGTCGTCTCCGCTCCCCGTCCGGCGACGCGTCCGCGGGCGACACCGCCGGTCCGTCGGCTCGCCCGCGATCTCGGAGTCGACCTCGGCAGCCTCGTCGGCACCGGCGTCGGAGGCCGGGTCCTCAGGGAGGAGGTGGAGCTGGCGGCGGGCGCTTCGTCGGGGTCGTCCCCGGTCGTACCGACTCGCGTCACGATGTCGGATGACGGCTCCGTCCGGCGACCGATCACCGGGGTGCGACGACGAACCGCGGAGGCCATGGTGAGCAGCGCGTTCACGGCACCGCACGTGACGGAGTTCCTGACCGTCGACGTGACGCCGACGATGACGTTGCTGGACGCGCTCGCCCACTCGCCCCGCACCGGCGACCACCGGGTCAACATCCTCACGGTCCTCGCCAAGGCGGTGTGCATCGCCGTCAGACGCACGCCGGCGGTCAACGCCAGCTGGGACGAGGCGGCGGGCGAGATCGTCGAGTACGCGCATGTTGGACTCGGGATCGCCGCGGCCACCCCGAGAGGACTCCTCGTGCCCAACATCGCGCGCGCGGACGAGCTCAGCCTGTTCGACCTCGCCGATGCCGTGTCGAGCCTCGTCCGGACGGCGCGGGAGGGCCGGACCACCCCGGCCGAGTTGCGTGGTGGGACGATCACGATCTCCAACGTCGGTGTCTTCGGTGTCGACGCGGGGACGCCCATCCTGAACCCGGGGGAGGCGGCGATCATCGCCCTCGGTGCGGTCCGTCGTCTCCCGTGGGAGTTCGAGGGGCAGGTCGCGTTGCGGCAGGTCGTGACGCTGTCGCTGTCGTTCGACCACCGGCTCATCGACGGGGAGCAGGGGTCGCGGTTCCTCGTCGACCTCGGGACGATGCTCGCCGATCCCGCCATGGTGCTGACGATGGTGTGATCGTCGGGCGGCGCTCAGATGCCGCGGTCGACGAGGTCCAGCAGGTGTTCCGTCGCGAACTCGACGGTCGCCTCGTCGAGGCCTCTGAGCGGGCCGTCGATGATGAGCATGCCGAGTCCGTGCACCGACGACCAGGCGAGGAGTTCGGCGCCTGGTCGTCGTGCGGGCGGGAGCACCCCCGTCTCGGCGAGCTCGTCGAGCACGCCGGCCAGGGTCTGGAAGGGGGTCTGGCCGGAGGCGCCCCGTTTGCCGACGCTCATCGCCTCGTTCAAGTCGTGCGGCACTGAGAAGGCCGCCCGGAAGAGGCCTGGCTCCTCGCGCGCGAACCGCAGGTAGCCGGTGCCGACCGCGCGCAGTCGCAGTCGCGCGTCCGCGGGGGCGGAACCCGTCGGTTCCACGGCCTCGAGGGCGGTGGCCATGCGGTCGGCGGCGAGTCCCTGCGCGGTGTCGGAGACGGCCTGGACGAGTGCGTCGCGGTCGGCGAAGTGGCGGTAGGCGGCGTTCGGTGAGACGCCGGCGCGTCGGGTCGCCTCCCGCAGCACGACGGCGTCGGGTCCGCCCTGTCTGGCCATCTCGACGCCGGCCTCGAGCAACGCCTGGCGGAGATCGCCGTGCCGGTAGGTGCTTCGTGCCGGTGCGGGAACGCTCATGGGTTCCATTCTGTCGCGCCGCTCTGGACGGATCGCGCGGGACGTGGCATTGTGCACAGTGTACACATCGAAGCGGAGGAGCGGCTCATGGTCTCGTACACGGATGTCTTCAGTGGATTCTCGGTCGACGACATCGACGCGGCCAGGTCGTTCTACCGCGATGTCCTCGGCCTCTCCGTCGCCGACAACGCGATGGGGTTCCTCGACCTGTCGCTCCCTGCGGGCGGGTCGGTCCTCGTCTACGGCAAGCCCGACCACGTGCCGGCGTCCTTCACCGTCCTCAACTTCGCAGTCGCGGACATCGATGCGGCGGTCGACGAGCTGAACGCGCGCGGCGTGGTGACGAAGCTCTACCCGGACGAGCAGCTCCCGACCGACCCGAAGGGCATCATGCGCGGGAACGGGCCGGACATCGCCTGGTTCACCGACCCGGCGGGCAACGTGTTGTCGGTGCTCTCCGACTGAGGCCGGGCGGCCGGTTCAGGGGGTGCTCAGTGCCGCGACGGCCATCCGCTCGAGGGTCGAGCGGATCGCGTCCCGGTCGACCGCCCCGGCGTCGTTCCGCCCGAGCGAGGCGCTGTGCGGCGTGGAGTTGATGAGACCGAAGCCCGCGAGGGCCCGGATCCGGAGGGCTGCTGTGGAGGTGGACGGGTGCAGGGCGTGCAACACGTCCACCCACCGTTCGACGTACCGGCGTTGCAGGGTGCGGACGGTGCGACGGTCGTCGGGGGCGAGGCTGTCGAGATCGTGGTCCTGGATGCGGATGACGTCCGGGTGTTCGAGGGCGAAGGCCACGTGGAAGGACACGAGCGCGTGCAGCGCCTGCCCGGCATCCGGAGACCGTTCGACCTCGGCCGTCCCTCCGTCCAGGAGGTCCTGACTCACCCCGACGAGGAGCGCGGCGAGCACCGCCTGCTTGCTGACGAAGTGGCGGTAGACGGCGGGTCCGCTCATGCCCACCGCGGCGCCGAGGTCCTCCATCGACACCCCGGAGAAGCCGCGCTCGGCGAAGAGTCCGGCCGCCGACCGGAGGAGGGCCGCCCGGCGGGCCGCCTTGGCCTCCGAGCGTCCGACGCGTGTGGCGGGCGACGACGACGGCTCGTGGTCGGACATCGGGCCTCCTCGGGGTGGACATTTTCAGTGAATGAAGCGTAACCTCTGTTTCAGTGAGTGTTCAGTAACTGAATTCCCACACCGTCGACGACGACAGGAGCCGGAGTGTCCAAGCTCACGAGCAGCGCGGATCCCACCGCAGCACGATTCCGGGATCAGGAGGCCGCGCAACGCGCGCTGTCCCGGACGCTCACGGAGCGGCTCSCCGCGACCGCGATCGGCGGTCCCGCCTCGTCGCGGGCCCGCCACGTCGCCCGCGGGAAGCTGCTGCCCAGGGAGCGTGTGGACCGTCTGCTCGACGAGGGCAGCCCCTTCCTGGAGATCGCGCCGCTCGCGGCCGACGGGATGTACGACGGGGCCAGTCCCGGCGCAGGCGTCATCGCCGGGATCGGACTCGTCCACGGCCGGCACGTGCTCGTCGTCTCGAACGACGCGACCGCGAAGGGCGGCTCCTACTTCCCGATGACGGTCAAGAAGCACCTGCGGGCGCAGGAGATCGCCGCCGCCAACCGGCTTCCCTGCCTCTACCTCGTCGACTCCGGCGGCGCGAACCTGCCGAGGCAGGACGAGGTGTTCCCCGATCGCGACCACTTCGGACGCATCTTCTTCAACCAGGCGCGGATGTCGGCGGCCGGTATCCCGCAGCTCGCCGCCGTGCTCGGCTCCTGTACCGCCGGCGGTGCGTACGTGCCGGCGATGAGCGACGAGAACGTCATCGTCCGCGGACAGGGCACGATCTTCCTCGGAGGCCCGCCGCTCGTGAAGGCGGCGATCGGCGAAGTGGTGACCCCGGAGGAACTCGGCGGGGGAGCACTCCACGCGCGGGTCTCGGGGGTCACCGACCATCTCGCTGACGACGACGCCCACGCGCTCGACATCCTCCGGGAGGCGGTGGCGACCCTCCCGCCACCGCACGAGCGAGCCTGGGTGGTCCGTCCGAGCGTCCCGCCCGCCGTGCCCGAGTCGGAGTTGTACGGCGTCGTCCCGGTGGAACTGCAGACCGCCTACGACGTCCGCGAAGTGATCGCACGCCTGGTCGACGGCAGCGAGTTCTCCGAGTTCAAGCGTGAGTACGGCGACACCCTCGTCACCGGGTTCGCGCACCTGCACGGCCACCCCGTCGCCATCGTCGCCAACAACGGGGTGCTCTTCAGTGAGTCCGCGCTGAAGGGTGCGCACTTCATCGAACTGGCGGACCAACGGGGCATCCCGCTGCTGTTCCTGCAGAACCTCTCCGGGTTCATGGTGGGCAGCGACGCCGAGGCGGGCGGGATCGCGAAACACGGCGCGAAGATGGTGACCGCTGTCGCGACCACCCGGGTGCCGAAGCTCACGGTCGTGATCGGCGGTTCCTTCGGCGCCGGGAACTACTCCATGTGCGGTCGCGCCTACGACCCGCGCTTCCTCTGGATGTGGCCGGGGTCACGGATCTCGGTCATGGGCGGACCGCAGGCGGCGAGCGTCCTCGCGACCGTCAAGCGCGATCAGCTGGAGGCCAGGGGCGAGGAGTGGACGACCGAGGCCGAGGAGGCGTTCCGGGCGCCGATCCTCGCCGACTTCGAGGAGCAGGGGAACCCGTACTACTCGACGGCGAGGCTGTGGGACGACGGCATCATCGACCCCACGCAGACCCGCACCGTCCTCGGACTCGCGCTCGAGGTGTGTTCCCGGGCCCCGCTCCCCGACCCCGGCTTCGGCCTCTTCAGGATGTGACGGCACCATGACCGAGACGTCGAACCGCCCGGGCACCCTGCTCGAGCGCCCGTTCCGGACCGTGCTCGTCGCGAACCGTGGGGAGATCGCCTGCCGCGTCATCCGCAGCCTCCGAGCCATGGGTGTCGAGAGTGTCGCCGTCTACAGCGACGCGGACCGTGACGCCCCGCACGTCCGCCTCGCCGACCGCGCGGTCCGGATCGGACCGGCGGTCGCCTCCGAGAGCTACCTCGACGTCGCAGCCGTCGTCGGCGCCGCCCTGGCGACCGGAGCGGAGGCGGTGCACCCCGGCTACGGCTTCCTGTCCGAGCAACCGGCCCTCGCACGGGCGCTCGCCGCAGCCGGGATCGTCTTCATCGGCCCCGACGAACGGGCGCTCGAGCTCATGGGGGACAAGATCCGGGCCAAGGACCACGTCGCCGCCCGAGGGGTGCCGATCATCGAGGGTGTCGCCGATCCCTCACTCGACGACGACGCGCTCGCCGCGGCCGGCATCGCGATCGGGTTCCCGCTCATCGTCAAGCCGGCGGGCGGCGGCGGTGGCAAGGGCATGCAGGTGGTGGAGCGCGCCGAGGAGCTGTCCGCCGCGATCGCCTCGGCTCATCGGGTCGCCCAAGCCGCCTTCGGCGACCCGACGCTCCTCCTCGAACGGTTCGTCACGAGGCCCCGGCACATCGAGGTGCAGGTGCTCGCCGACGCCCACGGGACCGTCCTCCATCTCGGCGAACGCGAGTGCTCGCTCCAGCGTCGACACCAGAAGGTCGTCGAGGAGTCCCCGTCGCCCCGCATCGACGCCGGTCAGCGGGCACGGCTCGGGGAGGCCGCCTGCACCGTCGCACGGAGTGTGGGGTACCGGGGCGTCGGCACGGTCGAGTTCCTCGTCGCCGACGACCGGCCGGACGAGTTCGCCTTCCTCGAGATGAACACCCGGCTGCAGGTGGAGCATCCGGTCACCGAGCTCGTCACGGGTCTCGACCTCGTGGAGTGGCAGGTGCGTGTCGCCGCCGGACAACCACTCGAGCTCACCCAGGACGACATCGTGCTCACCGGTCACGCGGTGGAGGCCCGGCTGTACGCCGAGGACCCGGCCAATGGCTTCCTGCCGCAGACCGGGGTGCTCGAACGGGTGCGCCTGCCCTCTGGGCCCGGCGTCCGGGTGGACGGCGGCATCGCGGAGGGGCAGTTCGTCGGACCCTGGTACGACCCCATGCTGGCGAAGATCGTGTGTTGGGCACCGGACCGCGAATCGGCCCTGCGTCGACTCGACGCGGCTCTCGCGGCGACGATCGTGTTCGGCGTCCGGACGAACCTCGGCTTCCTGCGCCGCCTCGTCACCGATACGGAGGTGGTCGAGGGACGCCTGCACACCGGTCTCATCGCCGAACTCCTCGCCGAGTCGCCGGTGACCACACCGGACGACCGTGCCCTGGCGGCGGCGGCGCTCGCCGAACTGGACGACCGCGCCGTCGCCCTGGCCGATCGCGCCGGCACGCTCGGCACGCCGTGGTCCGACGCCGGAGGCTGGCGGCTCAGCGGTGCCGCGCCGTCGCGGGTCCATCTGCGGACCGATGACGGACGCCGGGTCCGGGTGGACGTCCTCGGCCCGAGCGACGACGCCCGGGTCACGGTCGCCGAGGCCGAACCCGTCCATGCGGCCGTCCTCGCACGGACGGACCGCGCCTGGCGCTTCGAGCACGGCGGGACCAGTGTCCCGTTCGAGACCATGCGTATCGGTGACGAGCGCTGGACCGCTCTCGACGGCGTCATCGGCGTCGTCGCGGTCGTCCCACGCGACGCGGTGCCGTCAGCGGGGGCCGCATCGGCACCCGGCGCCGTCGAGCCGGACGTCCGGACCCCGATGCCCGGCACTGTCACGGCCGTCCACGTCGCGAGCGGCGACGACGTCGCGGTCGGACAACCGCTCGTCACCGTCGAGGCGATGAAGATGGAGCACCTCCTCACCGCGCCCGCGGCCGGCGTCGTCACCGTCCATGTCACCACGGGCGGCACGGTCGCCACCCGCCAATCGGTCGCGACGATCGCCGCGGACCCCGTCGCAGCACCCACGAACGGAGCACCAGTATGAACACCGAGCTCAGCCCGGAGCACCAGCGGATCGTCGACACGGTGAAGGCCTTCGCCGACGAGGTCGTCGCGCCCGCCGCCTACCAGTACGACACCGAGCGACGGCTGCCGTACGACATCATCGCGCAGATGGGGGAGCTCGGACTCTTCGGGCTCCCGTTCCCGAAGGAGCTTGGCGGCGGCGGCATGGACTACTTCGCCCTCTGTCTCGCCGTCGAACAGCTCGGACGTGTCGACCAGAGCATCGGCGTCACCCTCGAGGCCGGCGTCGGACTCGGCGCCATGCCCATCTACCTGTACGGCACCGACGCACAGCGTGAGGAGTGGATCCCGCAGCTCGCGAGCGGGAAGGTGCTCGCCGCCTTCGGGCTGACGGAGGCCAGAGCCGGCAGTGACGCGGGCGCGACCGAGACCACCGCGCAGCTGGTCGACGGGGAGTGGGTCATCAACGGGACGAAGCAGTTCATCACGAACTCGGGCAGCGAGATCACGCGGCTGGTCACGGTCACAGCGGTCACGGGGGAGCGGACCCGCGCCGACGGGCGGGTGACCAAGGAACTCTCCTCCATCCTCGTCCCGGTACCGACGTCCGGCTTCACCGCGCTGCCCCCGTACGACAAGGTCGGCTGGCACACCTCGGACACGCACCCCCTGGTGTTCGACGACGTGCGGGTCCCCGAGGCCAACCTCCTGGGCGAGCGCGGTCGTGGCTACGCCAACTTCCTGTCGGCGCTCGACGGCGGACGGATCGCGGTCGCCGCCCTCGCGGTGGGGGCGGCCCAGGGCTGCCTCGAGGAGGCCGTCCGCTACGCGAAGGAACGGGTCGTCTTCGGGCGCCCGATCGGCGACAACCAGTGGATCGCCTTCCGGATCGCGAAGATGCAGGCGCGGGTCCACACCGCCAGGCAGGCCTACTACGACGCCGCTTCGCGCATGCACCGCGGAGCGCCGTACAAGATGGAGGCCTCCATCGCCAAGATGGTCGCCGGGGAGGCCGCCATGGACAACGCGCGGGACGCGACCCAGATCTTCGGCGGCTACGGGTTCCTCAACGAGAACCCGGTCGCGAGGCACTACCGCGACTCGAAGATCCTCGAGATCGGTGAGGGCACCACCGAGGTGCAGCTCATGATCATCGCCCGTGAACTCGGCTTCGCGTCCTGAGATGACCATGACGGACGAACGTGCACCGCAGGACGGACCCGAGGACGGTCCCGGCCCGGTCGTCGAGCAGCGCGGGCTGTTCTTCGAGGAGTTCGCGGTCGGCACGATCTACCGCCACCGACCGGGACGCACCATCACCGAAGCGGACAACGTGCTCTTCTCGACCCTCACCATGAACGGGCAGTCGCTGCACCTCGACGCCGCCTGGTCCGCCACGCAACCCTTCGGCGAGCGACTCGTGAACTCGATGCTCACCCTCTCGACCATCGTCGGACTCTCGGTGGCGCAGCTCACGGAGGGCACCATCGTGGCCAACCTCGGCTTCACGGAGGTCGCCTTCCCCCGGCCCATGCACCATGGGGACACGCTCTACGCCGAGACACTGGTCCGAGCCAAGCGGCCGTCGGCGTCACGACCGGGGGAAGGGCTCGTCACGCTCGTGCACACCGGACGGAACCAGGACGGTGTCGTCGTCGCCACCGCGACCCGGACGACACTCGTCCGCCGCCTGGACGCACGATGACCGCGGCATCCCTGTCGCTGGGACCGGCGATCCTCTTCGTCCCCGCCGACCGACCCGACCGGTTCGCCAAGGCCGCAGACCGCGCCGACACCGTCATCCTCGACCTCGAGGACGCCGTCGCGCCGGCCGACAAACCCGCTGCCCGTCGGGCGATCGTCGAGCACCCGCTCGATCCCGCACGGACGATCGTCCGCGTCGACCCGGTGGGCTCGGACGAGTTCGCCTCCGACGTCGCCGCGGTCTCGTCCACCCGCTACCGGACCGTCATGCTGGCGAAGACGGAGACCACCGCGCAGCTCGACGAGCTCGCCGACGCGATCCCCGGCGTCCGCATCCTCGCGCTCTGCGAGACCGCGGCCGGCGTGGTGCGCGCCCCGGCGCTCGCCGGACACCCGTCGGTGGTCGGACTCATGTGGGGGTCCGAGGACCTCGTCGCGTCGTTGGGCGGTACGAGCAGCCGCCGCGACGACGGCGGCTATCGCGACGTCGTGCGCCACGCGAGGTCGTCGGTGCTGCTCGCCGCCGGAGCGGCCGGGGTGGTGGCCGTCGATGCGGTCCACCTCGACCTCGACGACCTCGCCGGGCTCGCGGCGGAGGCCGCGGACGCCGCCGCCGTGGGGTTCGTCGGCTCGGCCTGCATCCACCCGGGACAGGTCGCGACGATCCGTGCCGCCTACCGTCCCGACGCCCGGACGGTGGCCGCGGCCAGGTCGCTCCTCGAGGCCGCGGCGGGGGAGCGCGGGGTGTTCCGCCACGAGGGGCGCATGATCGACGAGCCCCTCCTGCGGCACGCTCGTTCGGTCCTCGCGCGAGCCGGGACCCCGGTCGACGGGCGGTGATCCGGCACCGTCCGGAATCGTTACGAATCAGTTGCCACACGGGCGTGATGTCGTCCCGCGGAAGGCGCCCGTCTCCTCTAGCCTGGTGACAAGCACCGGCACCTCGCGCAACGCTCGGAACCCGGCGGTGCAGCGCGTCATCGGTCGGTCGGACCGAGAGAGGGGCAGGGGATGCCACACCTCTGGCGCTCGTCGAGCACCCGTGGCAGTTCGCTGTTGAGCGGGGAGGGCGTCGGCGACGACACGGCACCCCAGCCCGAGCAGCGGGTCCCCCACCCGTCGTTCCCGACGCCCGTCCAGGGTGCCGACGCCGACGGCGTGCCGAGGCGCAGGATCGGCGACTCCGAGCTGTCGGTCTTCCCGGTCGTCCTGGGCGGCAGCGTGTTCGGCTGGACGGTCGACCCGGACACGACGACGGACATCCTCGACCGTTTCCACGACGCTGGCGGCAACATGGTCGACACCGCCGACAGCTACGCGGGCGGCCGCAGTGAGATCCTCATCGGCAACTGGATGCGCAAGCGCGGCAACCGCGACGACATGGTCGTCGCGACGAAGATCGGGCGCCACCCGGATTACCCCGGTCTCGGTTCGGTGAGCATCATCCGGGCGGTCGAAGCGGCCCTCGAGCGCCTGCAGACCGACCACATCGACCTGCTGTCCTTCCACGACGACGACCCGAGCGTGCCCCTCGCCGACAGCCTCGGGACGGTCGACTGGCTCATCGAGAGCGGCAAGGTCCGGTACCTCGGCACCTCGAACACGACGCCGGAACGGCTCATGGAGGCACGGATCCTCTCGGCGAGCGGGTTCACCCAGTTCGTCGCCCTCGAGACGCACTACAGCCTCATGCACCGCGAACCGTACGAGAGCACCCTCGCGCTCGTCGCGACGGCGCAGCACCTCGGTGTCCTGCCGTACTTCGCGCTCGCGAACGGCTTCCTCACGGGGCGCTACCGGAGCCGGTCCGACCTCGATCCCAGCACCCGCGGCAGCCGCGCCGCGACGCACCTCCACCGTCGCGGACTCCGCGTTCTGCACGTCCTCGACGAGATCGCTGCGGAGAACCGGTGCTCCGTCGCTTCGGCCGCCCTCGCCTGGGCCATGTCACGTCCGGGCGTCGTCGCCCCGATCGCGAGCGCCTCACAGCCGGCCCACGTCGACTCGCTCATCGCGGCGGCGGACGTCCGGTTGAGCCGCGGGCAGATCCTCGAACTGGACCGTGTCTCCGGACGCCTGCGCTGACGCCTTCCCGAGGCGCTCCGGCTCGGACGCCGGCGCGCGACGCCCGGGAACCTGACGTATGGTTGGGACGATGAACGCCGCCGTCGACTTTCCGCTCACTCGTCCCGAGCTCGCGTTCACCGCATCCGGGGACGCCCTCGTCCGACGCACGGTCCTGCCCAACGGTCTGCGCATCCTGACCGAGCACATGCCGGGCAGTCGCAGCGCCACGATCGGCTACTGGGTGGCCGTCGGGTCCCGTGATGAACAGCCGGCGACCGCCGATCGACCGGCGACCTTCGGGTCGACGCACTTCCTCGAGCACCTGCTGTTCAAGGGCACGGCCAAGCGGTCGGCGCTCGACATCGCGATCGCGTTCGACGCGGTCGGCGGCGAGCACAACGCGCTGACGGCCAAGGAGCACACCTGCTACTACGCGAAGGTGCGCGACCGCGACCTGCCGATGGCGGTCGACGTCATCACCGACATGCTGACCTCCTCCCTGCTCGACCCCGAGGAGTTCGAGAACGAACGCGGCGTCATCCTCGAGGAACTCGCCATGATGGACGACGACCCGGGGGACGTCGCCAACGAGCGCTTCTTCGAGGGGGTCCTCGGCGAGCACCCACTCGGGCGTCCGATCGGCGGTCGGCCGCAGTCGATCATCGAGGTGGGCCGGGACGCCGTCCTCGCGCACTACCGCGCCAACTACCGGGCGAACGACGTCGTCGTGACGGCGGCCGGTGCGGTCGACCACGACGCCCTCGTCGCGCAGGTCTCGGCGGCCCTCGTGGAGGCCGGTTGGCCTGCGGACGCGGTCGCCGCGCCGGTGCCCCGACGGACGCTCGCGGCGGCGTCCGTCCTCGGCGGACCACCGCTGTCGGTGGTGCACCGACCCACGGAGCAGGTCCATCTGCAGATCGGCGGACAGGGACTCATCGCGGGCGACGAGCGACGGTTCGCCATGAGCATGCTCAACTCCGTCCTCGGCGGGGGTATGTCGAGCCGGCTGTTCCAGGAGATCCGGGAACGACGTGGCCTCGCCTACTCCGTGTACTCCTTCGCGGGCAGCTATTCGGACGCGGGGGTCTTCGGGCTCGCCGCCGCCTGCTCCACGGCGAAGGCCGCGACGGTCGCCGAGCTCATGCTCGCAGAACTCCACCGACTCGCCGAACACGGTGTGACCGACGATGAACTGTCGCGGGCCCTCGGCCAGCTGAGCGGCGCCTCGGCGCTCGCCCTGGAGGACTCCGACTCCCGCATGAGTCGCCTCGGCCGGGCGGAGCTGACGCTCGGCGAGTTCATCGACCTCGACGAGAGCATCCGTCGCCTCCAGCTCGTCGGGCAGGACGAGGTCCAGCAGCTCGCGCAGCATCTCGCTGCGCAGCCCATCACGGTGTCGGCGGTCGGAGCCGTCGACGAGGACACCTTCGCTCCGATCATCGCGGGGGTGCGTTGAATGTCCCATTACCTCTATCTCGTCAGACACGGCGAGCAACAGCATGCGGAGCACGGTCTGCCGGACGGTCCGCTGTCGGCACGTGGCCGGCGGCAGGCTCAGCTCCTCGCCGAACGGCTCGGCGGGGTGCCGATGACGGCCGCGTGGCATTCGCCGTTGCAGCGCGCGGCGGAGACCGCGCAGATCATCGCTGAGCGGATGCCGGCCGTCACACCAGAGCCCTCGTCCCTGCTCTTCGACTGTGTCCCGAGCGGACGCGCGCCGGAGACCCCGTCGGCCTTCGACCCGTTCTTCGGGTCCATCACGGAGGCCGAGGTGGAGGCGGGCGAAGCGCAGATGGCGGACGCCGCCGCCGAGTTCCTGTCACCGAAGCGCGGTGACCATCACGAGTTGCTGATCACGCACAACTTCGTCATCGGCTGGCTGGTCCGCGAGGCCCTGCAGGCCCCGGGCTGGCGCTGGGTGAGCATCAACCAGGCCAACGGCGGCCTCACGGTGCTGCACCAGCGGGCTGGTCGTCCCTGGAGCCTCATCACCCACAACGACCTCGCGCACCTGCCGATGGAACTCCGGACGGGTCTTCCCGAGCCGCACATCGTCTGACCGACCGACGCAGCGGGCGGTCCCGGTCTCCGGGCCGCACCCGGTCGCCGGGCCGCACCCGGTCGCCGAGCCTGTCGAGGCGCTCAGACGTCCTTCGCGTACCAGTTCGTCGCGTTCGGGTTGTCGTTGTAGGCCGGGACGTCGACGTACCCGCTCGAGCGGTAGAGGCCCCCGGCGGCGGCCAGGGTCGCGTTCGTGTCGAGCACCAGCCGGGTCGCGCCGAGCTCCACCGCGCGCTCCTCGAGTGCCGTCAGCATCGAGCGTCCGTAGCCCTTGCCCCTCGTCGACGGGCGCAACCAGAGGTGCTTGATCTCGAACCGGACGGCGCCGTCCTCGGCGTCGGCGATGCGGCGGACGCCTCCGCACCCGACGGCCTCGTCGTCTGCTCGTGCGACGAGGAAGACGCCGGCGGGCGGGGTGAACATCGCCGGATCCGGGGTGAAGACCCGGTACTTCCCGCCGGTGAACCCGAGCTCGCGGGAGGTGAAGTACTCACCGAGGAGGGTGGCGGCGGGCTCCGTGTCGACGGCGGCGGGGGAGAAGGTCAGCATGCCTCCAGCCTAGGACGACGCCTTCGGGCAGCACGTAAGCTGAGGGCATGACGACACGAGTGGCGCTGGCCGGCGCGAGCGGCAAGATGGGCCGACTGTTCACGAGCATCATCGCTTCACTCGACGACTTCGAGCTCGTCGCCTCGCTCGGATCCTCCAGCGAGCTGACCGAGATGGACGGCGCAGACCTCGTCGTCGACGTCACGGTCCCGGGCGTCAGTCAACGCATCGTCGACCACGCCCTCTCCCAGGGCATCAACGTCCTCGTCGGCACGAGCGGATGGTCCGCCGACCGCGTCCACCGCCTCGGGCGTCGACTCGCCGAGCTGCCGGACCAGGGGGTCGTGATCATCCCGAACTTCTCCCTGGGGTCCGTGCTGTCGACGAGCCTCGCGACCGTCGCCGCGCGGTTCTTCGACTCGATCGAGATCATCGAGTCCCATCGCGACACCAAGGTCGACTCGCCCTCCGGCACCGCGGTGCGGACCGCCGAGCTGATGATGGACGCCCGGGGCGACCGCGGACCGGTCGCCGCGCCGCACACCGACCAGCGCGCCCGAGGGCAGCAGGTCTCGAGCATCCCGATCCACAGCCTGCGGCTCCAGGGCGTCGTCGCGCGCCAGCAGGTCGTGTTCGGAGGCGTCGACGAGCTCGTCACGATCACGCACGACACCATCTCGCCGGCCTCGTACGAGCGCGGCATCAGACTCGCCCTCGCGGCGGCACGCGACGCCCGTGGCGTCACCGTCGGTCTCGACAGCCTCCTCGACCTCGGGATCGACCGTCCAGCGCCGGCGGGCGGGCGCGCGGCAGCCGGCGCTCCCGAGCAGGTGTCCGGCCAGGCCGCGGCGGCCAGCACCCTGTGAAGACCCGCGTGATGGTCGCGATCCTCGCGATCCTGCTCGTCCTCTACATCGTCCTCGTCGGGTTCCGTGCCGTCGTCCTCCTCGGCACGGGCGAGCCCGTCGGCATCGCGATGGGCGCGGCGCTCATCGTGCTCCCCGTCGTCGGCGTCTGGGCGCTCTGGCGTGAGATCGCCTTCGGGGTGGGCGCCGAGCGGCTCGGCGTCAGGCTCGAGACCGAAGGAGGGCTCCCACCCGAGCGGGTCGAGACCCGTGAGAGCGGGCGGCCGTTGCGGGACGCCGCTGACGAGCTGTTCCCGAAGTACCGCGACGCTGCCGAGGCTGCACCGGACGACTGGCGCAGCTGGTACCGGCTCGGCCTCGTCTACGACGGGGCGGGTGACCGTCGACGAGCCAGGGCCGCCATCCGGCAGGCGATCCGGCTCGCACGCGACTGACGGCGCTCAGCTCCGCGCGAGTGCCTCGGCCAGGGCGTCCTCGACGGTCGGCGTGCTGAACGTGAACCCGTCCTGCAGGAGTCTGCGGGGCTCGACGCGCTGATCGCTGAGCAGGAGACCGTCCGCGGCGTCACCGAGCAACGCCTTGAGGGCGAATGTCGGAGCACGCAGGAGGTAGGGCCGGTTCATCCGTCGTGCGAGTTCGAACATGAGGTCGTCCGCTCTGGCCGCCTGTGGCCCGCACAGGTTCACGGGTCCGCTGAGCGAGGAGGTCACGAGGTGGGTGATCGCCCTGACCTCGTCCGCCAAGCCGATCCACGGCCAGTACTGACGACCGCTGCCCAGCGGGCCGGCGAGCCCGAACCGGGTGAGGGGCGCGAGTGGCTTGAGGACCCCGTCGAGGTCGACGACGATGCCGTTGCGCAACAACACCGTGCGGACGGACTCCGGTGCAGCGAGGGCCGACTCCTCCCAGGCCACGACGACGTCGGCGAGGAACCCGGACCCGCGGGTGGACTCCTCCGTCAGCGTCTCGCCCGGGCGGTCGCCGTAGTAACCGACCGCCGAACCGCTGAGGAAGGCCGCGGGCGGCTGATCGGCCCGGTGCATCGCGTCGACGAGGGTGCGGGTGGCGCTGAGGCGCGACCACAGGATCGTCGACTGATAGGCGCGCGTCCACGGGAGCTTGCCGAGCGAGGCGCCGGACAGGTTCACCACCGCGTCGGCGCCGTTCAGCACCGAGGGGTCCAGGGAGCCCGCGAGCGGATCCCACTGGGCCTCGCCCGGCCCGCGGGCAGGACGCCGGACGAGTCGGACGACCTCATGGCCGTCCGACTCGAGTGAGCCGCCGAGTGCGGTTCCGATGAGCCCGGAGGCTCCGCCGATCACGATGCGCATGCGCGTCGCCTTCCTGGTCGTGCTGCGGGGAGGGGAGGTTACGCGAGGCTGGCCTCGAGGGTGATCGGGATGCCGGCGAGCGCCTGCGACACGGGGCATCCGTCCTTCGCCGCTGCGGCGATGCGCTCGAAGTCCGCCTCCGAGATGCCGGGGACGACCGCGCTGACGAGGAGGTGGCTGCCGGTGATCCCGGTGCCGGGGATGAAGGAGACGGCAGCGGTCGCCTGGATGCGCTCCGGCGGGAACCCGGCGTTGGTGAGCTCGTTCGCGAAGGCCATCGAGTAGCAGGAGGCGTGCGCCGCTCCCAGCAGCTCCTCCGGGGTGGTGGTCGTGTTGGAGCCCTCGGAGCGGGCCTTCCAGTCCACGGCGAACTCCGCGGCCTCCGAGGTGTCGAGACTCGTGTGCCCTGAACCTTCGAACAGCGTGCCGTTCCAGACCGTCGTCGCTTCGCTCGTTACCGCCATGGTGTGACCTCCATCGTCGTCGGGCCGTGCAGGAGTGCATCGGCGCGGGTACTCGTGGGTCAGCCTAACCGGATCGACCCGCGCTGACACCCGGTCGACGGGACGCTCCAGGTGTGCTCCCAGACCCGCGTCGGGACCCCTCCGGTGGTGACCCCGGAGGGGGAAACCCGGTAGCCTGAGACCGTGTCGCGTGCAGAGAACCCCTTCGGTCAAGTCCTCGTCGCCCTGGTGACGCCGTTCACCGCCGACGGCGAGGTGGACTGGAAGGCCGTCGAACGACACATCGACGACGTCGTGACGGCGGGTGCCGACGGCATCGTCGTCACCGGCACCACCGGCGAGACGTCCACGCTGACGGACCCGGAGAAGATCAAGCTCGTCGAGGTCGGCAAGGACGTCGCAGGCGGGCGCGCGAAGATCATCACGGGTGGCGGATCGAACGAGACGGCGCACGCGATCGAACTCGCGAAGAAGAGCGCGCAGGCGGGCGCCGACGGCAACATGATCGTCACCCCGTACTACAACAAGCCGACCCAGGCCGGTGTGCTCACGCACTTCCGCATGATCGCGGATTCCACCGATCTGCCGGTCATCCTCTACGACATCCCCGGGCGCACCGGGATCCCCATCACCTACGAGACGATCCTCCGTGCCGCGAAGCACCCGAACATCCTCGCCGTCAAAGACGCCAAGGGCGACCTCAGCGAGGTCAGCCGCGTGATGAACCAGACGGACCTCATGTACTTCGCCGGAGACGACGCCAACGCGTTGCCGACACTCGCCATCGGCGGCACCGGCCTCATCGGCGTCACGGCGAACATCGCCCCGACGCCCTACCGACACATGATCGACGCCGTGAACGCCGGCGACCTCACCGCGGCCACCGCGGCGCACCGGCAGCTCGAGCCCCTCGTGCGCGCGGTCATGACCCACGTACCCGGCACTGTCGCCGCCAAATACATCTTGCACGGCCTCGGCCGGATCCAGAGCCCGCGGGTGCGTCTTCCGCTGGTCGGTCCGGAAGAGTGGGAGGCCGCGCAGATCGAGGATGAGATCGACCTGGTGAAGGACATCCCAGGCGTCGACTTCCGCAACTTCCGGCCAGACCGCAACGCCGCCGCCGGTGGCGCGCTGCCCAAGGTCGCCGGTACGACTCGCTAGACAAACCAGAGGGGGGCTACATGCCCAATACCATCATCGATCCGCCAGTCCTCGAACCGGGGACGCTCCGCGTCATCCCCATCGGAGGACTCGGCGAGATCGGCAGGAACATGACCTGCTTCGAGATCGACGGCAAGATCCTGATCGTCGACTGCGGCGTGCTCTTCCCCGAGGAGCACCAGCCGGGCGTCGACCTGATCCTGCCCGACTTCACCTCCATCAAGGACCGGCTCGACGACATCGTCGGCGTCGTCCTCACGCACGGTCACGAGGACCACATCGGTGCCGTCCCGTACCTCCTGAAGCTCCGCAAGGACATCCCGCTGATCGGCTCCGGGCTGACGCTCGCGCTCATCGAGGCGAAGCTCAAGGAACACCGCATCGTGCCCTACACCCTTCCCGTGAAGGAGGGGCAGATCGAGGCACTCGGTCCGTTCGACCTCGAATTCGTCGCGGTCAACCACTCGATCCCCGACGCCCTCGCGGTCTTTATCGACACCGACGCCGGAACGGTGCTCGTCACGGGCGACTTCAAGATGGACCAGCTGCCGCTCGACGGCCGCCTGACCGACCTCCGTGCCTTCGCACGCCTCGGCGAGGAGGGTGTCGACCTCTTCCTCGTCGACTCCACGAACGCGGACGTCCCCGGGTTCACGCCGCTCGAGCGGTCGATCGGCCCGGTCCTCGACCAAGTCATCGCGAAGTCCGAGCGACGCGTCATCGTCGCGAGCTTCTCGAGCCACGTCCACCGTGTCCAGCAGGTCCTCGACGCGGCGCACGCCCACGGTCGCCGGGTCGCGTTCCTCGGTCGTTCGATGGTGCGCAACATGGGCATCGCCGCCGACCTCGGGTACCTCAACGTGCCGGAGGGGCTGCTCATCGACTACAAGAAGGCGAAGGACCTCCCCGAGGACAAGATCGTCTACATGTCGACCGGGTCGCAGGGTGAGCCCATGGCCGTCCTCAGCCGGATGGCGAACCTCGACCACGCGATCGAGCCGGGCCCGGGCGACACCGTCATCCTCGCCTCGAGCCTGATCCCGGGCAACGAGAACGCGGTCTACCGGGTCATCGACGGCCTGACGAAGCTCGGCGCCAACGTCGTCCACAAGGGCAACGCGAAGGTGCACGTCTCCGGGCACGCTGCCGCCGGCGAGCTGCTCTACTGCTACAACATCCTGCAGCCGAAGAACGTGCTCCCGGTCCACGGCGAGTACCGTCACCTCGTCGCCAATCAGAAGCTCGCCATCGACAGCGGCGTCCCCGCCCAGAACACCTTCATCGGTGAGGACGGGATCGTCATCGACCTGAAGGACGGCGTCGCGAAGGTCGTCGGCCAGCTCGACGTCGGCCTCGTCTACGTCGACGGCTCGACGGTCGGCGAGATCACGGACGCCGACCTCAAGGACCGCCGCATCCTCGCCGAGGAGGGCTTCATCTCGGTCATCGTCGTCGTCGACTCGAAGACGGGTCACATCATCTCCGGTCCCGAGGTCCACGCCAAGGGGTTCGCCGAGGACGACAAGGTCTTCGCCGACATCAAGCCGAAGGTGGCGAAGGCCCTCGCCGAAGCCGCCGAGAACGGGGTCCGCGACACGCACGCGTTGTCGCAGGTCATCCGTCGGACCGTCGGACGCTGGGTCAACACCTCGTTCCGGCGCCGTCCGATGATCGTGCCGCTGGTCATCGAGGCCTGATCGGTCCGTCGGGTCCAACCGACGCAACCCGCCAGGAGGCGGTCGGACATCATTCGCGAGGGTGATGCCGGCCGCCTTCCGCGTTGCTACCGTGGAAGCTCCTATGGCCGCTCGTCACTCCGACTGCGGTGGATTCCGGAGGTCGGCGTGGGCGTTGTCCGCACCTGGGTGTTCCCCATTCTGAAACTGCTCGTCTTCGCCGCGATCGCGGTCGCCCTCGTGAAGGTCGCGTTCTTCCCGGACGCGCCCGCCGAGGAGGGGCCGACGCAGCCGACCGGGAGTCTCGTGGAGCCGGAGGTGCAGGCGGCGCTCGGCACCGTGGTCAACACCGTCTCGGTGGAGGGTCAGGTCGTCGCCGATCCGGCCAGCACCGCCAAGTCGACGGTCGCCGGCACGGTCGACGAGGTGTTCGCCGCCAAGGGTGCCGTCCTCGCCGAGGGCGACCCCATCCTCGACGTCAAGACCATCGACGAGGAGGGCAAGGAACGGTTCGTGCAGGTCACGGCCCCCGTCGCCGGGACCCTCGGCAACGTCAAGCTGATCCACGGCCAGTCCGTGCAGATCGGCGACGCCGTCGCCCAGGTCTCGCCGGCGACGTTCTCGATCACGGGTTCCCTGAGCGCCGACAAGCAGTACCGCCTGCTCACCATCCCGGGTGAGGCGACGGTCACGATCAACGGTGGCCCGGCCCCGTTCGTCTGCCCGGCGGTCCGCGTCACGACACCGACCACCGGTGGAGATGACGAGGAGCCGGCCGCTGGCGGCGGCACGGGACAGACTCCGGGGGCCGCTGGCACCTCGGTCACGTGCGCCGTGCCCGGTGACGTCCGGGTCTTCGCCGGACTCGCAGCGACGATCGAACTCGCGGGCGGGACCGCGGAGAACGTCCTCGTCCTCCCGACGACCGCGGTCAAGGGTTCCGCGGGCACCGGGACCGTGTGGGTCGTCGGCGCGGACGGCGCGCAGGAGGAACGTCCCGTCACGCTCGGCCTGAACGACGGGCAGCAGGTCCAGATCGTCGACGGCCTCGCCGAGGGCGACTCCGTGTTGCAGTTCGTGCCCGGTGCCGTCGCCCCCGTCCCCGAGGGGTGCACGACGCTCCCGGACGGCAGCATGAGCTGCGAAGGGTCGGTCGGGTGACCCTCCTCGAACTCCGCGGGGTCACCAGGGTCGTCCAGATCCCCGACGCCCCGCCCTTGACCATCCTCGACGGCGTCGACCTCGAGGTGCACGAGGGGGATCGGGTCTCGATCGTCGGGCGCTCGGGTTCGGGGAAGTCCACGCTGCTGAACCTGCTCGGCCTGCTCGACAAGCCGACCTCGGGCTCCCTGGTCTTCGACGGTCGTCCAGCCGAGCGGCTCGGTTCCGGAGCGCGGGACCGCCTTCGCGGTGCCCAGATCGGCTTCGTCTTCCAACAGTTCAACCTCCTGCCCGGCCGGACGGCGCTCGAGAACGTCACGACACCGTTGCTGTACGCGAGCGGGCGGTCCTTCTGGCGTCGCCGGGAGATCGCGGCGGCGATGCTCGAACGGGTCGGGCTCGGCGACCGACTCGACGCGATGCCCACCAAGCTGTCCGGCGGTGAGCAGCAGCGTGTCGCGATCGCGCGGTCGCTCGTCCGCGGCCCCCGCCTGATCCTGGCGGACGAGCCGACCGGAGCCCTCGACGTCGAGACCGGCACCTCCGTCATGTCGCTGCTCGACGAGGTAGCCACGTCGACAGGGGCCGCACTCGTGACGATCACCCACGACCGCGCGATCGCGAGGCTCGCAACGACGCATCACCGCCTCGACCACGGCGTCCTCACGCCGGACGAGGAGTTGGAGGCGGCGGATGTCTAGGATCCTCACCTCGATCGTCGGAGCCGTCGTCGAGGCGGCGCAGGAACTGCGCATCCATCGCGGTCGCGTCATCCTGTCGCTCATCGGTGTCGGCGTCGCCGTGTGCGCCCTCACGAGCATGGTCGGCATGTCGTCGCTCGCCGCTCAGGCGCAGACCGAGTCGCAGGAACGCTACGGCGGACGGCCGGCCACGCTCATGGCGTCCGCCTACAGCACCGGCACCGGACAACCCGACCCGGAGGCATTCGTCACCGCGGTCCACGAGCTGGCCGACCGCTACGACATCGAGTACGTCTCGCAGTCCGGCAGCCTGCAGCTGAACGTCCAGTTCGCCGACGGCACCGTGCCGGTGACGTCGACCGTGGTCGACGTCCCGTACGGCGAGATGCACCGCATCAGGCTCGACGAGGGCACCTGGTTCCAGGCGGACGACGGCGAACGCCTCGCGCCGGCGGTCGTCGTCAACCCCGCGTTCTGGCAGCGCCTCGGCTCGCCGCCCATCGAGTCGCACCCGACGGTCACGATCCACGGGGAGCGCGCGATCACGGCCGTCGTCGTCGGGGTGTACGCGAGCAACGAGTGGGACACCGAACCGCAGCTGTCGATCCTGCCGGCCGGCGTCACGGCGATCGGACCGGTGTCTGGCGCCGACGAGGCGGCCGGACAGTCGGGCCAGCTTCCCCAGTTCGAGTTCTGGGTCCCGAACGCCGACGCCGAAGCGTTCACCCAGCGGATCCAGTCCGACCTGCGCGCCGAGCTCGGTGACGCGTACGGGGTCGACGTCTTCCGCAACGACTTCGGGCAGACGGGGGAGGACCCGCTGTTGTCGCTCAAGCTCGTGGTGGGCGCGGTCGCGGGGCTCATCCTGTTGCTCGGTGCGCTCGGGCTCATCAACCTCTCGCTCGTCACCGTCCGCCAGCGGATCCGCGAGATCGGCATCCGACGCAGCTTCGGGGCCACGGCGCCACGTGTCTTCTTCGCGGTGATGATGGAGAGCGTCGTCGCCACCTTCGTCGCGGGCGTCATCGGCGTGATGGTGGCGGTGGCCGTCGTGAAGAGCCCGATCGTCGAGCAGTTCATCGGGCAGGGGCTCGTGACGGACTTCCCGCCGTTCCCGGTCGAGGCCGCGGTGCTCGGGCTCGTCAGCGCCACTGCCGTCGGTGCCATCGCCGGCCTCCTCCCGGCGCTCGTCGCCGTCCGGGTGAAGGTGATCGACGCGATCCGGTACTGACGACGGCTGCTGGCTCCCTCGCCGACATCTGCTCGAAACACCGGTGGCGTACCATCCGTCCATGGCGGTCTACTCGATCCGCGACGCCGCGGCGGAAGATGTGCGCGTGCTCACCGACATGATGGTCGAGGCGGCGAACTGGAGCGCCGCCGGGTTCCGGACCAGGGCGGACGTCCTCGCCGACACGCAGCACACCCGGTACGTGCACGGCTGGCGCCGGCCCGGCGATGCCGGCGTCATCGCCGAGACGCAGGACGGCGCGGTCGTCGGTGCGTCGTGGTTCCGGTTGTTCCCCGCCGACACCCCCGGGTTCGGTTATGTGGCCCCCGGTGTCCCGGAGCTCATCCTCGGGGTCAGTCCGATCCACCGGGCCCAGGGCCTCGGCCGCCAGCTCCTGCAGGCGACGGTGCTGCTCGCCAGAGCCGCCGGCTATCAGCGCATCAGCCTCAGTGTCGAGCGTGCGAACCACGCCGTGGCCCTGTACCGCTCCGAGGGGTTCACGACCCTCGACCGCCGGGGTACGCGCGACACGATGGTCCTGAATCTCCGCTGACCGCCAGGGGCCGCGCGGATCGTGGACACCCCGACAGCTTGCCGGGCTGCGTCGGTGGCGACGAGTACCGTGAACCCATGGCCGCACGTTCCAACTCGACCAGCCGTTCGCGCAGCGCTTCGCCGCCGAGTGGCGCCTCGTCGCGCACCACCAGCACGAAGTCCGCCACGAAGGCCACTCCGAAGTCGGGTGCGTCGGCCACGAAGCAGCAGAAGACGGTCGCCTACCCGGCCGCGGAGGAGCAGCGCAGCATCATCACCTCGGTGTGGCTCGGCCTCGCGCACGGCGTGGGTGGTGCCGTCAGGGCGCTCGGTCCCGAGCGCATCGCCAAGGAGGACCGCCGCGACGGCTTCCCCTTCCTGCTCTTCCTGCTGGCGGTCACCGGTGCCGTGGTCGAGTGGTTCGGTGCGGCCGACCCGATCGCGCAGACGTTCGACGCCTGGTCCTTCGGCGGGTTGTTCGGCCGACTCGCCTTCGTGCTCCCGGTCATCATGATCGTGTTCGCCGTGTGGCTGTTCCGGCACCCGGCGTCGGTCGACGACAACGGGCGGATCAGCATCGGCCTCGGGCTCCTCCTCATCAGCATCTCGGCGCTGTGCCACATCCACGGAGGGCAACCGAACCCCAGCCAGGGCCTCCCGGCGCTCGCGCAGGCCGGTGGCCTCCTCGGCTGGATCCTCGGTGCGCCGCTCGCCGCCGTCATCACGCCCATCGGTGCGACGGTCCTGATCTCCCTCCTCATCCTCCTCAGCCTGTTCATCGTCACGAAGACGCCGCCGAACCGCGTCGGTGCGCGGTTCCGGCAGTTCTCCGCGTGGATGTTCGGCGAGCAGCCGGAGGCCGAGCCGGAGGAGACCCCGGCCGAGACGAAGCGCTCGCGCACGAAGCGTCTGGACGACCTCGACGAGGAGCCGGACGAGCCGGCGGCCCTGCCCTGGTGGCGCCGGAACACGAGCCGTCGCGAAGACGATCCGACCTTCGAGGATCCGCTCATGGGCGACAACATGACCGAGCTCCTCGGCCTCGACAAGCCGAGTGGCGGCTTCGACTCGCCGATCGAACCGGTCGCCACGCCTGCGCCGTCGCCGAAGTCCGCGCCGGTCCACGACGCGTTCGGCTCGGAACTGCTCGGCGACCTCGAGGCGGCGGAGAGCGCCGTCAAGCGGTTCAACACGGGCGAGATCAAGCCGCAGACCGGCCTGCACGACGACAGCATCCCCGGCGCGACGGAGGTCATCGAAGACCTCGACCCGGCCCTGCTCGGCGCACCCGACCAGATCGACTTCTCGGCACGTCCGCTCGCGCAGAGTCACGACGAGACGCCGTACCGCCTGCCGTCCGCCGGAACGCTCGCGGCGGGGGAGCCCGCCAAGACGCACAGCGCCGCGAACGATGAGGCGGTCGCCGCGATCACGAGCGTCCTCGACCAGTTCGGTGTCGACGCGAAGGTCACCGGCTTCTCCCGCGGCCCGACGGTCACCCAGTACGAGATCGAGCTCGGCCCGGGCGTGAAGGTCGAGCGCGTGACGGCGCTCAGCAAGAACCTCTCCTACGCCGTCGCCTCGAACGAGGTGCGCATCCTCTCGCCGATCCCGGGCAAGAGCGCCATCGGCATCGAGATCCCGAACACCGACCGCGAGATCGTCACCCTCGGCGACATCCTCCGCTCGACGGCCGCGACGAACAGCAACCACCCCATGACCATCGGCGTCGGCAAGGACGTCGGCGGCGGGTACGTGGTCGCGAACCTCGCGAAGATGCCCCACCTCCTGGTGGCCGGGTCGACCGGTTCGGGCAAGTCCGTGTTCGTGAACTCCATGATCACCTCCCTGCTCATGCGCGCGAAGCCGAGCGAGGTCCGGATGGTCCTCATCGACCCGAAGCGTGTGGAGCTCGCCCCGTACGCAGGCGTCCCGCACCTCATCACGCCCATCATCACGAACCCGAAGAAGGCGGCGGAAGCGCTGCAGTGGGTCGTGAAGGAGATGGACATGCGCTACGACGACCTCGCAAGCTTCGGGTACCGGCACATCGACGACTTCAACAAGGCGGTCGTCGCCAACGAGATCGTGCTTCCCGCGGGGAGCGAACGCGTGCTCAAGCCGTACCCGTACCTGTTGGTCGTCGTCGACGAGCTCGCCGACCTCATGATGGTCGCCCCTCGCGACGTCGAGGACTCCATCGTCCGGATCACCCAGCTGGCCCGTGCCTCGGGAATCCACCTCGTCCTCGCGACGCAGCGACCCTCGGTCGACGTCGTCACGGGGCTCATCAAGGCCAACGTCCCGTCGCGGCTCGCCTTCGCCGTCACGAGCGTCACCGACTCCCGGGTCATCCTCGATCAGCCGGGTGCCGACAAACTGATCGGTCAGGGCGACGCCCTGTTCCTCCCGATGGGCGCGAACAAGTCGATCCGCGTGCAGGGCGCCTGGGTCGGCGAGAACGAGATCCAGCGGGTCGTCGAGCACGTCACCAATCAGGCGCGACCCGAGTACCGCAAGGACGTCCAGGCCGTCGCCGAGCGCAAGGAGATCGACGCGGACATCGGCGACGATCTGGAGCTGCTGCTCGCGGCCGCGGAGCTCGTGGTCTCGACCCAGTTCGGTTCGACGTCGATGCTGCAGCGGAAGTTGCGGGTCGGCTTCGCGAAGGCCGGCCGGCTGATGGACCTCATGGAGTCGCGGGAGATCGTCGGCCCCTCGGAGGGCTCGAAGGCTCGCGACGTGCTCGTGACCGCGGAGCAGCTTCCGGGCGTCCTGGCGCGCCTCCGTGGTGAGGACGACGGTTCAGCGGCGGCCCCCGTGTCCGCCCCTGCGGTGGCTGCGGCGGCAGCACCCGCCACGGCGGCGGCTCCGGCGACGGCGGCCGACCCCTACGGGCCGGACGCCGTCGAGGCGCAGTTCCAGGACTATCCTGAGGTCGAGGGCGGTTCTGACGACGACGCCTGGAGTCTCACCGGTCGGGAGTAGACATGACGGCATCGGACGCGGCGGCCGCTGAGCCCCGCATCTCGAACTGGAACCTCCCGAACGGCATCACCGTGGCGAGGATCGTGCTCGCGCCCGTCTTCATGTGGATGCTCCTCGCCGACGACGGCACGGACGGTGCCCTCCGCTGGTGGGCGGCTCTGCTCTTCGTCGTCGCGATCGCGAGCGACGGGATCGACGGACACATCGCGCGGAGCCGCAACCTCGTCACCGACCTCGGCAAGATCCTCGACCCGATCGCCGACAAGGTCCTGACGGGCGGAGCACTCGTCGCGCTCTCGATCCTCGGCGAGCTGCCCTGGTGGGTCACGATCGTCGTGCTCGTCCGCGAGGTCGGCATCACCGTCCACCGGTTCATCGTCATCTCCGACCACGTCGTCGCCGCGGCGTGGATGGGCAAACTCAAGACGGTCGCACAGGCCGTCGCCATCTCGCTCGCCCTCGCGCCGTTCTGGGTCCTGTTGGGCGACTGGGTCCTCTGGGTGAACGCGGTGTTCATGACCATCGCCGTCCTCCTCACCATCGCGAGCGGTATCGACTACGTGATCACGGCCGCCCGTGGTGCGCGGCTCGATCGTCAGGTGAAGCGATGACGACCGCCTCGGGTGACGAACCGGCTCCCCGAGCGGCCGAGGCCGTCGCATCGCTCATCGAATCACGCCTGACCATCGCGGTCGCCGAGTCGCTCACGGGTGGCCTGCTGGCCGCGGAGCTCGTCGGTGTCCCCGGAGCCTCCGCGGCGGTCCGCGGTGCGGTCGTGGCATACGACACCCGCCTCAAGCACTCGGTGCTGGGGGTGGACGCGGGCCTCCTCGCGCTCCATGGGGCGGTGCACCCGGAGGTCGCCCTGCAGATGGCCGACGGCGTCCGTCGAGCATTGGCTGTCGACGGGTTGCCGGCCGACGTCGGGATCGCGACGACCGGAGTGGCCGGGCCGGATCCACAGGACGGTCAAGCGGTCGGGACGGTCTTCGTCGGCATCGTCACCAGAGCGGGCGGCAGAGTGGTCCCACTCACCCTCGACGGCGGCCGCCAGGAGATCCGTCGGCAGACGGTCGCGTCGGCACTCGAGGCGCTCGTCCACGAGCTCGGCCGCCTGGCGTGAAACCCGGCGTCGATCCCTGGAATAGCTACCGTTTCCATCGCGTTACAGATCAGTGATTCACAAGAAAAGCCCAGTGATTCTGGTTAGTGTTCGGCACACGGTGGTTGTAATGTTGGCCATCCACGAACGAGACGGCGATCAGCTGGGACGACGTGAATCCGCGTTGCAGAAGCAGAGCGCTGTACGACATGGAGTCGTAGAGCACAGAGGGAGGGTCACGTGGTTCTAGTCCGTCAAGAGATCGGCGACGTGCTGAGGGACTTCCGGTTGCAGAAGGGCCGCACGCTGCGCCAGGTGGCCAGCAAGGCGAGCGTCGCACTCGGATATCTGAGCGAGGTCGAGCGGGGTCAGAAGGAAGCGTCGAGCGAGATCCTCGCGTCCGTCGCAGACGCCCTCGACACCCCGATCTCCGTCATCATGCGAGAGGTCGGCGACCGCCTCGCGGTCATCGAAGGACTCTCACCGAACATCCCGGACACCGTTCCGGACGAATTGGTCAACGAGCTGGACGAGCTCGTCTCCCGCTGAGCGGGTCGAGTACCTCGTCGAGACGCCCCGGGATCCCTCTCCCGGGGCGTTTCCGTGTCCCGAGGGCGAACAAGGAGGCGCAGGGATGAAGCTGAGTCAGTTCAGGACGGCCGTCACCGACGAGTTCGGTGCCGCCTACGGGGCGGTGCTCACCGGCGATCTCGGTCTGACGGAGTTCGGGTCGAAGACGGCGGAGGAGGCCCTCCGCGCCGGTGTCCCGCCACGTGACGTGTGGATCGCGCTCTGCGCGGCGACCGACGTCCCCGACGACCGACGACACGGCGTCGGTCGTTTGCAGCCGGGGTCGTAGTCCGCGACGCACGTCGTCCGGACGTCGTCCTGACGCTGGGGCGATGCCCGACACGCCGTTCGAACGGTATCGAACATCCGTTCTAGTGCTGCTAGTGTCCTCCACAGGATCATTCGTGAGTGCGTTCTGCACGGATCGAGTCGTCCACCGACCGATGTCGGTGGTGGCGCGTACCGTCGAAGACACCAGGAACGATCGACGCCTTGTCGCCTCCGGGCCCCGACCTTCAGAAGAAGCGGGTCTCGGAACACGCGGCGACAGCCTATAGGCACCCGACACCGAGCAGAGAGAAGCACACCATGCCAAGCCCAGCTGAACGCGAGAAGTCCCTCGAAACCGCACTCGCCCAGATCGACCGTCAGTTCGGCAAGGGCTCGGTGATGCGTCTCGGCAGCGACGAGCGCGCGCCGGTCGAAGTGGTCTCCACCGGATCGATCGCGCTCGATGTCGCGCTCGGGATCGGAGGACTCCCTCGCGGTCGCATCGTCGAGATCTACGGACCGGAGTCCTCGGGTAAGACGACCCTCACGCTCCACGCCATCGCGAACGCCCAGCGTGCCGGGGGCATCGCAGCCTTCATCGACGCCGAGCACGCACTCGACCCCGAGTACGCGAAGAAGCTCGGTGTCGACATCGATTCGCTCCTCGTCTCCCAGCCCGACACGGGTGAGCAGGCGCTCGAGATCGCCGACATGCTCGTGCGCTCCGGGTCCATCGACCTCATCGTGATCGACTCCGTCGCGGCACTCGTTCCCCGTGCTGAGATCGAGGGCGACATGGGCGACTCGCACGTCGGTCTCCAGGCCCGCCTCATGTCGCAGGCACTGCGCAAGCTGACCGGTGGACTGAACCAGACGAACACGACCATGATCTTCATCAACCAGCTGCGCGAGAAGATCGGCGTGATGTTCGGTAGCCCCGAGACGACCGCCGGCGGCAAGGCGCTCAAGTTCTACGCCTCCGTGCGCCTCGACATCCGCCGGATCGAGACGCTGAAGGACGGTACCGAGGCCGTCGGCAACCGTACCCGCGTCAAGGTCGTCAAGAACAAGATGGCACCGCCGTTCCGTCAGGCCGAGTTCGACATCCTGTACGGCGTCGGCATCTCCCGTGAGGGCTCGTTGATCGATTTCGGCGTCGAGCACGCCATCGTGAAGAAGGCCGGCGCCTGGTACACCTACGAGGGCGACCAGCTGGGGCAGGGCAAGGAGAACGCCCGGAACTTCCTGCTCAAGAACCCCGACATCGCTGCTGAGATCGAGCGCCGCATCCTCGGCAAACTCGGGGTCGGAGCCGAAGGTGCCGCCACCAAGAAGGCAGCCGACGCCGCTGCCGCCGAGGTGGCAGCCGCTGAGGCTGCGGCACTCGAAGCGGCGACGGGCGGGGCACCGCAGCTCGCATCGGCCGGCGCTTCGAAGTCCGCTGCCAAGCGCAGCGCCTAACCCCACCCGAACAGCGAGGTCATCATGGTCGTCTCCTTCCCTCCCGCCGGTCCGGCCGACGAGTCGTCGGAGACGCTGGCTCCCGTGACCTCGCTGTTCGGCCGTCGGCCGGCCGCCCAAGCGACTCCTGAGCCCGACGGCTGGTTCGTCGGCCAGACCGAGGATCCTTCGGCACCCGAGGGCGAGGGATCCTCGCCCGGTCGCCCGGTCGCCCCACTCCGCCGCCGGACCACCGAGGACACGGTCGAACACGGCAGGGCTCAGAGCCGGCCGCAGGCCACGTCATCGCCAACCGACCGGACCGCGCCCGCGCCCGCCACTCGGAGCGTCTCCTGGGCTTCCGACACGGATGCCGAGGCGCGCGGTTACGACGAGGCGGCCGAGGATCCGGAGGTTCCGGTCGACCCCGAGGTGCGGTTGGCCGAGCTCGACCTGTTGGCCGTGCGGCGGCTCGCCCGTCGTGGTTCTTCGGAGTGGGAGATCGCGGAACTCCTCCGGGGCCATGAGGCGGAGTCGGATGAGGTCGAGCATGTCCTGGGCGAGCTCCGTCGCCGCGGTTATCTCGACGATGCGGAACTCGCGCGCCAGCTCGTCGAGAGCCTGCACACCCGGAAGGGGCAGTCCCGAGCGGTGATCGGGCGCGAGCTCTCCTCACGACGGATCGACCCGTCGATCGCGGCGGAAGCCCTCGAGGCGATCGACGACGACGACGAGCTCCGGCGCGCGTTGGTCGTCGCGGAGAAGCGTGCCGGGCAACTCCGGTCGCTCGACCAGGCGACCGCCGAGCGGCGGCTGTCGGCCTACCTGGCACGACGCGGCTACGGTTCGGCGATCATCCGTGAGGCCTGCTCGCGTGCGCTCTCCGGTTCGAAGCGTTCGGGCGTGAGTTTCCGCTGACGGGTCGTACTCCAGCCCGCGCGTAGACTGCTGGTATGAGCAGCATCGTCGAGACCCCCACGGTCATCAGCGCCTCTCCCGCAGCGTTCGACGAAGCCGGTCGGCAGCGGAGTTACGAGGTCCGCACGTACGGCTGCCAGATGAACGTGCACGATTCCGAACGGTTGAGCGGCTCCCTCGAAGCGGCCGGATACGTCAAGGCCGACGGCGAGCAGGCCGACATTGTCGTCATCAACACCTGTGCCGTGCGTGAGAACGCCGACAACAAGTTGTACGGCAATCTCGGGCACCTGGCGTCGATCAAGAAGCAGCGCGACGGCATGCAGATCGCCGTCGGTGGATGTCTGGCGCAGAAGGACAAAGAGGTCATCCTCAAGAAGGCACCGTGGGTGGACGTCGTCTTCGGCACCCACAACATGGGGTCGCTTCCGAGCCTGCTCGAACGGGCTCGACACAACGACGAAGCCCAGCTGGAGATCCTCGAGTCCCTCGACACCTTCCCGTCCACGCTCCCCACGAAGCGGGACTCCAGTTACAGCGGCTGGGTGTCGATCTCCGTCGGCTGCAACAACACATGCACCTTCTGCATCGTGCCATCCCTCCGAGGCAAGGAGAAGGACCGACGTCCGGGGGAGATCCTCGGCGAGCTGCGGGCCCTCGTCGACGACGGCGCGATCGAGGTCACCCTCCTCGGCCAGAACGTGAACTCCTACGGGGTCGAATTCGGCGATCGACAGGCGTTCGGAAAGCTGCTGCGCGCGGCGGGGACGATCGAGGGGCTCGAACGGGTCCGCTTCACCAGTCCGCACCCCGCGGCGTTCACCGACGACGTCATCGACGCGATGGCGGAGACGGCGAACGTCATGCCGCAGCTGCACATGCCCCTCCAGTCGGGATCCGACCGCATCCTCAAAGCCATGCGTCGCTCGTACCGGTCCGAACGGTTCCTCGGCATCCTCGACCGGGTCCGCGCACGGATCCCGCACGCGGCGATCTCCACCGACATCATCGTCGGGTTCCCCGGCGAGACCGAAGCGGATTTCCTGGAGACGCTGCGGGTGGTGGAGGCCGCACGGTTCGCGAGTGCGTTCACGTTCCAGTACTCCATCCGGGCGGGGACACCCGCGGCAACCATGCCCGACCAGGTGCCGAAGGCCGTCGTGCAGGAGCGGTACGAACGACTCGTCGCGCTGCAGGACCGGATCAGCTTGGAGGAGAACCAGCGGCAGGTGGGCCGACAGGTCGAATTACTCGTCGCCGTCGGTGAAGGTCGCAAGAACGACACGACGCATCGGCTGAGCGGCCGGGCCGAGGATTCACGCCTCGTCCACTTCGATGTGCCAGCTGGATCCGAGGTCCCGCGCCCGGGCGACGTCGTCACGGTCACCATCACCGAAGCCGCATCGTTCCATCTCCTCGCCGACGCCCCGGCCGGCGCACCGTTGCGCGTCCGCCGCACGCGGGCCGGAGACGCCTGGGATCGCGCTCAGTCCGACTCCTGCGGCGTGCCGGCCACCCCTGGGGTGAGTGAACCCGGGCGGGTGTCGCTCGGACTTCCCGGACTCCGCGTCGGGGCCCCGGTCTCCGGGGTGACCACCTCGCCCATCTACGACCCGAGTGACGGCGAACGTCGGTGACCGGTTTCCTCGCGGTCGTCGGAGCGACCGGGACGGGGAAGTCCGCGCTGTCGCTCGATCTGGCGACGGCCTTCCGGGACGCCGGTCGACCCGCTGAGATCGTGAACGCCGACGCCATGCAGTTCTACCGCGGCATGGACATCGGTACTGCCAAGCTGCCGCTCGCCGAGCGGCGGGGGATCCCGCATCACCTGTTCGACGTGCTCGACGTCACCGAGGAAGCGTCCGTCGCCTGGTATCAGCCGACGGCTCGCGCGGTGATCGACGGACTCCTGGCCCGTGGGGTGACGCCGATCCTGGTGGGTGGCTCGGGGCTGTACGTGTCCAGCGTCATCCACGACTTCCGGTTCCCCCCTCGCGACCGGGGCGTCCGGGGGCGGCTGGAGCACGACCTCGAACGAGAGGGAATCGAGGTACTCGTCGAGCGGCTTCGGCGAGCGGACCCCGTGACGGCGGAGCGGGTCGACGTGGCGAACGCCAGACGCGTCATCCGGGCGCTCGAGGTGCATGAGCTCGCCGAGCGAGGGCACGGCGCTGCGCTGCCCGAACGCCCGACGCCCTGGCGACCGGTCGAGGTCGTCGGCGTCTCCACGCCGCGAGAGGAACTGGTCTCGAGGCTCGACCGGCGCGTCGAGGCGATGTGGGCGTCGGGTCTCGTCGACGAGACCGCTTCGCTCCTCGAGCAGGGGCTGGAGCGCGGTGTGACCGCTGCCCGGGCCATCGGGTACGCCCAGGCGGCGGCGCAGCTCCGGTCGGACCTCACCGAGTCGGAGGCGATCGCCGAGACCCAGCGGCTCACGAGACGCTATGCCAGGCGGCAGGTCAGCTGGTTCAAGCGGTACCCCGACATCGAGTGGGTGGAGGGCGGGAGCGCCGAAGCGGACGAGTTCGTCGGCCGGACTCGCCCGTAGACTGGTCGGATGGCGTCGACACTCTCCTTCACGAAGGGCCACGGTACGGGCAACGACTTCGTGCTGTACTCCGATCCCGACGGCCGAGAGCCGCTCGACCCGCAACAGATCGCGGCGCTCTGCGACCGACACTTCGGGATCGGTGCCGACGGCGTGATCCGCGCAGTGCGGTCGGAGCACCTCGACGACGGCGCAGCAGCGCTGGCAGCCGATCCCTCAGCGGAGTGGTTCATGGATTACCACAATGCGGACGGCTCTGTCGCCGAGATGTGCGGCAACGGGATCCGAGTGTTCCTGCACTACCTGCTCGAGCGCGGTCTGGTGACCCTGGCCCGCGGTGAGGAGCTCGCCATCGGCACCCGCGCGGGTGTCCGGACCATGGGGTACGACCCGCTCGGGTACGCCGTCGACCTCGGCCGCTGGTCCCTCGACGAACGGGAGACGCTCGTCCGGGTGAAGGGGCTTCCCGTCGCCCGACCCGGCATCGGGATCGACGTCGGCAATCCGCACATCGTCGTCGCGGTGGCGGACGCCGCGGAACTCGATGGAGCGGAGCTGGAATACGTCCCCCAGCTCGAGCCCACGCCGCCGCAGGGTGCGAACGTCGAGCTGGTGGTCCCCGGAGAGCCGCTCATCGCCGACGGCGTGGCACGGATCCGGATGCGCGTGCACGAGCGGGGCAGCGGCGAGACACTGAGCTGCGGCACCGGGACCGCGGCCGCGGCGCTCGCCTTCCGGCACTGGGCCGGCTCAGCAGCGCCCGACGATTGGCGGGTGGAGGTCCCGGGCGGTGTGCTCGGCGTCCGCATGGTGCAGCGCGAGGACGGCGAGCACGTCGTGCTGGCCGGCCCCGCGACGCTCGTCTACTCGGGCACGATCACGCTCGCCTGACGACGCCGCTCAGCGGTGTTCGCGCCGTCTGGCGTGCAGCACCCGGAAGCCCTTGGCCATCGCCGCTCGGCCCACGTGGAACGACGCCGGCAGCTCCTCCTGGAGCCACTTCTGCAGGGAGTCGGAACCGAGGTTCTTCTGGACGACGAGCCACGCGTCACCGTCGTCCTGGAGTCGTGGAAGCCAGTGCATGAGCAGTCGGTGGAGTTCGTCCTTGCCGACCCGGATCGGTGGGTTGGACCAGACGGTCGAGAACCGGATGTCTTCCGGCACGTCTTCCGGCAGGACGGCGCGGATGTTGTCGAGTCCGAGACGCTCCGCGTTGATGCGGGTGAGCTGGAGCGCCCGCTGGTTCACGTCGACCGCCCAGACGGTCGCCTCCGGTGACGCGAGCGCGAGCGACAGGGCGATCGGACCCCAACCGCATCCGATGTCGAGGAGGTCGCCGGTCGCCGGGGGCGGTGGTGTGTTCGCGAGGAGCACCAGCGTGCCCTGGTCGAGGTGCCCGGGGCTGAAGATGCCGCTCGCCGAGACCAGGGATCGGTCGACTCCGCCGAGCTTCGCGGTGATCGGTCTGAGCTGCAACTCGCTCGCGGGTTCGGCGGTGAAGTAGTGCTCGTTCGACATACAGGAACGGTACCGGACCAGGAGGAAGTAGGGTTAACGTGATGAGTAGACCACCGATGGATGCAGCCCACGACCCCGCAGACGACGCCGATGTCGACCCAGGAGCCGGATCGGACGACGTCTCGGTGGCCGATCCCGACGACGTGGTGGCGCGGGTGCTCACGAGCGCCGCGTCCCGCTCGAGCGGGTACACCCTGTTCGGCAGCGGTGCCGCCGCGCTGCAGACCTCGGACACCACGGGTGGCTCGTCCGACGACGGCGAGCAGTTCGACCGCGAGGACCGCCAGGCCCTCCGTCGCGTCGCGGGGCTCTCGACGGAGCTCGAGGATGTCACGGAGGTCGAGTACCGCCAGCTCCGCCTCGAGAATGTCGTGATCATCGGTGTCTACCCGCAGGGTGCGCTGCACGACGCGGAGAATTCGCTGCGCGAGCTCGCCGCTCTCGCCGAGACCGCCGGGGCCGTCGTCCTCGACGGATTGCTCCAGCGCAAGCCACACCCCGACCCGAGCACCTATCTCGGGCGCGGCAAGGCGCAGGAGCTGAAGGCGATCGTGCAGGCGCTCGGCGCCGACACGGTCATCGCCGACACCGAACTCGCACCGAGCCAGCGGCGAGCGCTCGAGGACGCCGTGGGCGTCAAGGTGATCGATCGCACGGCCGTCATCCTCGACATCTTCAGCCAGCACGCGAAGAGCCGTGAGGGCAAGGCGCAGGTCGAACTGGCCCAACTCGAGTACCTCCTCCCGCGCCTGCGTGGTTGGGGTGAGTCCATGAGCCGTCAGGCCGGTGGACAGGTCGGTGGTGCCGGCGCCGGTATGGGCTCGAGGGGGCCGGGTGAGACGAAGATCGAGCTCGACCGCCGGCGCATCCACACCCGCATGGCGAAGCTGCGCAAGTCGATCACCGCGATGAAGCCGGCGCGCGAGGCGAAGCGGGCGAACCGACGACGCAACACCGTGCCGTCGGTCGCGATCGCGGGGTACACGAACGCCGGGAAGTCGAGTCTGCTCAACCGCATCACGAAGGCCGGCGTCCTCGTCGAGAACTCCCTGTTCGCGACGCTCGACGCGACCGTCCGACGCAACGAGACCGCCGACGGGCGCGAGTACACGCTCGCCGACACCGTCGGCTTCGTCCGCAACCTGCCGCACCAGCTGGTCGAGGCCTTCCGGTCGACGCTCGAGGAGGTCGCCGACAGCGACGTCATCGTGCACGTCGTGGATGCCGCGCATCCCGACCCCGCGGGTCAGATCGCCACCGTCCGCGACGTGATCGGTGAGGTCGGCGCACGCCACATCCCGGAACTGGTCGTGTTCAACAAGGCCGACCTCGTCGATGACGGACAGCTGCTCGTCCTGCGCGGTCTGGTCCCGGACGCCGTGTTCGTCTCCGCGAGGACGGGCGTCGGGATCGACGAACTGATGGAGCGCATCGAGGCGCTGATCCCGTCGCCGAGCAACGAGGTCAACGTGCTCGTCCCGTTCGACCGAGGCGACCTGGTCACCTTGCTGCACGAACGCGGCAAGGTGTTGTCGACGGACTACGACGAGCGCGGGACCATCGTGCACGCCCTCGTCGGTGCCGAGGTCGCAGCCGCGCTCGCGCCGTTCGCCGAGATCCTCCCGGCGCCGGCCGTCACCTCCTGAGGCCCGGCCGTCCGCCGTGTCGGCTGGGATTCAGCCGCAGCGGATCCGGACGGCGTCCTTGAGTGCGGTCGCGGTGGCTGCAGGCAACGGAAGCGTCATGACCGCTTCCGGTCCGCCGTCGATGCGCACCACGAGCGGGAAGCGTGTCCCGACCTTGTCCTCCGCGAGGGCGTGCGGGTCGCATCGCGTCGGAACGATGCGGACGTCGATCGACTGAGGACCACTGGTCGCATCGACGGTGCGGTCGAGCGGCCACGCCGAAGCGTCGGTCGGCGTCGACGCGTCGGGTGCCGGTTTGAGGAGCACCGTGGACCGCAGCTCGACCAGGTCGAGGCGTCCGCGCCGGCCGGTGGGCGTGACGCTGATCGTCAGGACCGCGACGGTCGACGGCCCGGAGCCCTCGAGTCGCACGGAGGTCTCGGCGGTGACGTCCGCGATGCGCTCGGCGCCCACCACGGTGCACTCGGCTCCGTGCAGACGGGGCAGGACCGCGGTGGGGTCGGCCACTGCCGTGATCGCGATCACAGCACCGTCCTCGAGGTGCAGGGTGACATCGGCCCGAAGATCTGAGGCAGCCGTGCCGCAGGCAGCCGGGGGAAGCTCGACGGACAGATCCTTCGTCTGCCCCGCTGGCACGGCCGACGCCCGGTCCCGGTCGGTGGTCGCCGTGAAGGCGGACCCCGAGACCTCCAGGCCGACGATGACGAGGTCGTCCTCGCTCCCGTTCTCGATCCGGATGATCGCGGAACGGCCGGCGTACTGATCGCGGTTCTGACCCAGCTGCACGGTGACGTCGGTCGGAACGGCCGTCGTCGAGGTGCCGTCGGGTGCGGGCGTGCATCCCGCCAGGATGGCGAGGCAGAGGAGCGAAGACGCGCTCAGGAGGCCCACGCGACGGGACGACCGGCTGGCGCGAGCGTTCGGGCCGGCGTCCATGCGTTCAGCGTAGGACCAGGGCGCGGGATTGGGAACACCTCACTGTGCGCCGCACTCAGGCCGAGTTCGGCAGCGCTGAACCGAGCGTCACGGCACAGACGGACACGGGCCGGGGCGACCGTCTGATCGTCCCGGCCCGTGTCCGTCGAGTGGGGTGACGTCAGACGGTCCGGAGTACCGCGACGACCTTGCCCAGCACCTCGGCGTGGTCGCCGAGGATGGGCTCGAACGCCGAGTTGCGGGGGAGGAGCCAGGTGTGACCGTCGCGCTGACGGAACACCTTCACCGTCGCCTCCTCGTCGAGCATGGCGGCGACGATCTCACCGTTCTCCGCGGTCTTCTGTTCACGGATGACGACCCAGTCACCGTCGCAGATGGCGGCGTCGACCATGGAGTCGCCGACGACCTTCAGCATGAAGAGACTGCCCTTCCCGACCAGTTGGCGTGGCAGGGGGAAGATCTCTTCGACCTGCTGCTCGGCCGTGATGGGGATGCCGGCCGCGATCCGCCCGACGAGCGGCACCATCGCCGCGTCACCGACCGGGGGAGCAGTGTCGGGGTCGCTGCCCTCCACGGCGCTCGGGAGGTCGATGAGGACCTCGATGGCGCGGGGGCGGTTGGGGTCGCGCCGGAGGTACCCGCTCAGTTCGAGCTGGCCGAGTTGGTGCGTCACGCTCGAGAGGGAGGCGAGCCCGACGGCGTCCCCGATCTCACGCATGCTCGGCGGGTAGCCCCGCTGCGAGACAGAGCGCTGGATGACGTCGAGGATCGCCAGCTGCTTGTCGCTGAGGCTCTTCCGCCGCCGAGTGCCGCCGACCTGACGCTCCCTTGCGCCGTCGCCCGCCGTATTCGCTGCCATCTTCGCTCCTGCCCTGATCGGCTGTCGGTGACCGATGTCGGTGGGTGGTGGTGTACTGCTTCCAACACTCGAAACTGTATCCGCACCAGCTCGACCAGACAAACATCTGTTCGAGCGTGTCGTCGATTTCCCGGCGCGAAGGTGCGAACACAGGGTTGAGTATTCGAACAATCGAAGATATATTCGGAACACAGGTTCGTATCCGGCCCTCTCGGCCGAGGGTCGGATACGAGTCCTCATCGCACGATGAGCACACACTTGGAGGGTTGACATGAGCGCAGCACTGATCGGGTCACACGCAACGGTTTCCACGCGCACCGCGCAGGCACCGGCGTCGGACGCGCGGCCAGCGCGTCGGCTCCGTCTGACGCGACGCGGGCGGGTCGTCTTCACCACGCTCGCCGCCATCCCACTCGTGATCGGCGTCGCGGTCGTCGGCTTGTCAGCCGGTGGCGCGGCAGCCAACACCGCAGCGGCGGGTACGACGTTCAGCTACATCACGGTCGACCCGGGTGAGTCGCTCTGGCAGCTCGCCGAGTCCATCGCCCCGGATGCGGACCCTCGCGACGTGATCGCGGAGATCATGAACCTGAACCAGCTGAGCACCGCCGGCATCGAGCCCGGGCAGCGTCTGGCCATCCCGCAGCGATACGCAGCGGAGTAAGGCAGGCGCGAGCTGCTCGTGAGTGGCCCTGAGCGCGTCGACGGCGGGGTACGACTGGCTACGATTGTCGGGTGACTGCTCTCGACGACCTCCCCATCCGCGACGACCTCCGAGGACAGCGCCCGTACGGGGCCCCCCAGGCGCAGGTGCCCGTGGCGCTGAACGTCAACGAGAACACGCATCCCATCCCCGAGGCCGTGGCGCACGACATCGTCGCCTCCCTGGCCTCCGCCGTCCTCACCGTCAACCGCTACCCGGACCGCGAGTTCACGGTCCTCAGGGAGGCCTTGGCCGGGTATCTGGGTCACGGCGTCGCGCCGGAGCAGATCTGGGCGGGCAACGGTTCGAACGAGGTCCTGCAGCATATCCTGCAGGCGTTCGGCGGACCGGGTCGTTCGCTGCTCGGATTCGTCCCGACGTATTCGATGTACCCGTTGCTCGCAGCGGGCGTCGGCACGACGTGGATCCCGGCGGAACGCGACCCGGAGTTCGAACTCTCACCGGAGACGGCCGTCCGGCAGGTGAAGGCGGCTGATCCCGACCTCGTGTTCCTGTGCTCGCCGAACAACCCGACCGGCACGCCGCTCTCGCTCGAGACCGTCGCCGCGGTGTACGAGGCGTCGCGCGGCATGGTCGTCGTCGACGAGGCGTACGCGGAGTTCGCCCACGATGACGAGGCGAGCGCCCTGCGCCTGCTCGAGGGTCGGCCCCGGCTCATCGTGTCGCGGACGATGAGCAAGGCGTTCGCCTTCGCGGGTGTCCGGCTCGGCTACCTGGCCGCAGACCCGGCCGTCGTGGACGCGCTCCGACTCGTGCGGCTGCCGTATCACCTGAGTGCGCTGACGCAGGCCGCCGCAACCGCCGCGCTGCGGCACGCCGACGAGATGCTGGCGATGGTCGACGACATCCGCACCCAGCGGGATCGCCTCGTGGTGGAACTGACGCGCCTCGGCTACGACCCGAAGCGGAGCGGCTCGAACTTCGTCCTCTTCGGCGGTGTCGCCGACCCGCACGCCGCCTTCGAGGCGCTGCTGGCGAGGGGCGTCCTCATCCGCGACGTCGGCATCCCGAACCACCTGCGGGTCACCGCCGGTACGGAGGCGGAGACGACCGCGTTCCTGGAGGCGCTGGCCGCCATCAGTCCGGCGTAGTGCCCTCGACCGGCGTGCGGGTGTCCCGCGCGCCGGCTCCGCTCACGGAAGCCGCGAGACGGCCTCCTCGGCGGCGACCCAGGGTAGCATCGCGCACTTGACGCGGGCGATGTAGCGCGAGACGCCTCCGAACGCCGCGGCGTCGCCGAAGCGTTCCTCGTCGAACTGCAGGGTGCCGCGCGAGCGGATGACCGTGCGGAACTCGTCGATGAGCGTCTGCAGTTCGCCGGGGGTGAGACCGGGAGCGAGGTCGCTCAGGCAGGAACTGGACGCCTGGGAGATCGAGCAGCCGTGCCCTTCCCAGGCGATCGCCCGGAGGCTGCCGTCGGACTCGAGGTGGAGCTGCAGGGTCACCTCGTCGCCGCAGGTGGGGTTGAGCTGATGCGATTCGGCTGCGGGCGCGTCCTGCAGCCCGAACCCGTGCCGCTGTCGGGCGTGGTCGAGGATGAGCTCCTGGTACAGACTCTCGAGACCGCTCATCGGCTCACTCCGAAGAACGGACCGACGAGTGCGGCGGCTTCCAGGAACGCGTCGATCTCGGACTCGAGCGTGTAGAGGTAGCTGCTGGCGCGCGTCGAAGCCGTCAGGCCGAGCCTGCGGTGCAGCGGCTGGGCACAGTGGTGCCCCACGCGCACGGCGATCCCGCGATCGTCGAAGAACTGCCCGACGTCGTGCGCGTGCACACCCGCGACCTCGAAACTCGCGAGACCGGCACGGGGAGAGCCCGGAGGAGGGCCGATCAGACGGACCCCGGGGACGGCGGCGAGTCCGGCCGCGAGCCGGCGGCCGTACGCGGCCTCGGTGGCGTGGATGCGGTCCATGCCGACGTCCTGCAGGAACCGGACCGCGCTCGCGAGTGCGATCGCCTGCGAGACCGGCTGGGTCCCGGCCTCGAACCGCTGGGGCGCCGGCAGGAACTCGGCACCTTCGAGGGTGACGGTCGTGATCATCGACCCGCCGGTGAGGAAGGGGGGAAGCGCGTCGAGCAACGCACGGCGGCCCCAGAGGGCTCCGATGCCGTTCGGCCCCAGCATCTTGTGGCCGGAGAACACCAGGAAGTCGACGCCGAGCGCCGTGACGTCGACCGGGAGGTGCGGCACCGACTGGCAGGCGTCGAGCACCGTGAGCGCGCCGACGCGCTGGGCGAGGGCGACGAGCTCCGCGACGGGGGCGATCGCGCCGGTCACGTTGGACACGTGCGCGAAGGCGAGGATCCGCGTGCGTTCGCCGATGACGGCGGCGGCGTGGTCCGTGGAGAGGACGCCGTCGTCGTCGACGGGCAGATGACGGAGGGTGGCGCCCGTCCGTGCGGCGAGTTGCTGCCAGGGGATGAGGTTCGCGTGGTGTTCGAGTTCCGTGACGACGATCTCGTCGCCGGGCCCGAGGCGGAACTGCTCGGCCGCTGCGCCGCCGAGTCCGGCGCTCGCGTTCCCGATGGCCCCGGCGATGATGTTGAGGGCCGCTGTGGCACCGGACGTCCACACGAGTTCGCGCTCGTCCGCACCGATGAATCCGGCGACGGTCGCCCGGGCGTCCTCGAAGGATTCGGTCGCCTCCGCGGCCAGGAGATGGGCGCCTCGGTGGACCGCCGCGTTCTCGTGGGTCGCGAAGTGCCGTTCGGCGTCGAGGACCTCGGTCGGGCGCTGGGAGGTGGCGCCTGAGTCCAGGTACACGAGCGGGTGCCCGTTCATCTCGCGGGCGAGGATCGGGAACCGCTCCCGGAGCGCGGCGATCTCCGCCTGGTCGAGAGCGGCGGCCGGCGTGGTGCTGAGTGAGGAAGTCATGACCTCTCAACGATAGGCGTCGTGCCGGACGGCCGCTCCCGGATGACGCGACGACCACCGTCGTCCGACACACGGCGTGCTTCGCTCGCACCGTCGATACACTGGAACGCATGACCACGCAGCAGCGAACGGCCCGGATCCAGCGCTCGACGAGCGAATCCAGCATCGAGCTGGAACTGGACCTCGACGGCACCGGTACCAGCAGCATCGAGACCTCCGTCCCGTTCTACAACCACCTGCTCACGGCGTTCGCGAAGCACTCGCTGACGGACCTGACCGTGCGCGCGACCGGCGACGTCGACATCGACGTCCACCACACGGTCGAGGACGTCGGCATCGCCCTCGGGCAGGCGATCCGCCAGGCGCTCGGCGACAAGTCGGGGATCTCGCGCTACGGGGACGCACTCGTGCCGCTCGACGAGGCGCTCGTCCAGGCTGTCGTCGACATCTCAGGCCGCCCGTACCTCGTCCACGGGGGCGAGCCGGCCGGGTTCGAGTTCCACCTGATCGGCGGACACTTCACCGGGTCGATGGTGCGCCACGTCTTCGAGGCGATCACCTTCAACGCCGGTCTCACGGTGCACGTCAACGTGCTCGCCGGCCGCGACCCGCACCACATCGCCGAGGCGGAGTTCAAGGCCTTCGCGCGTGCGTTCCGCCAGGCGAAGGCCCTGGACCCGTTGGTGCAGGGCATCCCCTCGACGAAGGGCTCCCTGTGACGGCCCGCCCCTCGGTGGTCGTCCTCGACTACGGTTCCGGCAACGTCCACTCCGCCGTGAAGGCGCTCGAGCTCGCCGGCGCCGACGTCGTCCTGACGGGGGACCGCAAGGCCGCCCAGGCCGCCGACGGCCTCGTCGTTCCGGGTGTCGGCGCCTTCGACGCGGTCATCGGCGCACTGCGTTCCTCGCACGGCGACGAGGTCATCGACCGCCGTCTCGCCGGAGGCCGACCGGTCCTCGGCATCTGCGTGGGCATGCAGGTCATGTTCGAGCGCGGGGTGGAGCGCGGTTCCGAGGCCGAGGGGCTCGGTGAGTGGCCGGGCGCCGTCACCGAACTCACCGCACCGGTGCTGCCCCACATGGGCTGGAACACGGTCGCGCCCGACGCCGGCTCGGTCCTCTTCGACGGCCTCGCCGACGAGCGGTTCTACTTCGTCCACTCCTACGCGGCTCAGTCGTGGACCCTGGAGGTCATGCCGCCGTTCCCCGAGCCGCGTCTGACCTGGGCGACCCACGGGGCGCCCTTCCTGGCCGCCGTCGAGAACGGTCCGCTGTCGGCGACGCAGTTCCACCCCGAGAAGTCGGGCGCCGCCGGCATCCGCCTCCTGTCTAACTGGCTCGGCACCCTGTAGCCCGACTAGGATCAGGTGTTTGTGCCACGAGGCATCCTGTGCGCCGACGCCCGACGGGCTCGCAGCTTCCGAAGAGACGGTGGATCATGAACGAGTTCAACACGACGGCCGGCCTCACCCTGCTGCCGGCGATCGACATCGTGGACGGGAAGGCCGTCCGCCTGACGCGCGGCGAGGCCGGCTCCGAGACCAACTACGGGGAGCCCGTCGATGCGGCTCTGGACTGGGCCCGTCAGGGCGCTGAGTGGATCCACCTCGTCGACCTCGACGCGGCGTTCGGCCGGGGCGACAACCGTGCGATCATCCGGAAGGTGATCTCGAAGGCGCGCGGGGTGAACATCGAACTCTCCGGTGGCATCCGCGACGACGCCTCCCTGGAGCAGGCGCTGGAGACGGGCGTCAAGCGCGTGAACCTCGGTACCGCGGCGCTCGAGAACCCCGAATGGGCGGCGAGTGTGATCGCCCAGTACGGCGAGGCGATCGCCGTCGGTCTCGACGTCCGGGGGACGACCCTCGCGGCCCGTGGTTGGACGCAGGACGCCGGCGACCTCTGGACCGTGCTCGACCGCCTCGAGGAGGCGGGTTGCGCCAGGTACGTCGTGACCGACGTGACCAAGGACGGGACGATGCAGGGCCCGAACATCGAGCTGCTCCGACAGGTGATCGACCGCACCGACCGTCCGGTCGTGGCCTCCGGCGGGATCTCGAGCCTCGACGACCTGATCGCCCTGCGCGAGCTCGTCCCGTTCGGCCTCGAAGGGGCGATCATCGGCAAGGCGCTGTACAACGGTGCCTTCACCCTGGCCGAGGCGCTGGATGTCTCCGGCAGCTGAAGACGGTCCTGCGCCCGACCGTCACCACCACCCGACGCCGGGTGGCGCCGATTCCGCAGGCCAGCCCTGGGCCGGTCGACGGTTCCAGCAGAACGCGAGCTCGGGCGACGACGGCAGCGCGCCGGAACGCCTGATCGAGTCCCTGCGGCGGTTCCGCGCCGGCGAGGTCGGTGAGGCGGAGGTCGTCGACGCCTTCCGGGACTCACGACTGCTCATCCCGCTCGTGGCGCACCTCGGCGAAGCCGGGAGCAACGAGCAGGGGCAGCTGGTGGAAAAGTCGCAGGAGCTGTCGATCGTGACCGTGACCGGCCCTGACGGTCGGACCGTCCTCCCGGTGTTCAGCTCGGTGGGTGCCATGTCAGCCTGGAACGGCACGGCCCGGCCGATCCCCGCCGATGGCGTCCGGGTCGCGCTGGCCGCGGCCAGTGAGCAGACCGACGTCGTGGTGCTCGATCCGACGTCGACGACGGAGTTCGCCATCCGTCGGCCGGCGCTCTGGGCGATCGCGCAGTCACAGCCGTGGACGCCCAGCTTCAGCGATGCCGCGGTGCGGCAGGCGTTCGAGCGGTCGATCGAACCGGAACTCGCGGTCGTGACCGTGCGGCTGCGTGCCGGAGATCCCGACGCGAAGCTGGCCGGATCCGAGCTCGTGGTCGAACTCGGACTGCTACAGGGCCTGACCCAGCAGGAACTCGACGCGGTGCTCGCCCGTCTCGCCCAGCGGTGGGCGGCCGACGAGACGATCGCCACCCGGGTGGATTCACTCGCCGTCTCACTCCGTCCCGCAGACTGACCGTCCTGCTCGCCGACCGTCCTCCGGCCGGCGAGGCGGGAACCGGATCAGGTGACCGGGCCGGTCCACTTCTCGCCGGGCCCCTTGCCGATGGGGTCCTGGATGGTCGAGGCCTCCCGGAAGGCGAGCTGCAGCGAACGCAGGCCGTCGCGCAGCGAACGGGCGTGCATGTCGCTGATCTCCGGCGCTCCCGCGGTGATGAGGCCGGCGAGGGCGTTGATGAGCTTCCGAGCCTCGTCGAGGTCGGTCTGGGCGTCGGGGGCGTCGGCGAGGCCGCACTTGACCGCTGCGGCGCTCATGAGGTGCACGGCGGCGGTGGTGATGACCTCGACGGCGGGGACGTCCGCGATGTCGCGGGTGGCCTGGTCGGCTCCTCCCGACTCGTCGTCGTGGTCGTAGGGGCTGGTGGTGTTGTTCACGTGGATCCTCTGTTAGACTCGTGCGGTGCTCCGAGACATGTCTCGGTACGAAAGAGGAGATTCTCCCACCCGCGCTTGACCGCTTCATTAGGTTACCGGGTTGTCACGCTCCGCCCGACGCTTCACGGCTTCGGGTAGCAAGGGCGTGGTGCCTTCCGGCACGGTGTTCACGGACACCGTTCGGGGGTACGGGTGTGTGGTGAACCGAATTCGTCGCGTCGCAGGTATCGGACCTGCCGTGTGGCATCCCACCCAGTCAGAGGAGCTCCGCATCAGCGATCCCCGTACCAATGACCGTATCCGCGTCCCGGAGGTCCGACTCGTCGGTCCCGGCGGAGAACAGGTCGGCGTCGTCAAAATCGAGGTCGCCCTTCGCCTCGCGCAGGAAGCGGATCTCGACCTCGTCGAGGTCGCACCCAACTCCAAGCCGCCCGTCGCGAAGATCATGGACTACGGCAAGTTCAAGTACGAGGCTGCGCAGAAGGCCAAAGAGGCCCGGCGCAACCAGGCGAACACCATCCTCAAAGAGGTCCGGTTCCGCCTCAAGATCGATCAGCACGACTACGAGACCAAGCGCAAGCGCGCTGAGGGCTTCCTCAAGGCCGGCGACAAGGTGAAAGCCATGATCCAGTTCCGCGGCCGCGAGCAGTCCCGCCCAGAGCAGGGCGTCCGCCTGCTCCAGAAGTTCGCCGAGGACGTGTCCGAGTGGGGCACCGTCGAGTCCACCCCGATGGTCGACGGCCGCAACATGGTGATGGTCGTCGGGCCACTCAAGAACAAGTCTGAGGCCAAGGCCGAAGCCAACGCACAACGTGCGGCATCGAAGGCACGTCCGGCTGAAGCCGACGAAGCCTCCGAGGCTGCTCCGGTGGAGTCATCCACCGACGAGAACCGATAAGAAACGAGGAATCCCATGCCGAAGCAGAAGACCCACTCCGGGGCCAAGAAGCGATTCAAGGTCACCGGAAGCGGCAAGCTGATGAAGCAGCAGGCCGGTATGCGACACAACCTGGAGAGCAAGTCCAGCCGTCGCACCCGTCGCCTGAACCAGGACCAGGTGCTGGCGCCCGCCGACGCCAAGGTCATGAAGAAGCTGCTCGGTCGCTAGACCGTTTACCCGTAAGGAACTAGGAACATGGCAAGAGTCAAAAGGGCGGTCAACGCTCACAAGAAGCGTCGCGTCATCCTCGAGCGCGCCGCCGGTTACCGCGGTCAGCGTTCGCGTCTGTACCGCAAGGCCAAGGAGCAGGTCACTCACTCCCTCGTCTACTCGTACCGTGACCGTCGTGCGCGCAAGGGTGACTTCCGTCGCCTCTGGATCCAGCGCATCAACGCCGCGTCGCGCGCCAACGGCATGACGTACAACCGCTTCATCCAGGGTCTCGGCCTCGCCGGTATCGAGGTCGACCGTCGCATGCTCGCCGAGCTCGCCGTGCACGAGCCCGCCACGTTCGCGGCGCTCGTCGCCTCGGCCAAGGCCGCGCTGCCCGCCGACACCTCGGCGCCGAAGGTCTCCGCCTAGTCGGAAGCCCTGCGCTCGTCCTCGGACGTGTTCGAACGGCCCGATCCCTCAGGGGATCGGGCCGTTTCGTCTGTCCGGAGCCCGCGCCCTAGGATGGGTGCGTGCTTGACAATCCGCGGTCCCCGCGCGTCCGATCCGTCGCCAAGCTCGCCAAGCGTCCGGCGAGACAGGAGACCGGCCTGTTCCTCCTCGAAGGACCACAGGCGGTGTCTGAGGCCCTGCAATTCCGGCCCGACCTGATCCTCGAGCTGTACGCCACGCCGACGGCGCTCGAGCGGTACACCGAGATCGCCGCCGCCGCGTCCGCCGCCGGCCTCGAGATCGAGTTCGTCACGGAGCAGGTCCTCGAGTCGATGGCGGACACCGTCACGCCGCAGGGCTTCATTGCGGTCGCGCAGCAGTTCCCGACCTCCATCAAGGACATCTTCGCCGGGCAGCCGCAGCTCGTCGTCATCCTGGAGGAGGTCCGCGACCCGGGCAACCTCGGGACGATCATCCGCGCGGCCGACGCCGCCGGAGCCGACGCGGTCGTCCTCAGCGGACGGACCGTCGACCTGTACAACCCCAAGGTCGTGCGGTCCACGACCGGTTCGCTGTTCCACCTGCCCGTCGCCGTCGGTGTCGAGTTGCCCGCCGTGCTGGAACGGGCCCGTGCCGCGGGTCTGCAGACGCTCGCGGCGGACATCAAGGGTGAGGACCTGCTGGTGGCGCGGTCCGAGGGCGTGCTCGCACAGCCCACCGCCTGGGTCTTCGGCAACGAGGCCAGAGGACTCACCGACGAGCATCTGGCGCTGGTCGACCGTGCGGTTACGGTACCGATCTACGGCCGCGCGGAGAGCATGAACCTGGCCACGGCAGCATCGGTGTGCGTCTTCGAGAGCGCGTTCGCGCAGCACGCCTGAGCGCCTGAGGCGTCGGCCGTCGAGGTTACGAAACGGTAACCGTAGCGCTTCCGTCATGCGCACGAAACACACGGTCACCTAGTTTGGGTTACATGGAGCCAACAGCGTCCCCGAACTCCGGCCCGACGGAACCCGAAGCCGCGTCAGCGCACGGAGCCGCAGGAGCATACGAGACCACCAGTAATCCCATTCAGGCGGGCAGGGGCGAGCCGCTCGTTGTCATGGAGGACGTCGAGAAGCACTACGGCGACTTCCACGCCCTGAAGCGCATCAACCTCACCGTCAACAAGGGTGAGGTCGTCGTCGTGATCGGACCGTCCGGTTCCGGCAAGTCGACCCTGTGCCGCACCATCAACCGACTCGAGACGATCACCTCGGGGGAGATCCGGATCGACGGCAAGCGCCTCCCCGAGGAGGGCAAGCAACTCGCCGAGCTCCGGGCCGACGTCGGCATGGTCTTCCAGTCCTTCAACCTGTTCGCGCACAAGACCATCCGCGAGAACGTCACGCTCGGACCGATCAAGGTGCGCAAGCAGAAGAAGCGTGACGCCGACGACGCGGCCAAGGTGCTCCTCGAACGCGTCGGTATCGGCGTGCAGGCCGACAAGCTGCCCGCGCAGTTGTCCGGCGGACAGCAGCAGCGCGTCGCCATCGCCCGAGCCCTCGCCATGAAGCCCAAGGTCATGCTCTTCGACGAGCCCACCTCGGCGCTCGACCCCGAGATGATCAACGAGGTGCTCGACGTCATGGTGCAGCTCGCGAGCGAAGGCATGACGATGATCGTCGTCACCCACGAGATGGGCTTCGCCAGGAAGGCCGCCGACCGTGTGGTCTTCATGGCCGACGGGGAGATCCTCGAGGACACCGACCCGGAGTCGTTCTTCACGAACCCGCAGTCGGATCGCGCGAAGGACTTCCTGTCGAAGCTCCTCACCCTCTGACCCATCCGACTCCGGATCGCGCTCCCCGCGCGGCGACCCGGAACTGACCAACCGATCGGCCCGTCCCGGGCACCAAGGAAGGAAGGACAACATGCGCAAGAGGCTCATGTTCATCACCGCGGGAGTCGCTGCAGCAGCGCTCGCGCTCAGCGGGTGCAGCGGCGGCGACGCCGGCACCGGATCGACCGACGGCGCGTCCGACGGCGGCGCCCTCTTCGAGGTCGCCTCCGACGTCCAGCTCGAAGGCAGCCCCACCTACGACGCGATGGTGAAGGCCGACAAGGTCCGCATCGGCGTGAAGGAGGACCAGCCCGGTCTCGGGTACCTCGACGCGGCCACCGGCGAACGCTCCGGCTTCGACGTCGAGATGGCGACATGGATCGCCGCATCGCTCGGCTTCGACGCCGACAAGATCGAGTTCAAGGCGATCCCGAGCGCGAACCGCGAGTCCGCGATCGTGAACGGCGACATCGACTACTACGTCGGGACCTACTCGATCACCGACAAGCGCAAGGAGCAGATCGACTTCGCCGGCCCGTACTTCGAGACCGGCCAGGGCCTGCTCGTCGCCGCTGACAACGACGACATCAAGGGCGAGGACGACCTCGCAGGCAAGACCGTCTGCTCGGCGACCGGTTCCACGCCCATCCAGAACATCAAGGACAACTTCCCCGACACCAAGACGGAGGAGTTCGACACCTACTCGCAGTGTGTCGAGGCGCTGAACGACGGCAAGGTCGACGCGGTCACGACCGACCAGGCCATCCTCATCGGATACGCGGCGCAGTTCCCCGACACCCTCAAGGTCGTCGGCGAACCGTTCAGCACCGAGCTCTACGGCATCGGTCTCCCGAAGGGTGACGACGCGCTCCGCCACTTCATCAACACGATGTTCACCGATGGCGGCGACACCTGGACCAAGATCTACGATGCCACCCTCGGCGCCTCGGGCACCAAGGTGACCCAGCCGGCGGTCGACGACTACTAAGCAGCGCCCCGGGCGGCCACGCACCAGTGGCCGTCCGGGGGAGCTGTCCCGTCGACTCCGCCCAGGCGCCCGCCACGGGCGTCCCCCTCCCGAAAGGCGTGCGCGACATGAACGTCCTGCTCGACAATCTCGACCTCTTCGTCACCGGCTTCCGCAACACCCTGCTGTTGTTCGTGGTGTCGGGGTTCTTCGCGCTCGTGCTCGGCACCATCGTCGGTGCGATGCGGGTCTCGCCGGTGCCCGCCATGCGCCTGTTCGGCACCGTCTACGTCAACACGGTGCGCAACACCCCGCTCACCCTCATCCTCTTCTTCTTCGCCTTCGGCTACCCCAAACTCGGGCTTCCGGAAGTGAGCTACACCACGCTCGCGATCATCGGACTGAGCCTCTACACCGCGACCTACGTCGCCGAGGTCCTGCGATCGGGCGTCAACACGGTGCCGATCGGCCAGGCCGAGGCCGCTCGTGCGATCGGCCTGCCGTTCGGGCAGACCATGACACTCGTCATCCTCCCGCAGGCGTTCCGTGCGGTGCTCCCGCCGCTGTTCAGCGTGTTGATCGCCCTGCTGAAGAACACCACCGTCGCAGCGGGCTTCTCCGTCGCCGAAGCCGGTGCCATCCGTGCGAACCTGTCCGAACGCGGTGAACCGCTCCTCATCGGACTGCTGTGGGTGGCGCTCATCTTCGTCGCCCTCGTGTCGCTCCTGTCCCTCGCCCAACGGGCCTTCGAGAAGAAGTGGAGGATCGCGCGATGAGCTCCGTCCTGTTCGACACCCCCGGCCCGAAGGCCGTCGTCCGCTACCGGTGGATCGGGGTCGCGACCGTCCTCGTCGTCGCCGGCATCCTCGCCTTCATCGTCTTCCGGTTCATCGAGACCGGGCAGTTCACCGCTTCGAAGTGGAAGCTCTTCACCTTCCCCCGCGTGTGGGAGCAGATCCTCCAAGCGACGGGCGCGACCCTGTCCGCCTTCGCGGTCGCCGCCGTGTGCAGCGTCGTCCTCGGACTGGTGCTGGCGATCGGTCGGCTGTCGGACCACAAGATCATCAGCGTCCCCTTCACGATCTTCATCGAGTTCTTCCGGGCCGTCCCGGTCCTCATCCTCATGATGCTCATGTACTACGGGCTGCCGCCCCTCGGGTTCACCTTCGTGACGCCGTTCGTCGCCGTCGCCATCGCGCTGACGCTGTACAACGGCGCGGTGTTCTCCGAGATCTTCCGAGCGGGCATCGAGTCGCTGCCGAAGGGGCAGGGCGAGGCCGCGTACGCGATCGGGCTGCGCAAGTCCGCCGTCCTCCGCCTGATCCTGTTCCCACAGGCGATCCGGGCGATGCTGCCCGTCATCATCGCGCAGCTCGTGGTCGCGTTGAAGGACACGGCGCTCGGCTTCCTCATCACCTACCAGGAGCTCCTCTACCTGGCGAAGCAGTTCGGGTCGCAGGCGCTGTACGGCAGTCCGATCATCCCGTCCATCATCGTCATGGGGTCGATCTACATCGTGCTCTGCCTCATCCTGTCCGGGGTCGCGAAGATCGTCGAGGTACGCACGCGTCGGTCCCCTCGGACGCCGAAGGAGCAGGCCGCTCCCGAGGTGACGACGACCCAGCTGATCGGCGTGCAGTTCGGGGACCAGACGGGACGCCCCACACCCTGACGGCGGCGACTGGGTGCGTTGCAGCCGGTCGCGCCGCGGGGCGGGCGCCTGGGTAGACTTGGCTCTCGTGTCCGACGCATCCCCAATCTCCGAACCAGCGGTGAACGCCGCGGTCGATGCCGCTCTCGAAGCCATCGCCGCCGCCACCGACTCGGCCGCCCTCAAAGCGGTCCGATCAGCCCACGCCGGCGAGGCTTCACCGCTCGCCACCCTCAACGGCTCGCTCCGCAGTGTGCCGAACGACCAGAAGGCCGCTCTCGGCAAGCTCGTCGGCCAGGCGCGTGGTCGGGTCGCCAAGGCGTTGAGCGCTCGCGAGGACGAGATCCTCGCCGCCGAGACGGAGGCACGCCTCGCGGCCGAGACGATCGACGTCACCGCGGTGCCCCTGCGGCGCACGGTCGGCGCGAGGCACCCGCTCACCCTGCTGCAGGACCGGGTGTCGGACATCTTCGTCGGCATGGGGTGGGAGATCGCCGAGGGGCCGGAGGTCGAGAGCGAGTGGTTCAACTTCGACGCCCTGAACTTCGACGCCGACCACCCGGCGCGTGCCATGCAGGACACCTTCTTCGTCGAGCCGCTCGAGTCCCACCTCGTCCTGCGCACCCACACCTCGCCGGTCCAGGTCCGCTCGCTGCTCGAGCGCGAGCTCCCGGTCTACGTCCTGGCGCCGGGCCGGGTGTACCGCACGGATGAACTCGACGCCACCCACACGCCCGTCTTCATGCAGTTCGAGGGCCTCGCCGTCGACAAGGGGCTCACGATGGCGCATCTCCGCGGCACCCTCGACCACTTCGTGAAGAGTGTCTTCGGCGACGACGCGAAGGTGCGACTGCGCCCCAGCTACTTCCCCTTCACCGAGCCGAGCGCCGAGCTCGACTTCTGGCACCCGACCTTCAAGGACGGCCCGCGCTGGATCGAGTGGGGTGGGTGCGGGATGATCAACCCGAACGTGCTCCGCTCGGCGGGGATCGACCCCGACGTCTATTCGGGCTTCGCCTTCGGGATGGGCGTCGAGCGCGGGCTGATGCTCCGCGACGGTGTGCAGGACATGCGAGAGATGGTGGAGGGCGACGTCCGCTTCTCCCAGCAGTTCGGGATGGTGGTGTAGTCGTGCGTGTTCCATTGAGCTGGCTCGGGGAGTTCGTCGAACTCGCCCCGGGGACCACCCCCGAAGACGTCCACGCGGCCCTCGTCCGTGTCGGGCTCGAGGAGGAGGACATCCACGTCTTCGAGCTGACCGGCCCCATCGTGGTCGGCGAGGTGCTCGAGTTCGTCGAGGAGCCCCAGTCGAACGGGAAGACCATCCGCTGGTGCCAGGTGCGTGTCGCCGAGGGCGATGACGAGGGTGCCGTACGCGGCATCGTCTGCGGCGCCGGCAACTTCTTCGTCGGCGACCAGGTCGTCGTCACCCTGCCGGGAGCCGTGCTCCCCGGCCCGTTCCCGATCGCCGCGCGGAAGACCTACGGTCACGTGTCCGACGGCATGATCGCCTCCGCCCGAGAGCTCGGCCTCGGTGAGGACCACGACGGCATCCTGCGGCTTTCGACGATCGGTGTTGAGGCACCCGTCGGTACGGACGCCATCGCGCTGCTCGGTCTGGACGACGCGGCGGTCGAATTGAACGTCACGCCGGACCGCGGTTACGCGTTCTCCATCCGTGGGGTGGCCCGCGAGTACTCGCACGCGACGGGCGCTCCGTTCCGCGATCCGGCGTCCAGTGTGCCCGACACCTTCACGACCGAACTCGACGGGTTCCCGGTCACCATCGACGACGTGGCTCCGATCCGGGGCCGCGTCGGTTCGACAGTGTTCGTGACGCGCGTGGTGCGCGAGGTCGACCCGAGCCGGCCGACGCCGCCCTGGATGGTCGCCAGACTGAAGCTCGCGGGCATCCGCTCCGTGTCGCTCGTCGTCGACATCACGAACTACGTCATGCTCGAGCTCGGCCAGCCGATCCACGGCTACGACCTCGACACGCTCACCGGCGGCATCGTCGTCAGACGTGCGCGGACGGGGGAGACCTTCGTCACCCTCGACGGTCAGGAACGGAAGCTGCACGACGAGGACCTCCTGATCACCGACGACTCCGGTCCGATCGGTCTGGCGGGCGTCATGGGCGGCCTCCACACGGAGATCACCGACGCGACCCGGAACGTCCTCATCGAGGCGGCGAACTTCGATCAGGTGTCCATCGCCAGGAGCGCCCGTCGCCACAAGCTGCCGAGCGAGGCGTCCAAGCGCTTCGAACGCGGCGTCGACCCACAGGTCGCGATCGCAGCAGCCGGCCGGGTCGCGCAGTTGCTCGTCGACCTCGCGGGTGGTCGCCCGGACGCGCTCGGATCGACCGTCGCCGCCGCTGTCGATCGTGAGGCGATCCTGCTGCCCGACGGGTACATCAACGGACTGGTCGGGGTCGATTTCGGCGCCGACGAGACCCGGTCGGCCCTCGCGGAGATCGGAGCGGTCGTCGCCGCCACCGACGACGGCCTCCTCGTGACTCCGCCCAGCTGGCGCCACGACATCACCGGCAAGGAGGATCTCGCGGAGGAGGTCGCTCGTATCCTCGGTTACGACCGCATCCCGTCCGTGCTCCCGGTCGCCCCTCCGGGCCGCGGGCTCACCCGTTCGCAGCGACTCCGCCGAGGCGTCGCCGACGCGCTCGCCTACGGCGGTGCCACCGAGGTCCTGTCGTACCCGTTCGTCTCAGCCGAGGAGAACGCCCGCTTCGGCACCGCCCAGCCGGGGGAACTCCCGTCGGTGAAGCTCGCGAACCCCCTCGACGCCAAAGCTCCGTATCTCCGGGCGTCCATGGTGCCCGGTCTCCTCACCGTCGCCCACCGCAACGTGTCGCGTGGGCTGACCGACCTGGCGATCTTCGAGCTCGGGGCGGTGTTCCGTCCTGCACGGCACGGCGCGTTCGGTCAGTCGGTGTTGCCGGAGGGTGCAGCCCGACCATCGGACGAGCAGCTCGACGAACTCGAAGCGGGCGTCCCGGCACAGCCGCGTCACCTCGGCTTCCTCGCCGTCGGCAACAGTGTGCCGAAGCAACCGGGGCAGCCGGCGGTCGCCGCCGGGATCGCCGAGGCGCTGGAGGCCGTCCAGGCCGTGGCCGTCGCGACCGGTGTCGAGATCACGGTGTCCCAGGGCGCGCACCAGGCGATGCACCCCGGTCGTGCTGCGGCCCTGCACGTCGGTGACGTGCTGGTCGGATATGCGGGTGAACTGCACCCGCAGGTCGCCGAGGCGGCCAACCTGCCCCGCGTCGTGGCCGTCGCGGAACTCGACCTCGACCGCATCATCGCCCTCGGCGACGCGGTGCCCGAGGCGGTCGGCGTCCGGACGCTGCCGGCGGCGACGCAGGATCTGTCACTGCTGGTGCCCGAGACGGTCGCCGCAGGTGCCGTGCTCGAGACCGTGCGGAACGGGGCCGGTTCGCTGCTCGAACAGATCCGCCTCGTCGACGACTACCGGGGCACGGGGGTGCCGGCCGGGAGCAAGAGTCTCACCTTCGCCTTGCGCTTCCGGGCGTCGGATCGCACGCTGACGGCTGCGGAGGCGAGCGACGCGAAGCTCGCCGGAGCGGCGGCGGCCGCGGAGCGCTTCGGCGCGAGCATCCGCGACTGAGTCGGTCCAGGACAGACGAAGCGGCCCCGCGGATCGATGATCTGCGGGGCCGCGTCCGTCGTAGGGGACTCAGTCGCGGAACGTCTCGATCGAGGCGCCGAGGGTGATGAGTCGTTCCTGCAGTTGCTCGTACCCACGGGCGATGATGTCGACGTTCCGCAGGACACTCGTGCCCTTCGCCGCGAGCATGGCCAGCAGGATGACGACGGCGGGTCGGAGTGCCGGCGGGCAGCTCACCTCGGCTCCGGACCAGTGCGTCGGACCGGAGACGTCGATGCGGTGCGGGTCGCGCAAGCGGACGTTCGCCCCGAGGCGCGTGAGGTCGGTGAGGTGGATCGCCCGACCCTCGTAGACCCAATCGTGGATGAGGGTGTCGCCCTCGGCGCACGCGGCGATGACGGCGAAGAACGGCAGGTTGTCGATGTTCAGTCCGGGGAACGGCATCGGGTGGATCTTGTCGATCGGTGCGTGCAGCTTGGACGGGTGCACGGTGACGTCCACGAGCCGGGTGCGACCGTTCGCCGCCGGGTACTCGGGGGAGCGGGTGTGACGCAGGCCCATCTCGCCGAGCGTCGCGAGTTCGATCTCCATGAACTCGATCGGGACCCGTGTGACGGTGATCTCCGAATCGGTGACGATGCCTGCAGTCAGCAGGCTCATCGCTTCCACCGGGTCCTCGCTCGGCCAGTAGTCCACGTCCTCGTTGATGACGCTGCGGCCCGTGATCCGGAGGGTCGTGCTGCCGATGCCGTCGATGGTGATGCCGAGGAGCTCGAGGTAGAAGCAGAGGTCCTGCACCATGTAGTTCGGGCTGGCGTTGCGGATGGTCGTGACCCCGTCCCGGACCGCGGCGGCCATGATCGCGTTCTCGGTGACGGTGTCGCCGCGTTCGGTCAGCACGACGGTCAGTTCCTCGGGCACATCGGGAGCGACGGTGGCCTGGTACCACCCGGCCGTGGCCTCGATGGACAGGCCGAAGGGCCGCAGGGCGATGAGGTGGGGTTCGACCGTGCGTGTTCCGAGGTCGCAGCCGCCGGCGTAGGGCAGGGCGAAGGTGTCGTATCGGCCGAGCAACGGGCCGAGGAACATGAGCACGCTGCGGGTGCGTCGTCCGGCGTCCTCGTCGATGCTCGCGAGCGAGAGGTCGTCGGGCACGTGGATCTCCACGTCCTGGCCGTCGGGCGACCACACGACGGAGACGCCGAGACTGCGCAGGACGTCGATGATGCGGTCGACCTCGACGATGCGGGCGATGCCGTGGAGCGTGGTGCGGCCTCGGTTCATGAGCGCCGCGCAGAGCAGGGCGACCGAGGCGTTCTTGCTCGAACGGACCTCGATGCTCCCGTGGAGTCTGCGTCCGCCCTGGACGCGGAGGTGCGAGTTCTTCTTCTGCTCGCCGAAACTGACGATCTCGCTCTCGAGCGCGGTGCTGATCCGGCTCAGGAGGTCGATGCTGATGTTCTGGCTGCCCTGCTCGATCCGGTTGATCGCGCTCTGGCTCGTGCCGACGCGTTCAGCCAGTTGGGCCTGGGTGAGTTTGCGTCCCTGTCGTGCCCCACGGATGAGTGCTCCGACCTGCCGGAGCGGCGCAGCGGGGTCAGTTCGTTCAGACGTTGCCGTATCTTCCATGGCGTCATGCTATCTCAGATATGAGATAGCGCACCCCCGTTAGGGCCTTGAGTGCGACCGAATCGGATCGGATACCCGCTCCGTGGTGTCGGGCTGTGCCGCGGCGCTCCGGAACAGGACCGCGTACACCGGCCCTGCGACGAGCCAGATCGCCGTGATGGCGAGCAGCTTGACGATCATGCCCCAGATGACGTCGTCGTTCGCCTCCGCGAACGAGGAGGGCACGGACCACCCCACCATGGCCTGCATCGCGAGGAGTCCGCCGATGGCGATGCTCACGGCGAGCAGCACCCGACGCCATTCGAGCCACGCGGCCCGAACGTACGCGGGCCCGGACTTCGGCTTCGCCTGCGGTGCCGGGCCCCCGGCGAACCGGTGGGCGAACCAGCCGTCAGTCTTCGTGATGAGCGCGTGTCCGAAGGCCACGGTGAATCCCAGGTAGATGGTCGCCAGGAGGTGTGTGAGGTTCGGTTCCTCGCCGCCGGCCAGATCGATCGCGGTGAGGACGAGGAGGACGAGGTCGACGAGCGGCACCCCGATCAGCATGATCGAACTGAGCAGCCGCCGCCGCAGCAGGTAGCGGACCGCCAAGCCGCCGAAGAGGAGGATCCAGAACGCGCCCTCCGCGCCGAGGATGGCCCAGATGAGCGGGCTGGTCCCGAAGAGTTCCGTGAAGCTGTCCATGTCCCGATGCTCCCGCAGCGGCGTGCTGCCCCACATCGACCGAGCTGCGGATCCTGCGCCGGCGTCGTCAGCGGAACTGCGTACGGGCGCGTCGTCCCTCCGGCGCTCGCGTCTGCCGCCGGGAACTGGTCTGATGGACGCATGGCTGCGCTTGAAGGACCTCGCTCATGGGTGAGTCGACACCGGGAACCGGTCGTCACCGTCGTCTGCGCCGTCGTCGGGCTCCTGTTCGCGCTGATCGGATTCCAGATCCCCTGGAGTATGGCGGCGACCCCGTCGACGGCGCCGGTGATGCTGGTCTTCCTCGCCGCCGTCCTGGTCGTGCACGTGTTCCGGCGACGCCGCCCGCTGACCATGCTCCTGCTGGGGGCGCTGATCACCCTCGCGGAAGCGCTGTCGACGGGCAGCAGCAGCGTCGGGGTCCTCGTCGTGCTGTCAGACCTCGCCTACGCCGCCGCGCTCTACTCACGGTCGCGCCTCGTCGACATCGCCGCCTTCGTGTGCACGGCGATCGCGGTCGCAGCGGTCAGCGTCTTCGCGGTCTTCTGGTTCACCGACGACGTCGTCGCGGCCGCGCGTCTGGACGGAGGCGTCCTGTTGGGTTCGCTCATCACCGTCCCCGTGATCCTGGCCAGTTCGATCTGGTTCGGCAGGATGGTGCGGTACCCGCGCCTCGAGGCGGAACGTCAACGGGAGCGTGCCGACACGATCGCGCAGGCCGCCACCGCCCTCCGCCAGGACGCCGTCACCCGGGAACGGCTCGAACTCAGCCGCGAACTCCACGACGTCATCGCCGGACACCTGTCGGCGATCGCCATGCAGTCGACCGCGGCGCTGGAACGACGGACGCCTGCCGACGAGGCGACCCTCCGTCACACCGTGGAACTCGTCCGAGCCGGCAGTCTGGAAGCCTTGGCGGACATGCGCACGATGATCGACGTGTTGCGTGGGGACCCCTCCGCAGACGTGCCGGTATCGGCGCCCGACCGTCTCACCGGCGAGCAGATCGCCCGTGCGGTCGACGTCGCCCGCGCCAGCGGTGTCGAGATCGACCTCCGGATGCCGGGGGACGCGGCGCTCGCCGAGGTCCCGGCGCAGACGTCGATCGTCGGACTGCGGACCCTCGTCGAGGGGCTGACGAACGCCGCGAAGCACGCGCCGGGCGCGCGGGTGCGGGTCGAGATCTCGCTGCCGCCGGGCGCACTCTCGGTCGTGCTCAGCAATCCGCTGCCGTCGTCGCCGGTCGCATCGGCCCTCGTCGGTTCCGGCGGCGTCGGCCTCGTCGGCCTGGCGGAGCGGGCGCGGCTGGTGGGAGGGGACCTCACCGCGGGCCCTCACGGTGCCGAGTGGCGGATGTCGGTGACGGTGCCGACCGGGATGCTTCGAACGCCGCCGGCCCGGGTCACCGCGGGGGTGACGACATGACGATCTCCGTCCTGATCGCGGACGACCACGCGGCCGTCAGGGCCGGGTTGGGTGCCCTGCTCGCCGAGCCGGACGACATCCTGGTGGTCGCCGAGGCGGTGGACGGGGAGTCCGTCGTCACCCAGGCCACCCGCTACCGGCCGGACGTCGTCCTCCTCGACGTGCAGATGCCGCGGGCCTCCGGCATCGACGCGATCCCGGCCATCTTCGCCGCGGTCGACCCGCCGCCGGCGATCATCGTGCTCACGACCTTCGCGATCGACCGCTACGTCGACGACGCGCTCGCCGCCGGGGCGAACGCCTTCCTCGTCAAGACGGTCTCGGCCGCCGGCCTCGTCGATGCCATCCGTCGTGTCCATGCGGGGGAGGCGGTCCTCGCTCCCGAGGTCACACGCCGGGTACTCGACCGTCTGGCGGCATCGAGCCCTCCAGTCGTCACCGGTCCGGTCACCGTCCACCCGGGACTGGCCGCCCTCACACCGCGGGAGCGGGAGGTGCTCGCGCAGCTCCGAGCGGGACTGAGCAACGCGGGGATCGCCGCCGCGCTGAGCCTGTCGGAGGCGACGGCGCGCACACACGTGTCGCGGATCCTCGTGAAGCTGGATGCCCGGTCCCGGGTCCAGGCGGCGCTCATCGCGGAGCGCGCGGCGTCCGGTCCGGATTCGTCCGCATCCTCGTCGCCGTAGTACGCTCTCGGCATGGCACGTTTCCAGGCACAGGGTTCTTCGCGGGCGATCACGCTCCGCGCCCTCCGCCGTCGCGTGTCCACGCGCTCCACCGCAGAGCGACGCTAGGCGACCCCGATGCCCGCACGGTCCACGAGACGGTGCAGTCGTCCAGGAGTCGCCGCCTCCGCCACCCGAGCGTCCACTCAATAAGGTAGAGCCATGTCCTTCTCTGTCGCCGTCGCCGGCGCATCCGGTTACGCAGGAGGCGAGCTGCTTCGGCTGCTCGCCGACCATCCCGACTTCGAGGTCACGACGGTGACCGCGCACGCGAACGCCGGTCAACCACTCATCGACCACCAGCCACACCTCCGATCGCTCCGGCATCTGGTCCTCGAGGCGACGACGCCCGAGGTCCTGGCCGGGCACGACGTCGTCTTCCTGGCCCTGCCGCACGGCAAGTCGGGGGAGGTCACCGCCTCGCTCCCGCCCGAGACGCTGGTCGTCGACTGCGGAGCCGACCACCGGCTCGTCGATGAGGGCGACTGGGACGCGTTCTACGGCGGCGACTACTTCGGTGCCTGGGCGTACGGCGTGCCCGAACTGCAGACCACCACCGGCCGGGGCCGCGACGCACTCGTCGGCGCCAAGCGGATCGCCGCCCCCGGGTGCAACGCGAGCACGGTCGCCCTGTCGCTCGCGCCGGGCATCGCCGCCGGCGTCATCGAGCCGCTCGACCTCGTGTCCGTGCTCGCGGTCGGCCCGTCCGGCGCCGGCAAGAGCCTGAAGCTCAACCTGCTGGCGAGCGAGGTGCTCGGCTCCGCGAACCCGTACGCGATCGGCGGAACCCACCGCCACATCCCCGAGATCACGCAGAGTCTGCGAGCGGCGGGAGCGGACGTGGCGACCATCTCCTTCACCCCGGTCATCGTGCCGATGTCGCGGGGCATCCTGGCGACCTCGACGGCGCGGATCGTCCCGGGCACCACGGCCGCACAGGTGCGCGCCGCGTGGGAGTCGGCCTACGAGGGCGAACCCTTCGTGCAGGTCCTGCCGGAGGGGGCCTTCCCGCGGACGGCGGACGTGCTCGGTGCTAATACCGCGCTCATCGGGCTGGCGGTCGACGAGGCCGTCGGACGCGTGGTCGTCGTGACCGCCGTCGACAACCTGGTGAAGGGGACCGCCGGAGCGGCGATCCAATCGGCGAACCTCGCACTCGGACTCCCCGAGTCGACCGGCCTCAGTGTGAACGGAGTGGCACCGTGAGTGTGACAGCAGCAGCAGGATTCGTGGCGGCGGGGGTCGCTTGCGGCCTGAAGACCTCGGGCGGGCTCGACCTCGCCATCGTCCAGAACGTCGGACCGCTGCAGCATGCGGCGACGGTGTTCACGAGCAACCGGTGCAAAGCGAACCCCGTCCTCTGGAGCGAGCAGGTCATGGAGGACGGCATCGTCTCGGCCATCGTCCTGAACTCCGGTGGCGCGAACTGCTACACGGGGTCGCGCGGGTTCCAGACCACGCATGCGACGGCGGAGTCGGTCGCGGAGCGCCTCGAGGTCTCCGCGGGCGACGTCCTCGTCTGCTCCACGGGACTGATCGGCGAGCAGCTCGACCTCGACAAGCTGACCGCCGGCGTCTGGGATGCGACCCGGGCGATCACGATGGAGGGTGGCGCCGGTGAGGCGGCCGGCCTCGATGCCGCGACCGCGATCATGACGACCGACACGAAGCCGAAGCAGGCGACGCATCGATCGGCCGACGGGTGGACCATCGGCGGGATGGCCAAGGGAGCCGGCATGCTCGCGCCAGGGCTGGCCACCATGCTCGTCGTCATCACGACCGACGCGGTCCTCGAGCCGGCGGAACTCGACCGCGCCCTCCGGAGCGCGACGCGGGTCACCTTCGACCGTCTCGACTCCGACGGCTGCATGTCCACCAACGACACCGTCTCATTGCTCGCCTCCGGGGCGAGCGGAGCGACCCCGGACCTGCCCGACTTCATCGCGGCACTCACCGAGGTCTGCCGCGATCTCACCCTCCAGCTGCAGGCCGACGCCGAGGGCGCGGCCCACGACGTCGCCATCGAGGTCGTCGGGGCGTCCTCAGAGGACGACGCCGTCGAGGTCGCTCGTGCCGTCTCGCGCAGCAACCTGTTCAAGGCCGCCGTCTTCGGCAACGATCCGAACTGGGGTCGCGTGCTCGCGGCCGTCGGGACCACGGGCGCCGCATTCGACCCCTACGGGATCGACGTGGCGATGAACGGTGTCCAGGTGTGTACGGCGGGAGAGCCCGATCAGCCGCGTGAACTCGTCGACCTCGCTCCCCGTGCCGTGCACGTCCTCATCGACCTCCACGCCGGCGAGGCGGGCGCGACCATCTGGACGAACGACCTCACGCACGACTACGTGCACGAGAACAGCGCGTACGCGAGTTGACGATGACGGAGTACCGAGACAACTCGCCCGAGGAGGCTGCCATCAAGGCGGCCACCCTCATCGAATCCCTGCCCTGGCTGAAGGCCTTCCGCGACCAGACGATCGTCGTGAAGTTCGGCGGCAACGCCATGGTGAGCGACGAACTCGCCCAGGCCTTCGCCGAGGACATGGTCTACCTGCGCTATGCGGGGCTCAAGCCCGTCGTCGTCCACGGTGGAGGACCCCAGATCTCCGCCATGCTGGAACGCCTCGACATCCACAGTGAGTTCCGCGGCGGATACCGGGTCACCACGCCGGAGGCCATGGACGTCGTCCGGATGGTGCTCACCGGCCAGGTCAACCCTGAGCTCGTCGGCCGTATCAACGAGCACGGTCCACTCGCGGCCGGCCTCTCCGGTGAGGACGCCGGCCTGTTCGGCGGACGCCGTCGTTCCGTCGTCGTCGACGGGGAGCCCGTCGACATCGGCCTCGTCGGCGACGTCGTGACCGTCGAACCCTCGTCCGTGCAGGCCTACCTGGACGCGGGCAACATCCCGGTGGTGTCCTCGATCGCTCCAGACCTCGACCACCCCGGACAGACGCTCAACGTCAACGCGGACGCCGCCGCCGCTGCGCTCGCCGTGTCACTCGGCGCGGCGAAGCTCGTCATCCTGACCGATGTGGCCGGTCTGTACAGCGACTGGCCCGACCGTGACTCGCTCGTCTCGCGGATCACGACCACGGAGCTGCGGCAGATGCTTCCGAGCCTCGAATCCGGCATGATCCCCAAGATGACCGCCTGCCTCGACGCCGTCGACGGTGGCGTCGCGAAGGCGGCCATCATCGACGGCCGCGTGCCGCACTCCATCCTGCTCGAGGTGTTCACCCAGAACGGCTCCGGCACCGAGGTCGTCCCGGAGGACTCATGAGCGACTGGAAGTCCCGCGTCGAACGGGACATGATGCGTACGTTCAACACGCCGATCGCGATGTTGACCCGAGGCGAGGGCTGTCACGTCTGGGATGCCGAGGGCAACCGCTACCTCGACTTCCTCGCCGGGATCGCGGTCAACGCGCTCGGACACGCGCACCCGGCCTTCGTCGGCGCCGTCACCCGGCAGGCGAGCACGCTCGCGCACGTCTCGAACTACTTCTCGACTCCGCCGCAACTCGAGCTCGCCGCCCGGTTGAAGCGGCTGGCGGGTGCCGACGACGGCGGTCGGGTGTACTTCGCGAACTCGGGTGCCGAGGCGAACGAGGCGGCGTTCAAGCTCGCGCGCCTGAATGTCGGCGACGGTTCCCGGACTCGGGTGCTGACCCTGGAGAACTCCTTCCACGGGCGTACCTTCGGCGCGCTCGCGTTGACGGGCAAGCCTGCCCTGCAGGAGGCGTTCCACCCGCTTCCCGGGGGAGTCGAACACATCCCGACGACGATCGAGGCGCTGGAAGCGGAACTCGATGATCGGGTGGCCGCGCTGATCGTCGAGCCGATCAAGGGCGAGGCCGGCGTCATCGACCTCCCGGACGGTTACCTCACCCGAGCCCGCGCGCTCACCGAGGCGCACGGGGTGCTGCTGATCATCGACGAAATCCAGACCGGCGCCGGCCGCACGGGGGAGTGGTTCGCCTTCCAGCGCGCCGGCATCATCCCGGATGCGATCACCGTCGCGAAGGGCATCGGTGGTGGTATGCCGATCGGCGCGCTGGTGACCTTCGGTGCGGCGTCCGAGCTGTTCGGACCCGGCCAACACGGCAGCACCTTCGGCGGCAACCCGCTCGCCACGGCGACGGCCAACGCGGTGCTCGAGGAGATCGAGCGTGCCGGTCTCGTCGAGAACGCGGCCGTCCGCGGCGAGCAGCTCCGGGCGGTGATCACGGCCATCGGATCACCCCTGATCGAGGAGGTCCGCGGACACGGCCTCCTCATCGGCATCGGCCTCAGCGCACCCGTGGCGGCGGAGCTGTCCGCCGCGGCGTTCGAGCGAGGCCTCATCATCAACGCACCGAACGCGACGAGCATCCGCATCGCACCCCCGCTGATCATCGGCGACGCCGAGATCGACGAGTTCACCACGCGTTTCCGCGCCGCGCTCGACGCCGTCCAGGCCTGACCGGCCACCGACCCTCACGAACAGGACTCTCAGTCATGACCCGTCACTTCCTCCGCGACGACGACCTCAGCCCGGCCGAGCAGGCCCAGATCCTCGATCTCGCCACCGAGCTCAAGCGGGACCGCTGGTCCCGTCAGCCGTTGGCCGGCCCGCAGACCGTCGCGGTCATCTTCGACAAGTCCTCCACGCGCACGCGGGTGTCCTTCGCCGTCGGCATCGCCGACCTGGGTGGGTCCCCGCTCATCATCTCGACGGCGAACAGCCAGCTCGGCGGCAAGGAGACGGCGGCGGACACCGCTCGGGTGCTGGAACGCCAGGTCGCGGCGATCGTCTGGCGCACCTACGCGCAGTCCGGCTTGGAGGAGATCTCCGCTGGAACGACCGTGCCCGTGGTCAATGCCCTGTCCGACGACTTCCACCCGTGCCAGCTGCTCGCCGACCTCCTCACCATCCGTGAGCACAAAGGCGGTCTGGCGGGGCTGACGATGTCGTTCTTCGGAGACGGCGCGAGCAACATGGCGCACTCCTACCTGCTCGCCGGCGCGACCGCCGGCATGCACGTGCGGGTCGCGGCGCCCGCGGAGTTCGCTCCGTCGCCGGATGTCGTCGCGGACGCGGAACGCATCGCCGAGACGACGGGCGGGTCGATCCTCGTGACGACCGACCCGGACGAGGCCGCAGCGGGCGCCGACGTCATGATCACCGACACCTGGGTGTCGATGGGCAAAGAGGACGAGAAGGCACAGCGTGTGGCGATCTTCGGCGGCTACCGGGTCGACCGGAGACTCATGGGGCTCGCCGCCGCCGACGCCGTGTTCATGCACTGTCTGCCGGCCGATCGCGGCTTCGAGGTCGAGGCCGAGGTGATCGACGGCGAGCAGAGCATCATCTGGGACGAGGCGGAGAACCGCCTCCACGCGCAGAAGGCCCTGCTCGTCTGGCTGCTGGAACAGCAGCACACCGGTTCCGTGGCCTGACCCACCACCGCTTCAGCCACATCGACCCGTCCGGAGCGCTTCGGACGCGAGCAGTACAGGAGGCCCATCGTGGCAGAACAGCAGAACCGTGCAGGCGAATCGGGAGCCCTCTGGGGAGGACGGTTCGCGAGCGGACCGTCGCCGGAGCTCGCGAGGTTGAGCAAGTCGACGCAGTTCGACTGGGTCCTCGCCGCCTACGACATCGCCGGCTCCCGCGCCCACGCGAAGGCGCTGGCCGCGGCGGGCTACCTGGACGACGCCGAACTCCGCGACATGCTCGCCGCGCTCGACCGACTGGACGCGGATGTCGCCGAGGGCGTCTTCGTCGCCGCGGAGAGCGACGAGGACGTGCACTCCGCGCTGGAACGTGGCCTCGTCGAGCGGGCGGGGAAGGAACTCGGCGGGAAGCTGCGCGCCGGCCGCAGCCGCAACGACCAGATCGCCACGCTCGTCCGGCTCTACCTGATCGATCACGGCCGGGCGATCGCCCGCGAGGTCGTCCACCTGATCGATGCGATCGTCTCCCAGGCGGAGGCACACCCCGGCGCGGCGATGCCCGGCCGGACACACCTGCAGCACGCCCAGCCGGTGCTGCTCGCGCACCAGTTGCTCGCGCACGCCTGGCCGCTGACCAGGGACCTGGAACGGCTCCGTGACTGGCTGGCCCGAGCGAGTGCGTCACCCTACGGATCCGGAGCACTCGCCGGGAGTTCGCTCGGCCTCGACCCCGTGCTCGTCGCTCGGGAGCTGGGCCTCGATCGCCCCACCGAGAACTCGATCGACGCGACGGCGAGTCGCGACGTCGTCGCCGAGTTCGCGTTCATCACCTCGCTGATCGGGATCAACCTGTCGCGGTTCGCCGAAGAGATCATCGTGTGGAACACCCGCGAGTTCGGCTTCGTGACCCTCGACGACGCCTATTCGACCGGCTCGAGCATCATGCCGCAGAAGAAGAACCCCGACATCGCCGAACTCGCCCGAGGGAAGTCCGGCCGGCTGATCGGCAATCTGACGGGGCTGCTGGCGACGCTCAAGGCACTGCCGCTCGCGTACAACCGCGACCTGCAGGAGGACAAAGAGCCGGTCTTCGACTCCGTGAACCAGTTGGAGGTCCTGCTCCCGGCGTTCACCGGGATGGTCGCGACACTGCGGTTCGACACGGCGCGTCTGCGCGAGCTCGCGCCTGAGGGCTTCTCGCTCGCGACGGACGTGGCCGAGTGGCTGGTGAAGCAGGGGGTCGCCTTCCGGGACGCGCACGAGATCAGCGGGGCCCTCGTCAAATACTGTGAGGAGCGGGGCTTGGCCTTGCACGAACCCGACGACGCCGCGCTCGCCGGCGTGTCCGAGCACCTCACTCCTGAGGTCCGGAGCGTCCTGACGGTGGACGGCTCGATCGGCAGCCGACTCGGTGCTGGTGGCACGGCGCCGGAACGGGTGCAGGACCAGCTCGTCACGCTCGTCGGCCGGGTCGGCGCGTTGTCGCAGGCCCTCACACTGTAGGCGGCGCCGGGTCTCATGACGGCGGCCGGTGCGTTGCACGCGTTGACCTCGGCGTCGGCCTTGGAGGTCGCGCCGGCGCTGCTCGGCGCGGTGCTGTCCCACACGACGCCGGAGGGCACCGTGTCGGTCAGGCTGACCGAGGTCGAGGCCTATCTCGGCGTCGGTGAGGATCCCGGCTCGCACGCCCATCGCGGACCCACACCTCGGACGGGTCCGATGTTCGGTGCGCCAGGCCACCTGTACGCGTACTTCAGCTACGGCATGCACGTGTGCATCAACGTGGTGTGCTCGCCGGTCGGAACCGCGTCGGCGGTGCTGCTGCGAGCCGGAGAGGTCGTCGGAGGCGAGGAGCTCGCCCGACGGCGTCGAGGCGAGCGCGTGTCCGCCCGTGACCTCGCCCGAGGGCCGGCACGGCTGACGGTCGCCCTCGGCGTGACGCTCGCCCAGTCCGGCGACGACCTCGCCGCTCCGCCGTTCGACCTCGCCTTGCCGCAGCGGGTGTCGGATCCGGTGAGCGGGCCGAGGACCGGTGTCAGCGGGGTCGGCGGTGGCGCGGCGTATCCGTGGCGGTTCGTCCTTCCCGGGGAGGCGACCGTCTCGCCCTATCGTCGGTCGCCCCGGGCCGCCGACTGACGAGCGGCTCAGCCCCGAGCGATGACGAGGATCGACGCCACGCCTGCCGCCCAGAGGAGGCTGGCCAGCGAGCCGATGATGAACCGTTCGCGTGCCTCGGCCGAGTCCAGCTCGCTGAAACGGCCGACGCCCTTGACCGCAACGATGACGGCGATCGCCTCCGGATAGCCGGAGAACAGGGCGGCCACGAGGGCGAGCCGTTCGAGGACGCCGATGGCCATCCCGCCGCGGAGGACTTCGATCGGACGGCCGACGACCTGCGACTCGCCCGTGTGCCGTTCTCCCACGAGGATGCCGCCGTGGACACCGGGTGCCACGGTGCCCTTCGTCGCGAGCGAGAGCACCAACGACGCGACCGGCCCGCCGCCCGCGACCGCCACGGCGAGGACGAAGGTGCCGAGGAGCAGGAGGGCCGGGCCGCTCGGCGGGGTGGCGGGGACGAGGGCCGTCGCGAGCGCGCCGGTCGCCATCAGGACGGCGAGGGCGACCATGAGCCGGTTCGCCAGCCGCGCGGCGAGCAGCCGCCCGAGCAGGAGGAAGAGCAGGGCGCTCCCGAGGAGGCCGACGATGGTCGGCCAGATGAGCGGGGTGAGCACGAAGAGGTTCATCGCTCGTCCTTTCGATCGACGGAATGGGGGGTGTCCGAGTGCTGGTCGAGCTCGACCAGGAGTCGGACGAGCGCGGTGGTCGCCGCGGCTTCGGCCCGGATGCCGGCCGCGGCCACTCGGCGGCTCACGGAACTCTCCGTGATCCCGAGCCGTTCCGCCGCCTCCGTCTGCGTCGCACCCGAGGCGAGGAGGTCGGCCACCTCCCAGCCGCCGGCGGTGCGGCGGTCCCGGAGGTGCAACAGGAGGACGATGAGTGCTTCGAGGTCGGCGCCTCGTTCCCGGTCGGCGGCGTCCAGCGCGAATCGGAAGGGCGCGCGCTTGGCGCGGGTGACGGCGTCCCTCGCGGCGTAGAAGGCCTGCCCGGTGGCCGCGCGGGTCGACTCGGGAAGCGGTCGGCGGACGTCTCCTTGACCGACGCCCACGCTCCATCCCCGGTCACGCAGCAGGTCGAGGGCGATCGTGAGCGCCAGCTCGGCGTCCTCGGTGGCGAGCTGGAACTCGTCGCCCGCCGTCCGTTCCGCGGGGAGGAGGAGACGGTCCCGGAACCGCTCGTTGACGGCGTCGATGACGGTTCCGGCGCGGTCCGGGCCGGTCCGGCTGGCGATCTGGTCGACGGTGAGGACGAACACGGCATTCCTCCCGTCAGTCGGTTCACGCTCACCGTAGACCCTCCATGCAGGAATTTCAACAACTCGCACGACTGAGAGGAAATACCGCAAGTCGACGAGCGGGTCCTGGTACAGCGCCGCCCTCGATCGATCGGGCGGTCGACCCGGCGCTGATAGCCTTGCACGCGTGTCGAACCTCGCTCTCCCTGAACAGCGCAACGATCCAGCCTTCGAGGACATCTGGGACGAACTCGTGTGGCGCGGGCTCGTCCACGTGTCGACCGACCAGCAGGAGCTGAAGGCTCTGCTCGCGGGAGACCCCATCACCTACTACTGCGGGTTCGACCCCACCGCGGCGAGCCTGCACCTCGGCAACCTCGTCCAGCTCCTCGTCATGCGTCGCCTCCAGCTGGCCGGTCACCGGCCGCTCGGACTCGTCGGCGGGTCGACGGGGCTCATCGGCGATCCTCGGCCCACCGCCGAACGCACCTTGAACACCCCGGACACGGTCGCCGAATGGGTGCAGTCGTTGCGCGCCCAGATCGAACGCTTCCTGAGTTTCGAGGGCGACAACGCCGCTCGTATGGTCAACAACCTCGACTGGACGGCGCCGTTGTCCGCGATCGACTTCCTGCGTGAGATCGGGAAGCACTACCGCGTCGGCACGATGATCAAGAAGGACGCCGTGAGTGCGCGGCTCAACTCCGAGGCGGGCATCAGCTACACCGAGTTCAGCTACCAGATCCTCCAGGGCATGGACTACCTCGAGCTCTACCGCGAGTACGGGTGCGTGCTGCAGACCGGCGGAAGCGACCAGTGGGGCAACCTCACGAGCGGCACCGACCTCATCCACCGGGTGGAGCGGGCGAACGTCCACGCGATCGGGACCCCGCTCATCACGAACTCCGACGGCACGAAGTTCGGCAAGAGCGAGGGCAACGCGGTCTGGCTCGACCCGAGCATGACGAGTCCGTACGCGTTCTACCAGTTCTGGGTGAACACCGACGATGCGGACGTCGTCGCCCGCTTGAAGGTCTTCACTTTCCTCGACCGGTCCGAGATCGAGCGATTGGCGGCCGCGACCGAGGCCGAACCGTTCAGGCGTGAGGCGCAGAAGACGCTCGCCTACGCCGTCACCGCGCTCGTCCACGGGACGACGGCCACGGACGCCGCCATCGCCGCGTCCGCCGCGCTGTTCGGGCAGGGCGAGCTCGAGGCACTGGACGTGGACACGCTCCGCTCCGCCGTCGCAGAGCTCCCGAACCGCGCCACCGGCGAGGACACCCTGGTCATCCAGGCACTGGTCGACACGGAACTCTGCTCGAGCCTCGGCGAGGCCAGGCGCGCGGTCACCCAGGGGGGCGTCTCTGTGAACAACCGGAAGATCGACGATGTCGACGCCACGCTTGCGGGTCGGTTCCTCCCCGGTGGGGTGGCCGTGATCCGTCGCGGTAAGCGGACGCTCGCCGGGGTCTTCCTGGACGACGCGTCCGCCTGATCCGCCGACCACGGCGTCGCGATCGTCGTCGAATCTGAGAGGGATGCTCCGAGTGCAGCTCTGCGAGGCGTGCGGGACCGAGATCGTCGATCGTCGCGACGGCGTGTGCCCGAGCTGTGGCAGCATGCTGCCCGTGCGATCGGAAGAGCTCTCGGCGAGCGGGGCCGACACGGACGCTGAGACGGCGGGCGATCTCGGGACGCAGGCCGAGACCGAAACCGAGATCGCGCCGACGTCCGGGACGGCGTCGACGGACGAGCCGACGCCGTCGACCGGTGCGGTCGACCAGGACGGGACCGCCGCTGTCACTCCCGGCGGGGTGCCCTCCCCGGAGACGGACTCGTCTGAGGCACCCGCACCCGCACCCGCGCCCGCGACGTCTGCACCGCCCACGTCCCCGGAGGTCTCGTCCTCAGCCGCCGAGCTGCCTGCGGCGACGGCGCGGGACACGCTCCCTGCGACCGCGACGGGGGAGACGGTGGAGGTGGGCACCACCGGCCCCCGCGTCGTCTGGCATCCCGACTCGTTGCCGGCTTCGGCCAAACGGGTCCCCTCGCGGCGTCGATGGTTCCTGCTCGGTGGGATCGCCGCAGCCGTGGTCGCCGCGATCGTGGTCGTCGTGCTCATCGTGGTCGCGTCCGTCCCGCACCGCGTCGAAGGGCTGGCGTTACTGCGCGACCTCCCGACGAAGCCGACCGTCGGGACCTGGGATCTCGCCCACCCGCTCGACGACGAGGTGCCCGCGGGGGACGAGCTGTACGTGAACGGGTACACGGCGAGTCCGAGCACGGCGCTCCTGGTGTGGTCGACCGACCGGCCGCTGGATCAGACGAGCCTCGACGACGCCCCCGGTGAGACGGTGATCTCCCTCGTGAACACCGCCAACGGGCACACGCTCTGGGACCGCCGTGTGACCGAGCTCTCCCCGGAGTTCGACCGGTTCGACGCCCCGGTGGTCGTCTCGCCTCCCGATGCTGCCGCCATCGTGCTCAACCAGGGCGACCTCATGGTCGCGGTGAGTCGCCGCGACGGACACGTGGTCTCCACGTCGCAGGAGCATTCGAGTGTCGAGGGGATCGGCTTCGCGGACTTCGCCGCACCGGCCGCCTTCGTCCCGGGGCTCGAGGGGGACCTGCTGATCTCGTCGACCACCACGGACGGCAGGGGAACGGTCGGTCGGTACCGGTCGACGGATCTGACCGAGCCGATCTGGGAGATCGAGGGCGACGCCGGCGAGCGGGCGACCACCGCCGGCGACAAGCTCTTCTACGACGGAGCGGTCTACTCGCTCACCGACGGCTCGCCGATCGCCTGGGAGGGTGACGACTCCTGGTACTACCAGCAGGTCGGTGGTGATCTCGTCGCGATCGACTACTCCGGCAACGACACGACCATCCGTGGGGTTGACGACCGCACCGGCGCCGAGCGGTGGAAGGCGGCCGGGGCGTTGCCGGTGGTCCTCGATGCGACCGGTCTCCTGGTCGTGGCCGACCAGTCGGGGGAGCGGGTGCGTCGTCTCGACCCCGGATCCGGCGAGGTCGAATGGCGCAGTGGACTCATGAGCACGTGGGACGGCGCGTACACCGTCGGCGACACGATCATGCTCAGCGACGGTGACGGCGGGTACACCGGCGTCGATGCCGGCAACGGGGAGGTCCGCTACGAGGAACAGGACGCTGAGGGCAGCCTCGTCGGATACGGCGAGCGGACGCTCCTCCTCACGTTGGACGGCGGGCTCGTCGGGATCGATGCGATCACGGGTGAGCGGAGCTGGTCGGTGGCGTCCGCCGGTGACGAGTACACGTTCACCGCCCTGGGTGGGAGCCCGCTGGCCGTCGCTTCGGTCACCGCTGCCGGTTCGGACACCCCTGCGGTGAGGGGCATCGGAGACGATGGCAAGCGGTGATCCCCATGGATTCGGGCGACACGCCCGGGATGCAATGGCGATTTGCCACGACCTGGCGGTCTGCGTAGAGTAATCACTCGTCACCCCAAAGGTGCGGGAAGCGGAAGAGCTTCCCGGCCTCAAGTGGGACCGACACCCAGCCAAAAGCTGAGCGTCTCGTCGTGAGCAAGACTCACACTTGAGATTGTCTCGCTTCAAGACTAGGTTGGAACTTCCCAGATCTCGGGTCATCGAGACGGTGAGGATCCGGTGGGCTTCGGCTCAACGAGATCGACTCTCGCTCGACTTGACAACAATCGAAGAAGTGGTAAGTTAGAGAAGTTGCCCTGCAGGGCGGTCGTGATGGCCAAAGGCAGGAGCATCCGATCCTTGAGAACTCAACAGCGTGCACAATGTCAAATGCCAAAAACCTCGT